>DASZZY010000168.1:0-32233 GCA_036260395.1 Actinomycetota bacterium
GACGCACGCCCGGACGAACGGCGTGGAGGCCCGCTGGGCGATCATCACCGACGCGCACGGGATCCGTACCGCGACCTGGACCGCGACGGCGTTCGGCCGCGAGCCGTTGGAGGCGTCGTGGGAGGGCCTCACGGCGCTCCCCGGGCTGAGTGAGCGCTACACCCGGCTGTCCGGCGGCGTGATCGACGAGGCGCGCGGGCTTCCGACCGCGGCCAGCGCCCAGGCGGCCGCCGACGACGACGACGGCCAGCCGGGCCTGCTGCAGCACACCTTCGAGGACGGCTACACGATCGTGACGTCGATCGGCGACGCGCACGTCGGCGTGGACATCGGCATGGACACCGGCGTGGCGCGGGCGGACGTCCTCAGGGCCACGATGCGAGCGGCCAAGGAGAACTACGAGGAGTTCCTGTCGTGGGGATTCTCGAAGGGCTGGCGCGCGCTCCCCGGGTACGAGGAGACGTTCGGAAACGACGTGGGGTTCGTGTACGTCAACGACGCGCTGGGGCTGGCCTGCCTGGCGTGCGTGTTCATCTCCGACCACTTCCAGATCCATCTGAACTCGGAGGTCCAGACGGCGCTGGACCTGCTCGGCTACGACGGCTACCGGGACCGGGCCCAGGCCTACTCGCTGATCATCGGCCACGAGATGTTCCACAACTTCCAGAACCGCTACAACAAGCCCGGGCACTTCAACCAGGCCGGGCGCGGCACGCCCACCTCCTACTCGGAAGGGACCGCACGGTTCCAGGAGACGCTGCACGAGTACGCCGACACGACGTTCGCGCCGGACACGCTCGTGACGGCCAACGACGCCAACGGCTGCAACGGCTTCGACACCGGCGGATCGATGGACGCCGGGATGGCGGCCGGCCCCTTCGGCAAGACCTACAACACGTGTTACCTCTGGGGTCCCTGGTACGTGACCAACGGTACGGAGGCCTTCCTGAACCTCATCCGTGAGGCCGTGCCGGCGTTCTCCCCCCGGGCGAACGGCTTCGGCGACGTGGCCCCGGCCATGGTGCAGGCCGCGGGCGAGCCCCTCGCCGACCAGCTCGTCCAGTTCGCCGGCTCCGCCATCACCGGGCGGGGGCGGGCGTGGCCCACGTTCTTCGGGACTGAGCCGCTCGACTGGGGCTCGCTGTTCGAGCGCTGGGCGCCAGCGCGGCTGGAGAACGGCCAGGCGACCCGCACGCTGGGCCCCGGCGGGCTCATGGCGAGGGAGCTCACGCGCGCGGCCCGGGTGTCGGTCAGCGGCTCCGGGAACGCCCTGCTCTACATCCTCCGTGATGATGGGACCAGTCTGAAGATCCGTCCGGCGAAGAGCGCGCCCGCGGTGGAGGGTGCCCCCCAGCCGGGAGAGCGCGTCTACGCCGTGGTCGCGCGCCCGGCGGCCGGGAGCGAGGCGGTGACGCTCACCGTCGACGCGCAGGGCAAGGTGGCGCCGGCGCTTCCCGCACAGGCGCCGGTCACGGGGACGGTCACCACGCTGGCCCCCGGGGCTGGCGTGCGCGTGAGCGGCGTCACGAGCCAGTTCGTCCCATTCGTCGTCCCCGACGGGGTCGACAACGCCAGCTCGGTGACCGTGGCGACCTATCCGCTGCCGGGCGACATCGACCTGTTCCTGCAGCGCCAGAACGCGGACGGCACCTGGAGCGACCCGCTGACCTCGGGTGAGTCCAGCTCGCTCAGTGGGGAGACGATGGAGTCCGGCCGGCTCGACCCGGGCACCTATCGCGTCCAGGTGCACAACTGGGCGGGCCCGCCCGCGAACGAGGTCACGGTCAAGGTGACGTTCTACAACTCCGACGGCCAGCCCGGGACGACGTAAGGCTCGACGCCAGTTCGTTTCGAGGGCGCCGCTTCGGCGGCGCCCTCGTCACGAGTGGAACAGCCAGTCGATGGAGTCGGCGAAGCGCCGCTCCATCTCGGCGCGCAGGTCCGGGTGGGCCGACAGGTCCGGATCGCCGTCGATCAGGTCGAACGCCTCCTTCCGGGCGCGGCGGACCAGTTCCGTGTCGTAGGCGAGGCGGGCCAGCCGGAGGTCGGGCATGCCCGACTGGCGGATGTCGAACAGCGTCCCCTCGCCCCGGAGCCGGAGGTCCTCGTCGGCGAGCTGGAACCCGTCGGTGGTCCCGACCATGGCCTCCAGCCGGGCCCGGGCGTCCTCGTTCCCCGGCTCCGAGGCGTCGAACAGCACGCAGTAGGACCGGTGCGCCCCCCGGCCGATCCGGCCCCGGAGCTGGTGGAGCTGGGCCAGCCCGAAGCGCTCCGCGTTCTCCACGAGCATCACCGCCGCGTTCGGGACGTCCACGCCCACCTCGATCACGGTGGTGGCGATCAGCACGTCGGCCTCGCCGGATCGGAAGGCCTCCATCCGGGCGTCCTTGTCGCGGGGGCGCATCCGCCCGTGGAGGAGCAGGATCCGGAGGTCGGGGAAGACCTCGGTGGCCAGGCGCTCGGCCTCCTTCTCCGCGGCCCGGACCTCCAGGCGATTGGACTCGTCGATCGCCGCGGTGACCACGAAGGCCTGGCGGCCCTGGCCGACCTGCTCCCGCACCAGCTCGTACGCGCCACGCCGCTCGAGCGAGGTCCGGGCCACCCGGGTCTCGACCGGCTGCCGGCCGGCCGGGAGCTCGTCGAGCACCGAGACGTCCAGGTCGCCGTAATACGTCAGGGCGAGCGTCCGGGGGATCGGCGTGGCGGTCATGATCAGGACGTCCGGCGACGCCCCCTTCTCCTTGAGGGCCACCCGCTGGTGGAGCCCGAAGCGGTGCTGCTCGTCGATGACCGCCAGCGACAGGTCCGCGAACGACAGGTGCTCCTGGACAAGAGCATGGGTCCCGACGACGAGGTCGATGGCCCCCGATCGCACCCCCTCGACCACGGCCTCCCGCTCCTTCCCGGTGACGGCCGCGGTGAGCAGGGCGTAGGTCGGGCCGTCCGCGCCGAACAGGCCGACCTGGGCCTCGTCCACCGGCTCGGCGCCGGCGCGCCGAGCCCCCATCGGGCCCAGGAGCTCCGCCACCTTCCGGAGGTGTTGACCGGCCAGGACCTCGGTGGGGGCCATGATCGCCGCCTGGTGCCCGGATTGGATGGCCACCATGGCCGCCGCCAGCGCCACGACGGTCTTGCCCGAGCCCACGTCTCCCTGGAGGAGCCGGTTCATCGGCCGCGGGCGCGCCATGTCGTCGGCGATCTCCTCCATGGCCCTGCGCTGGGCCGCCGTCGGCTCGAACGGCAGCGACTTCACGAACCGCTCGGCGAGGTCGCCCGTGAGGTCGTGGGCGATCCCCTCGGTCTCGGCCTCCACCCGGTGCTTGCGGAACGCCACCCCCAGCTCGAGGAAGAACAGCTCGTCGAACTTCAGCCGGTCGCGGGCGCGCCGGATGTCCTCGCCCTCCTCGGGGAAGTGGATGTCGCGCATCGCCCGGTCGGGCGGCAGCAGGCCCTGTCGGCGCCGGATCTCCTCGGGGAGGGGATCGGGGAGGCGGCCGGTTCGGCGCAGCGCATCGTGGACCAGGCGCCGGATGGTCCCCGTCGAGACCCCTTCGGCGGCGGGATGCACCGGCACGATCCGGCCGGTGTGGACCTGGTCGGCGTCGCCGCCCTTGAGGACCTCCACCGCCGGGTTGGTGATCCGCGGCCGACCGCCGAAGGCCGTGACCTTTCCGGACGCGGCCACCTCCTGCCCTTTCTTGAACCGCCGGTAGGGCCACGACTGGTTGAACCAGAACAGATCGAGGTACCCGGTCCCGTCGAAGAGCCTGACCGTCACCATGGCCCTCGGCGGACGCTGTCGGGTGAACTGGCGGTTCACGCCGTGCACCGTCCCGATGACCGTGGCCTCCTGCCGGATCCGGACATCGCCGAGCTTGGCTACGGCCGACCGGTCGATGTACCTCCGCGGGTAGTGATGGAGGAGGTCGCCGACCGTCTCCACTCCCAGCGACCGCAGGGGGCCTTCGAACCGGCGGGCCCAGCCGCCGAGCTCCGAGATCGGCGCGTCGAGCGAGAGCCGGCTCACTCCAGCCCGATCAGGAACGGGTAGTGCGGCTGGTCGCCGCGGTGGACCTCAACCTCGAGGCCGCGGTGGGCGGCCCCGAGCGCCTCCGCGGCTCGCCGTCCGTCGCCCTCGCTGACGCCCTCCCCGACGAGCAACGTCAGGAGCTCGTGCTCGTCGCGGACGAGCGGCCGGACCGTCTCCACGGCCACCGCCACGGGATCGTCGCCGACCGCCCGCACGTCGCCGTCGACCACGCCCAGGAACTGGCCCTCGCGGACCGGCCCTGCCGGGGTCTCGGCGTCGCGGACGGCGGCCGCCACCTCGGCGGCCACCACGGCGTCCGCCGCCTCGCGCGCCTGCCGCTCGTTGTCCTCGGCCGCCGCCTCGGCGTCGAAGGCCGCCGCCGCCGCCAGCCCCTCGGCCACGGAGCGGGTCGGGACGACCGCGACCCGCTTGGCGGCCTCGCCGGCGGCGCGCTCAGCGGCCGGGACGATGTTGCGGTGGTTGGGGAGGACGACGACGTCGTCCGACGGCGCCCCGGCGATGGCCTCCGCCAGCTCGCCCACCGAGGGGTTCCGGCCGGGGCCGCCGGACACGACGACCGCGCCCAGCGACCGCAGCAGGCGGGCCACACCCTCCCCAGGCGCGGTGGCCACCAGCGCGGTCCGCTGCCGTTCGGCAGGGCCGTGGCCCTCGGGCTCTCGCTCGCCGGCGCGGACGGCCCGGGCCTCGTCGGCCAGGCAGGCCTCCACCTGCTCGTCGAGCGACGTGATGCGGATGTCGCGCGGCCGTCCGGCGTCGATCCCCCGCTCCACGGCCGCCCCCGCCTCGTCGGTGTGGACATGGATGTTGTAGAGGCCGCCGCCTCCGACGACCACCAGTGAGTCCCCGATCTCCTCCAACGCGCGCCGGAGCCCCGGGACGGCGCCGTCGTCGCCCTCGAGCAGGTACATGACCTCGTAGCCGTACCGACGGTCCCGTGGGCGCTCCGGCTCGGCGGCGGCCTGCCCCACGGGGCCCCGGCGCCCCACCTGCACCCCGAGCGGGACGTCGCGGAGCGCCGAGACGAGCGCGTCGAACAGCAGGACGAGCCCCTTGCCGCCCGCGTCGACCACCCCGGCACGCCGGAGCTCCGGGAGCTGCTCGGGGGTTCGCTCCAGCGACCGCAGCGCCCCCTCCAGGGCGGCGTCCGCGACGTCCGCCGGGCCGGGCCCATCGCCGCCCGCCCGCCGGGCCGCCTCGGCCGCGTCGCGCATCACCGAGAGCATCGTGCCCTCCACCGGACGGGCGACCGCCCGGCGGGCCTCCTCCGACGCCTCGCCGAGCGCCTCCACCAGGTCGGTCGCCCCCGGGGCGTCGGTCCGGCACAGGCGCGCGCAGAGGCCGCGGAGGACCTGCGACAGGATCACGCCCGAGTTGCCCCTGGCGCCGGTGAGCGCCGCCCGGGAGATCGCCTCCCCCAGCTCCGACATGTCGGCCTCCTCCAGCCCCTCGACGGCCCGATCCACGGCCTGCTGGGTGAGGAGCATGTTCGTGCCGGTGTCGCCGTCGGGAACCGGGAAGACGTTCAGCGAATCGATCTCTTCGCGGTGCTCCCGAAGGGCCTCGACGTACCGGGACATGGCCCGGCGGAGGGTCCGGGCGGAGAGCGCCTCCGGCATCGGGGCTGTTATACACCGAGGGAACAGCGGTTCCGGCGAGGTGGTTCTACAGTAATGTCCAATGAGGCGCCTGGCCGTCCTCGCCGCCGCTTCGCTCCTCCTGGCCGCCTGCGGGACGGAGCCGCCCGCTCCCTCCGCGACGGAGGGGCGCTCGCTCCTGCCCGAGGACCGCCTGGCGCTCCCGGAGTACGACCTGGCGACCTTCGAGGCGCTGCTCGCCGAGCTGCGCGGCGTGCCGGTCGTGGTCAACATCTGGGGCTCCTGGTGCCCGCCCTGCCGGGTGGAGGCGCCGGAGCTCGCGGAGGTCTCCCGCCGCTTCGAGGGTCAGGTGCAGTTCGTGGGCGTCGACATCCTCGACACCCGCCCCGCGGCGCGGGACTTCATCCTCCAGGCGGATTGGCCGTACCCGAGCGTGTTCGATCCGACCGGCGCGATCCGCGACGGGCTGGGGTACGTCGGCCAGCCGGTGACGATCGTGTACGACGCGCGCGGAACCAAGACGTTCGAGTGGGTCGGGGCCGTGACCGGGGACCAGCTGCGCGAGGAGATCCGGAAGGTCCTCTGAGCCCGGGCGCCCCGGCGAGCGTCCCATAGAGTGGAACCGATCCCATGATCCGCCGAGCCCTCGTCTGCCTCCTGGTCGCCGGGGCGGCGGCCGACGCCGTCCCGGTCCTCGCCGCCGCCCGACCGGCGTCCCGCGATCGCGTGCGCTTCGAGGCGGCCCCGGGCCAGACGTTGCTGGTCGACGGGACGTATCCGCCCGCGTCGTCGTCGAGCTGCCTGGGCCAGCCCGCACAACCGCTCCTGCACGAGCGCTACCGCGGCGCGGTGGAGGTCCGCCGGGCCTCGGACGGGTCGATGTACCTCATCGGGGAGCTCTCCTTCCAGGACTACCTGAAGGGGATCGCCGAGGTACCGCGGGACTGGCCCATGGAGGCCCTGAGGGCCCAGGTCGTGGCGGCCCGATCGTACGCGCTGAGCCAGCTGGATCCCGGCGGCGAGTACGATCTCTGCGCCACGGACGCCTGCCAGGTGTACATCGGCGCGGGCATCGAGTTGGGCGCGTGGGGGCACCGCTGGGCACGTGCCGTCGACGACACCGCCGGCCAGGTCCTGGTCCACCGCGGCGAGCCCGCGGTGACGTTCTACTCGTCGACCTCGCCGGGGCGGACCTTCGACAACGAGGAGGTCTTCGGCGGCGAGCCGCTCCCCTACCTCCGCGGCGTGGTCGAGCGCGACGACGGCGCCTCCCCGCTGTCGCGGTGGGAGGTGGCCCTCCCGTACGCGGACCTCCGGCGGTTCCTGGCGGCCGACGGCCGGTGGGGCGGCCGCCGGGTGCGCCGCGTGAGCGTCGAGGACGGCGCGATCACCGTCCACGGCACCAGGCGCCGGCTCACGCTCAGGAAGGCCGACCTCCGCGACGCCGTCAACGACTGGGCGGTGTGCCTCGACCCGGCGCGGTACCCCCCCACAGAGCCCGACGGCTACCGGCTGCCCCAGCCGGTTCCCTCCCGGTGGTTCCGCGCCACCCCCGACGGGCGGACGCTCGTCCTCCACGGGCGCGGGTGGGGCCACGGCGTGGGCATGGTCCAGTGGGGAGCGTACGGGAAGGCCAAGCGCGGGCTGTCGTCCGGCGACATCCTGGCCGCCTACTACGGCGGGCTCCGGCCCCGCGAGCATCCGGTCCCCGCGACGATCCGGGTCCTGCTGGCGCAGGGCTTGACCTCGGTGACGGTCGTCCCGTCCGGGGACGCCTCCGTGGAGAGGGTGCGGGAGCCCGCGCCCCCGTGGCGGGTGACCGGGGGGCGCCGGCTGCGCCTCCGGCACGGCTCGGTCCCGCGCCCCGTGCTCCGGGCCGCGGGGTTCGATGCTCGGGCCAAGGCCCGCGTCGGACACCGGTTGCCGGCCGCGGTGGATCTCTCCTCGGCGGCCCGCGTCCGGCTGGAGTTCCTTCGTGGCGACGTGGTGACGGGGACCACGGACTGGACCCCGTTCGACGAGGGGCGGGCGCCCGTCCGCGCGGTCGTCCCGGATCTGGCCGCGGGACGCTACCTCGTCCGGGCAGCCGCCTCGGACGGGGTGGACACCGTGCGCACGCCGGCGCGGAAGCTCCGTGTCCTCGCCGAGGCCCCCGCCTCGCCGTCGCCGTCGCCGACGCCCGAGCCGCCCCGGCCGTCGCCGGCGGCGGCCCCCGCGGCGCCGAGGTCGCCGGGGACGGGGATCACGGCGGCGGCCTGGGCCGCCGTGGTCCTCGCGGTCATGGCGCTGGTGCTGCTCCTGTTGCGCGGCCGGCGCCGAAGGCGGTTACATCGGGCCTGATGCGCGAGCGGGACACCGACCCACCGATCTTCAGCCTCGACTGGCTGGGCGAGAACGGCGTCCAGATCGCCATCATCCTCGCCGTCAGCCTCCTGATCTTCGCGATGGCGAAGCTGGCGGTCCGCCGGATGCGGCGCCGGCTCGAGGGCATCGAGAGCCTGACGCAGGAGATGAACCTCCAGCGCACGGCGACGCTGACCGAGGTGGTGTCCTACGCCATCCGGGTCGTGGTCTGGACGGTGGCCACGCTCATGATCCTGGGGCAGTTGGGCATCAACCTGGGCCCGCTCCTGGCCGGCGCGGGCATCGTCGGCGTCGCGCTCGGCTTCGGGGCCCAGAACCTCGTCAAGGACTTCCTGGCGGGGTTCTTCATCCTCCTCGAGAACCAGTTCGGCGTCGGCGACCAGGTGGAGATCCAGGTCCTGGGGAAGGAGCTCTCCGGGAGGGTCGAGGCGCTGGACCTGCGGACCACCGAGGTGCGGTCGTTCGAGGGGACCCTCCACACGATCCCCAACGGGAACATCATCGTGTCAGGGAACCGGTCGAGGGGCTGGGCCCGCGCCATCGTCGACGTCGGGGTGGCCTACGACGAGGACGTGGACCGCGTCCGCGGGATCCTCGAGGAGCTGTTCGAGGAGGTCCGGCGCGAGGACGGGTTCAAGGACGCGTTCTTCGAGGGGCCGAAGGTCCTGGGCGTCGAGCAGATCGGCGAGAAGGACTTCGTGCTCCGGGTGATCGCCGAGACCCGGCCGTCCCGCCGCCCCGGCCTTGAGAGCGAGCTGCGCGTGCGGATCAAGCGGCGGTTCGACGAGCGCGGCGTGAAGGTGCCGGCCAGCGCCGGCTGAGGCCGCCGACGGACGTCTGCTATCCTCGCTGGGCCATGGCGGCGGTATGCGAGATCTGCGGGCGCCAGCCCGGCTTCGGCATGAAGGTCAGCCACTCCCACCGGCGGTCGAAGCGCCGGTGGGTCCCGAACGTGCAGAAGCTCCGGGTCCAGCAGGACGGCGGCGCCGTGCGCCGCGTCCACGTCTGCACGAAGTGCCTCAAGGCGGGCAAGGTCCGCCGCGCCGTCTGAGTCCGCGTCAGTACCCCCTGCTAGAGTCGTGCTGAGATGGACGCCGCCGTCTGGACCGCCATCGGCCTGCTGGCTGCGACCTCGCTGGGGACGCTCTTCTACCTGGGGTCCCGCGTCGACTCCCTCGCGGGCAGGATGGACGCGCGGTTCGATGCGCTCGAGGCTCGTTTCGACAACCTCGACGCCAGGGTGAGCTCCCGGCTCGACGCCCTCGCGGCCCGAGTGGACGCCCACGCCGAGCGGCACCCTTCTTAGCGGCCCGACCTCTCCCAGGCCGGGTTCACCGGCCCGATCCCCTGCCCGATCTCCAGCGCCGCGCGGATCGACTCGGTGACGAACGCCTTCCCGCGGCGGACCGCCACGTCGAGCGGTTCCCCGAGGGCCAGGTACGAGGCGATCGCCGCGGAGAGGACGCACCCGGTGCCGTGGGTGTGCGGCGTGTCGACCCGGTCGGCCTCCACCCGCTCCACCCCGTCCCGGGTGACGAGGAGGTCCACGGCGCGCCGCCCCTCCAGGTGCCCGCCCTTCACCAGGACCGCGCCGGCGCCCAGCTCCAGGATCGCCCGGCCGGCCGCCTCCATGTCCGCCTCGGCCCGGACCTCGAGCCCGGAGAGCCCGGCCGCCTCCGGCAGGTTCGGCGTGACCAGCGTCGCCAGGGGCACGATCCTGCTCCGTAGCGCCTCGACGGCGTCCTCCTGGAGGAGCGGGTGGCCGTGCTTCGAGACGAAGACCGGGTCGACGACCAGGTTGGGGACGCCCGTCTCGGCCACCGCGTCGGCCGCCGCCTCGATGATCGCCGCGGACGCGAGCATCCCGCTCTTCGCCGCGTCCACGCCGATGTCGGTGACGATGGCCCGCACCTGGTCGCCGACCGTCTGGGCGGAGAGCTCCTCGTAGCCGGAGACGCCCTTGGTGTTCTGGACCGTCACGGCGGTGATGGCCGTCATCCCCCACACGCCCAGGGCCTGGAACGTCTTGAGGTCGGCCTGGATCCCCGCGCCGCCCCCGGAGTCCGACCCGGCGATCGTCAGCGCACGGCGGACCTCACCCAAAGTGATCCCATCCCCGGGGCTCGAGCCGTTCCTGGCGGCCGTCCGGCAGGTCGAGGACGAGCGCCCCCTCGGTGACCTCGCCGATGTCGGTGAGCGGCGTCCCGTACCGCTCGGCCAGCGCCTGCCGCACCTGCGAGATCGCGTGCGGCGGGAGCGCGGCCAGCAGCTCGTAGTCCTCGCCGCCGTGGAGGGCGAGGTCCACGGGGTCGATGTCGAGCACGTCCTGCAGCTCGCGGAGGCCCTCGGCGACCGGGAGGTCGGCGACCCGGACCGCGGCGCCGACGCCGCTCTCCCGGCACATCCTCGACAGGTCCAGCGCCAGCCCGTCGGAGAGGTCGATCATGGCGCGGGCACCCGCCCGGGCCAGGCTCTGGCCCTCGCCGACGCGGGCCGCCGGGCGCTCCAGGACGGTGAGCAGCGAGCGCGCCCAGTCCTCCCCGAGGACCTCCTTGACGCGGTCGGCATCGGCCGCGGCCAGCGCGAGCCCCCCGGCCGCCGCCCCCAGCGAGCCGGTGACCACCAGCCGGTCCCCCGGCCGGGCCCCCGCACGGGTGATGGCCGCGCCCTGCCCGACCTCCCCGTACACCGTGACGGCAACGACCACGCGGTCGCCGCGGTTCGTGTCCCCCCCGATGAGCGCCAGGCCGTGCTCCTCGGCGGCACCCCGCATGCCGCCGTACAGATCCATGACCCAGGCCGCCTCGATCTCGGGGGGAAGGGCCAGCGACACGAGCCCGTACCGGGGGCTGCCGCCCATGGCCGCCACGTCCGAGACGTTCACCGCCACGGCCTTGTAGCCGAGGTCGTGCGGCGACGTCGTCTCCAGCCGGAAGTGCACGTCCTCGACCAGCATGTCGGCGGTCAGGATCGCGTGGTGCCGCCCGGGCTCGATGACCGCGGCGTCATCGCCGACGGGCACGACGACGCCGGGGGCCTCGCCCGACAGCACCTTGCGGATCGCGGCCAGCAGTTGCTCTTCGGTGGTCTCCACGCGGGTTCCTTCGCGGCCCTGGTCTCGCGGCTTTCCCTGGGGGTCGGGCTTCCACGATAATCGAACATGCCCCCGACCGAAGGAGGGGACCGTGCCGACCATCAACACGCTGGACCTCGAGGGCATCTCCGAGACGTCCTGGGGCGACGCGGCCCGCGAGGCCCTCCGCGAGGCGGCCAAGACCATCCGCCACATCAACCGCCTGGAGGTGATCGGGACGTCCACGGAGGTGGAGGACAACCGGATCGCGCGGTACCGGACGCAGGTCCGGCTGTACTTCCAGGTGGAGACCGAGCGCTAGGAGTTTCCACCGGCCCCCCGGGGTAGAATCTGGCGTCCGCTTCCCCACGAGAGGAACCCATGCCCATCGAAGCCAAGGACGTCTTCGAGAATCCCTCCCCCGAGGACCTCCGCAACTTCACCGAGGAGATGTCGAACTGCCGGGTCACGAAGTTCGGCAACGTCAACGTGCAGACCCGGGTGACCTCCAGGAGCGCCGGCAGCACCTACGTCGTCAGCGACGACCCGGGGATCACCTCCGGGCAGACGATGACCCGCGAGGAGTTCGGCCGGATCGCCCGGATGCAGGACGAGTACATCCGGGGCCAGGAGATGTTGGTCGTCGACGGGTTCATCGGCAACGTCGAGGGGTTCCAGACGCCCGCCCGGCTCACGATCGAGAAGGCCAACGCCAACGTCGCGGGGATGCAGCAGAAGCTGTACTACCCGCGCCAGGGCGGCGACCCGGAGGTGCAGGTCATCTACACGCCGAACCTTCCGGCCCCCGGCTATCCCGACGAGCGGTGCATCGCCGTGGACCTGGAGAACGGCGTCACGCGGGTCCTCAACTCCGACTACTTCGGCGAGTCGAAGAAGGGTGGCCTGCGGATGTGGAACACGATCGTCTACGACCGCGGCGGGCTGGCGCTCCACGCCGGCTGCAAGGTCATCCCCACGGCCGCCGGCGAGAAGGTGTTCCTGATCATCGGCCTGTCCGGCACCGGCAAGACCACCACGACGTTCACGACGCAGAACGACTCCCTCCCGGTGCAGGACGACTTCGTGGCGCTGATGCCCGGCGGCAAGATCTACGGCACCGAGAACGGGTGCTTCGCCAAGACCTTCTCGCTGGATCCTGACTTCGAGCCGAACATCTACAACGCGGTCGTCAAGCCCGAGACGTACCTGGAGAACGTGTACCAGGACGACCAGGGCAACGTGAACTTCTTCGAGACCTCGTACACGAAGAACGGCCGTTCGGTGTTCGGGATGGACGCGCTGGGACGGTGGCGCGACCCCCGCGAGGTCGGCCGTGTGGACAACTTACTGATCCTGAACTGGAACGAGAACATCATCCCGGCGGTGGCCCGGCTGGACCAGCGCCAAGCCGCGGCGTACTTCATGCTCGGCGAGACCACCGGCACGTCGGCGGGCGGCAAGTCCGAGGAGGGCAAGTTCCTGCGGGTGCCCGGCACCAATCCCTTCTTCCCGCTCCTCCACGGCCAGCAGGGGAACCGCATCCTGGAGCTGCTCCACTCCCACCCCATCGACGTGTTCCTGATGAACACCGGGCGGGTCGGCGGCCGGGACGGCGACGAGCGCTCGAAGAAGGTGAAGATCCCCCACTCGTCGGCGGTGGTGAAGTCCATCGCCGAGGGCACCATCTCCTGGACCGACGACGAGGACTTCGGCTACCAGGTGGCCGAGCGGGTCCCGGAGATCGACGACGCCGAGCTGCTGCAGCCGCGCCGCCTGTACGAGCGCCAGGGCCGGATGGAGGAGTACCGCGCCCTCGTCGAGCGGTTCAAGGCCGAGCGCGTCGAGTTCCTGAAAGGCTTCCCGGAGCTCGAGGAGGACATCATCAAGGCCGTCGGCTAGTCCGGCCCGGTCGCGGCAGCTCAGGCTCCCTCACCCTTCCGACCGCTTGCTGGAGCGCCGGCACCTCTCCGCCCGGCCGCACGCGGGGCACGGTGAGCTCGCCGCTTGCCTCCCTGGGGTAGGCTTAGCTCGGCCAGTCACAAGGAGGTGACGCCGTGGCCTCAGCGTTCGAGGCCGTCCGCGGGTTCCACGAGCGCGCCGCGGAGCGGCTCGGTCTGGAGCTGTCGCTCCGAGAAGCCCTCGCCACCCCCTCCCGCGAGGTCACCGTCCAGCTCCGCGTCCCCACGGACCACGGGGGGTTCCGCGTGTTCCGCGGGTGGCGGGTCCAGTACAACAACGCGCGCGGGCCCTACAAGGGTGGCATCCGGTACCACCCCGAGGTCTCCGTCGACGAGATCCGGACGTTCGCCGCGCTGATGACCTGGAAGACAGCGCTGATGAACATCCCGTTCGGCGGGGCGAAGGGCGGCGTGCGCGTCGATCCCAAGCGGCTGTCCGAGGCCGAGCTCGAGCGGCTGTCCCGCGGCTACATGCGCGCGGTGGCCGACGTCATCGGCCCGCACGTCGACATCCCGGCCCCCGACGTCAACACCAACCCGCGGATCATGGGGTGGATGGCCGACGAGTATTCGCGGAGGTACGGCCCCAACCCCGCCGTGGTCACCGGCAAGCCGGTCGTGCTCGGCGGCTCGCTCGGCCGGGAGGCGGCCACCGGGCGGGGCTCGGCCATCGCGCTCGAACGCCTCGTGAAGGCCCGGGGGTGGCGCCGGGAGGACACGACGGTGGCGGTCCAGGGCTACGGCAACGCCGGCTCGTGGCTGGCCATGCTCCTGCACGACCTCGGCTACCCGGTGCTGGCGGTCTCCGACAGCGCCGGCGCGGTCTTCTCGGAGGGCGGCCTGTCGCCGCACGACGTGCTGGCCCACAAGCAGCGCACCGGTAGCGTGCTCGGCGTCCCGGGCGCCGAGACGCTCCCCGGTGACGAGATCGTCGGCGTCGACTGCGTGGTCCTCGCGCTCGCGGCGCTCGAGGAGAGCGTCGATCGCTCCAACGCCGATCGGGTGAAGGCCCAGGTCGTCGTGGAGACCGCGAACTACCCGGTCACCGCGGAGGCCGACCCCATCCTGCTGGACCGGGGGATCACGGTCCTCCCCGACATCCTGGCTTCGGGCGGCGGCGTGGCCGTGTCGTACCTCGAGTGGGTCCAGGACCTCCAGCGGGAGCAGTGGCCAGAGGACCGGGTCAACGACCGCCTCGAGGAGCTGATGGGCGCGGCCACCGACCAGGTGCTGGCCCGGGCGGAGAGCGAGGGCATCTCGCACCGGGAGGCCGCGTACCTCATCGGCGTCGGCCGCGTGGCCGAGGCGGAGATCGCCCGCGGCTTCCGGTAGGCCTCAGGAGCGCGACAGGAAGTACGAGGCGACCAGCCGGATCCCGGCCATCGCCAGCGGCGTGAGGGCGAACCACCGGAACGTGAGGTCGTCCACCAGCGGGTAGCCGATGAAGAAGCCGCCGAGAGCCAGCCAGAACCCGGCCTTGGCGGCATCGTGGAGCGCCACCATGAAGCGGTCGCCCGGGGAGCCGGCGGGGGTCGGCTCCCGAAGCGACGACACCCCGGAACCCACACCGATGAGCACGAACACGGAGCCGAGGACCACCTCGATCAGCGACCCGGCGGTCACCGCCGGGCGTCCTCGAGGAGCCTGACCACCTCGTCGTCGGGCGTCTGCGGGAAGTCGCGGTACCACTGGCCCACCGCGAAGAACGGCTCGGGCGTGGCCAACGCCACGAGGTCGTCGGCCTCCTTCGACAGGCGGCGGACCGCCTCGCGCGGAGCGACGGGAACCGCGAGGACCACCCGGGTGGCGGCCTGGGCGCGCGCCCACCGGAGCGCAGCCGCCGCGGTGCCCCCGGTGGCCACGCCGTCGTCGACCACGACGGCCACCTTCCCGGCCAGGTCCTCGGCGGGGCGCCCGTGCCGGTAGGCCTCCTGGCGCCGCAGGATCTCCCCCTCCTGCTCGCGGATCTCGCGCTCGAGGTACGCCTCCGACACGCCGAGCGTCTCGACCATCCCCTCATCGAGGACCCGCACCCCCGGCGCGATGGCCCCCAGGCCGAGCTCCGGGTTCTGCGGCGCCCGGACCTTGCGGGGGATGACGACGTCGAGCGGCCATCCGAAACGGCGCGCCACCTCGGCGCCGACCTCGACGCCTCCCCGGGGGATGGCCAGCACGACCGCGTCCTCCCCCGAGAGGTGCGCGAGCGCGTCCGCCAGCTGGGTGCCGGCGTCGTGTCGGTCGGTGAACATCACCGCTCCTCGTCGATCTCCCGGCGCGCCTCGCGCTCGTGGAGCTTCCGCCGTCGGTCCTCCTCGCGGCGGGGCGGAGGCGGGACGGGCTTCCGGATGCGGCGGTACGGATCGAGCGGGTCCGTTCGCTTCTTCGTCCCCACTACCCTGCATTATCCCCCCGCCGGGTGGGTGGTACCCGTGGTTGCCGAGGCCGCGAGGCGCTCCGATAGAATGGTCCTTCGCCCCAGTCCGGAGGGAGGCACCTCGTGGTACACGCCTACATCCTGATCCAGACAGAGGTAGGGAAGGCGGCCCAGGTCGCCAAGGAGGTCGCGGACATCAAGGGCGTCACGTCCGCGGAGGACGTCACGGGGCCCTACGACGTGATCGTTCGGGCGGAGGCCAAGAACGTCGACGACCTGGGGAAGCTCGTGGTGGCCAAGATCCAGGCGGTCGAGGGGATCACCCGGACGCTCACCTGCCCCGTCGTCCACCTCTGACGCGTCGCGTCGACCCGGCCGCCCCGGCCAGGTCGGCGTCGGCGGCCTGGTGCAGCGCCCGGCGAAGCTCCCCGGCGGAGCCCTTCGGGACGTAGGCGAACGCCCCGGCGGCCGCGGCGGCCCCATCCATCGCCGGGCCCTCGGACGCCGAGATCACCACGACGCGCGTGCCCGGGGCCACCTCTCGGATCCGCCTGGTGGCCTCCAGGCCGTCGATCCCCGGCATCCGGTAGTCCATCACCACGACCGCCGGCCGGAAGCGCTCGGCGAGCTCCACGCCCTCCTCGCCCGAGGCGGCCACGGCGACCACGTCGAACCCCCACTCGCCGAGGACATCGCGGAGCAGCGACCGCACCGCGGCGTTGTCCTCGACGATCAGTGCGCGGGGCCGATCCTCGTCCATGTTTCCGGCATCGGACGGTACCGGCGGGTGCTGAACCGCGGCGGGGCGAAACCGCCCGAAAGGACTAGGGCCGATCCCCCGACGGTGGCATAATCACACCATTGTGATTCGGGAAGACGCCTGTGACGGCTGCCAGACCCCGCTGGAGCTCGACGAGGCCTACGCCCTCCACGACGGCGCGGGCGAGGCGGAGCTCCGCCGGTGGCGGTGCCCGGACTGCGGTGACGTGACCGAGGACGTCGCGCCGGTGGACGCCTCGGCGAGCCGGGTGGCTTAGGGCCCGGTCTCGACGGCGCGCTCGCGGCGGGCCTCCCGCCGGTGCCGCTCGATGGCCAGGGCGATCAGCCGGTCCACCAGCTCGGCATACGAGACCCCGGAGGCCTGCCACAGCTTGGGGTACATCGAGATCTGGGTGAACCCCGGGATCGTGTTGATCTCGTTCACCACGAGCCCGCCGTCCGGGGTCAGGAAGAGGTCGACGCGGGCCATCCCGGCGCAGTCGATGGCCCGGAACGCGGCCACGGCCATCCGCTGGGCCTCCTCCAGGACGTCCGCGCGGATGTCGGCCGGGACGATCAGCCGCGCGCCGTGCTCGTCCAGGTACTTGGCGTCGTAGTCGTAGAAGTCGTGTCCCTGGGGGACGATCTCGCCGGCCACCGAGGCCACCGGCTCCTCGTTGCCGAGGACGGAGACCTCGAGCTCTCGGGAGCCCTCCATCGACCGCTCCACGAGCGCCTTCGGCCCGTGAGCGAACGCCTCCTTCATGGCCGGCGCCAGCCCGCCCTCGTCGTGGACCTTGGTGACGCCCACCGAGGAGCCGAGCGCGGCAGGCTTCACGAACACGGGGTACGCCAGGTTCGCCGCCCGGGCCTCCACGCGCTCCGAGTCCTCCAGCCACTCCCGCTCGTGGACGACCTCGTGCGGGGCCACCGGCAGCCCGGCCGCCCGGAAGAGCACCTTCTGGACGGCCTTGTCCATGCCGACCGCCGAGGCCATCACGCCCGCCCCCACGTACGGGGTGCCCGCCAGCTCGAGGAACCCCTGGATCGTCCCGTCCTCCCCAAACGGCCCGTGGAGCACCGGGAACGCCACGTCGATCGGCCGCCGCCGGCCCCGCCCGTCGACCAGCTCGCTGGCGCCGGGCTCCTGGGAGAGCTCGACCTCGGCGCCGGCGTCGGGCGCCACGGCGGGGAGCTCCTTCCGGCCCCGCTCGATCTCCGGCGGCGCCGGCAGGAGGTGCCACCGACCCCGCTTGTCGATCCCCACGGGCAGCACGTCGTAGCGCTGGGGATCGAGCGCCGCCATCACCGAGCGCGCCGAGACGACCGAGACCTCATGCTCCGCGGAGCGTCCCCCGAAGATCAGGAGGACCCGGAGCCGCTCCGTCACGCCTTCTCCAGGGCGCGGGCGAAGTCCTCGAGGAGGTCGTCGGCGTCCTCGATGCCGACCGAGACCCGGACCAGGCCGTCGGTGATGCCCTGCGCCGCCCGTTCCTCCGCGGTCATCTGGGTGTGCGTGACCGTCGGCGGATGGACGACGAGCGTCTTGGTGCTGCCCAGGCTGGGCCCGACCAGCGCCACATCGAGTCCCTCCTGGAAGCGGCGGCCGGCATCCAGCCCGCCGGCCAGCTCGAAGGCCAGCATCCCGGAGAAGCCGCGGAGCTGGCGGGCCGCGACCTCGTGGTCCGGGTGCGACGGGAGGCCCGGGTACCAGACCGCGGAGACATTCGGGTGGCCCTCGAGCATCTCGGCCAGGGCCTGGGCGTTCGCGCAGTGGCGCTCCATGCGGAGGGCCAGCGTCTGGAGCCCGCGGAGCGCGAGCCAGGACTGGAGGGGGTCCGCCACGCCGCCGAGGTCGATCGACATCTCCCGAACCTCGCCGAGCGCGTCGCGGCCGCCGACGGCGATGCCGCCGGTCAGGTCGGAGTGGCCGCCGACGTACTTCGTCGTGGAGTGGACGACGACGTCCGCGCCGAGCCCGAGCGGCGTGCAGAGGTACGGGCTGGCGAACGTGTTGTCGACCACCAGCCGAATCCCGTGCTCGCCGCACACGGCGGCCAGGGCCCGGAGGTCCGGCACCGCCATCCGGGGGTTGGCGATCGTCTCCGTGTAGCAGACGCTCGTGTCGGGTCGGAACGCCGCCACGACGTCGTCCACCGCGTGCGACGCCGCCAGCGTGGTCCCGATCCCCCACCGCGGGAGGAGCTTGTTGACCGTGGAGAAGGTCCCGCCGTAGAGCATCGGCGTGGCCACCAGGTGATCGCCGGCGCGGAGGAGGGCGGCCAGCGTCGTGCTGATGGCCGCCATGCCGGAGGCGAAGGAGACCGCCCGCTCCCCACCCTCCAGGTCCGCCATCACGTTCTCCAGGGCGGCCCGGGTCGGGTTGTGCCACCGGGTGTAGACGAACCCGGCGTCCTTGCCGAGCCGGATCAGCTCGGCGAGCTCTTCCGGGTCGTCGAAGGCGTACGTCGCCGTCTGGTAGATCGGCACCGACGCCGGCTTGGCCGGCCCCAGCTCGACGTCCGACCCCAGCGCCCGCGTGGTGAAGCCCCGGTCGTGCTCGGCCACGGACCAGAGCCTACCGCCGCGACGCCTACCAGGCGTGGGGATCGGAGAGGGCCCGCTCGAGGACGTGGCGGTTCAGGTTCCCCCCGGTGAGGATCGTGCCGACGCGCCGGCCCGCCAGGCGCTCGTGGAGGCGGACGACGCCCGCCGTCCCGGCGGCGCCGGCCCCCTCCGCGAGGTTGTGGGTCTTCTCGAGCAGCAGGACGATTCCCCGGCGCATCTCCTCCTCGGTGGCCACGATGATCTCGTCCACCAGGCGGTCGATCATCCGGAACGGCAGGGCCCGCGGGACCCGGCAGGCCAGGCCCTCGGCGAACGTGGTGGCCCCCGGCTCGACCTCGACCAGCCGCCCCTCGGCGCGCGACCGGTAGTACGCGGCCATGTTCTTGGCCTGGACGCCGATGACCTCGATCTCGGGGTTGAGCGTCTTGGCCGCCAGCGCGACGCCGGAGATCAGCCCCCCGGCCCCGATCGGCACGACCAGGGCCTCGAGGTCGGGGACGGCCTCGAGCATCTCCAGGCCCACCGTGCCGTGCCCGGCGATGATCCAGGGGTCGTCGGCGGCATGGAAGTAGATGTACCGCTTCTCCCGCTCGAGTTCCCGGGCCTTGTCGTTGGCCTCGTCGAAGCCGGCGCCCGAGAACAGCACCTCGGCGCCAAGGTTCCGCATGGCTTCGGCCTTGTCGGGGTTCGCCTTCTCCGGCATGACCACGGTGGCCTGTACGCCCAGCAGGCGGGCCGCGTAGCACACGCCCTGCCCGTGGTTGCCCATCGACGCCGTGACGACGCCGAGGGCCCGCTCTTCCGGTGACAGCGACAGCAGCTTGTTGAGCGTCCCTCGGACCTTGAACGCGCCGATCGGCTGGTGGTTCTCGTACTTGATGAACAGCGTCAGGCCGAGCATCCGCCCCAGCGAGATCGACTCGTAGAACGGCGTCGGATGCAGGTACCGCTCCAGGACTCGCCGGGCCGCGAGGATGTCGACGAAGGTCGGCTCGCTGAGCTCCTCCCGCATCGGCCGCTCCTCGTTGAGCGCCCTGGCCATCGGCTCCCCTACCCGGACCCGTGCATCCCGTGCAGCTCGGGCTTCGCCGCACGCAGCATCAGCGACAGCACCATGTCGCCGGGCGAGACGCCCTCGTAGAGGACCTTGACGACGTGCTCGGCCAGCGGGACTTCGACCCCTTCGCGCTCCGCGATGGCCACCACCGCCCGGCTGGTCTTCACTCCCTCCGCGACCATCCGCGTTTCGGCCACGATGTCGTCGAGCCTCCGCCCCCGGCCCAGCTCCTCGCCGACCCGGCGGTTCCGGGAGAGCTTGGAGATGCACGTGGCCACGAGGTCCCCCATCCCGGCCAGCCCCGAGAACGTCAGCGGGTCCGCGCCGAGCTTCACCCCGAGGCGGGCCAGCTCGGCCAGGCCGCGGGTGATGAGCGAGGCCCGCGAGTTGTCGCCGAACCCCATGCCGTCGGCGATGCCGGCGGCGATGGCGATGACGTTCTTCATGGCGCCCGACAGCTCGCAGCCGATCACGTCGGGGTTCGTGTAGACGCGGAAGAACGGCGCCATGAACAGCGCCTGGAGCCGAACGCACCGCTCCTCGTCGGCGCAGGCCACCACCGACGCCGACGGCATGCGCCGCATGACCTCCTTGGCCAGGTTGGGGCCCGAGACCACCGCCAGCTGGTCCGGCGCGAGACCCCCCTCCTCGGCCATGACCTCCGTCATCCGCTGGAGCGAGCCCTGCTCGATGCCCTTGGTCAGCGAGACCACCGGCGCGTCGCGGCCGAGGTGCGGGACCACCGTGCGGAACACCTCGCGGAACGCATGGGAGGGGACCGCCATGACCACCACGTCCGCGCCGTCGACGGCCTTCTCGACCTCGGGCGTGGCGGTGAGCGAGGCCGGAAGGTCGAAGTCCGGAAGGTAGGCCGCGTTCGTGTGCCGGGCCGTGATCTCGTCGGCCAGCTCCGGCCGCCGGGCCCACAGGACGGTCTCGATCCCCTTCTCCGCGGTGATCGTGGCGAACGCGGTTCCCCACGAGCCGGCACCGACCACCGCCACGCGGGGCTCGTCCGTCACGACCACCTCTTCGGGTACCGCGAGCGGAGCTCGTCCACCATGACCGACAGCTCGGCCATGACCGCATCGGTGACCTGGCGGAGGGCCGCCGGGTCATCCTGCCGGTCCTCGTACTCCGAGAAGTCGAGCGGCGGCCCGGCCTTGACCCACACCGGCCGCCCGAACTTGAGGCTCCGGGCGCCGTCACGCTGCCAGATCGGGGCGGTCCCCCAGACGGCCACCGGGACGACCGGGACGCCGGCCGCCAGCGTCATCCTGGCGATCCCCGTCTTCCCCTGCATCGGCGTGTGGTCCGGGTTCGTCGTCACGGTGGCTTCGGGATAGACCACCACGACCTCGCCCGCCTGGAGCGCTCCCACGGCGGCCTCCACCGGCCCCCGCTCGCCCGATCCGCGGCGCACGGGGATCTGGTGGGCGCCCCGGAGGAGGGCCCGGAGGAACGGGTTCCGGTAGAGCTCGCTCTTGGCCAGGTACCGGGGGCGGCGGCCGGCTCGCTCCAGGAAGTAGCCGTGGGCCAGCGGGTCGAAGTAGGAGATGTGGTTGCACGCCACCAGCGCGGCGCCCTCCCGGGGGACGTGCTCGAGCCCCTCGAAGCGCCAGTCGAACCACAGCCACAGGGGCGGGACGAGGACGGATTCGGCAAACCGCATCCACGGCTCGTATCGCTTCACGCGCCCTCCGGCTCGTCGGGTTCCCCATTCTACCCGCGACCCTGGCCGGGCCGAACCGAGATGCGTGTACGGGGGCGAGCCAGCGACTACCATCGCTCTCCCGTGCGCGTCATCGCCGTCCCCGTCAAGTCACTCGATCGCGCCAAGGGCCGCCTGGCTGAGGTGCTCTCCCCGCTCGAGCGGGCGGCGCTGACGCTGGCCATGCTCGAGGACGTCCTCGACGCCGCGATGGCCATCCCCGGGTGGCAGACCTGGGTGGTCTCCCCCGACGAGGCCGTCCTCGAGGTCTCGGCGCGGCGGCGGGCCCGTCCGCTGATGGAGGAGGCCCCCGGCCTGGTGGCCGCCGTCCGCCAGGTGGAGGAGGAGGCCGCCGATGCGGACGCGCTGGCCGTCGTGCTCGGCGACCTGCCGCTGGTCGACGCGGAGGCACTGGCCGGCGTGCTCCGAACGCTCGGCCCCGTGGTCGCCGCACCCGCGGCCTCCGATGCCGGCACGAACGTCCTGCTCCGCAGGCCACCCTCGATCGTCCCGCCTCGGTTTGGGACGGACTCGTTCCGCAAGCACCGGGAGGCGGCCGAGCTCCACGGCCTGCCGTTCGCGGTGGTCCGCGCCCCGGGCCTCGAGTTCGACCTCGACCGGCCCGAGGACATCCCCGCGGTGCTGGCCAGCGGGCGGCGCTGCCGGACGGTGGCCGCTTGCCTGGAGATGGGGCTGTCGGAGAGACTCGCCGTGCGCAGCGAGCGGTAGGAGGCGTCGTGCCCCAGGGAACGATCAAGGACTACGACGCCCGGGAGCGGGTGGGGACCCTCCTCACCGACGACCGCCAGGAGATCCTCATCAACCCGGCGTCGATGGAGGGCGCGGGCATCCGGTACCTCCGCGTCGGCCAGCGGGTGAAGTTCGACGTCGCCGACGAGGGCGGCAAGAAGGTGGCCCGCACGCTCCGGATCGTCACGATCGACTAGGTGCTCGTCGACGGGCACGCCCACGTCGTCCAGGAGGGCTGGTTCGCCGAGCCGTGGTGGCGGGCGCTCGCTCGGCAGGGCGCCGCCGAGCTCGACGTGCCGCCGGAGCTCATCCGCGATCAGGTGATTCCGGCCTTCTTCGACGAGGACGGCTCCGGCCAGCTCGCCGCGATGGACGAGGCGGGCGTCGACGTCGCGGTCCTGTTCCCGATCGACTGGACGCTCGAACCGCACCTCGGCCGGCCGCCGGTCGGCTGGCGGGAGCAGAACGAGTGGTACGCGCGGCTGGCCGAGGCCCATCCCGGCCGCATCCGCTGGGGCTTCGGGGCGGACCCCCGGCACGACGGCGTCGAGGACGCCTTCGAGGAGGCGGTCCGGGATCGCGGCGCCATCTGCCTGAAGGTCCATCCGTCCGGGGGCTTCCCGCTGGACGACCCGACGGTGTACGCGCTCGTCGAGCGGGCCGGCGGCCGCGGCGTGCCGGTCGTCGTCCACGTGGGGCCGTCGCTCGGGCCGCTCTACTCCAAGTGGTCGGCCCCGATGCTCCTGGACGCGCTGGCCGCCGACTTCCCCGACGTGCGGTTCCAGGCCGCGCACACCGGGAACGCGTCCTGGCGGGAGGTGCTGGCGGTGGCCACGGTCAAGCCGAACGTGTACTGCGATCTCTCCGGGTGGCAGCTACGGTTCCTGCGCAACGCGGAGCGCTTGTTCGCGCACGTCCGCGAGGTCCTCGACGCGGTCGGCCCCCGCCGGGTGATGTGGGGGACGGACGCCCCCCACTACCGGCCGCTGGTCCCGGACTCGACGTGGGCCGCCGCGTTCCGCGACGGGCCGTTCGCCGACGAGGAGACCGACGCGATCCTGGGAGGGACAGCCGCGGCGTTCTTCGGGCTGACCTGAGCTTCAGCGCTTCCGGGGCGCCGCCTTGCGGGCGGTCCTCCGCCGCGCGGCCACGGCCTCGCGGAACGCCATCCCGGGCTTGAACACGGGGACGTTGCGGGCGGGGATCCTGACCGCCTCCCGGGTGCGGGGATTCCGGCCGATGCGGGGGCTCCGCCGGACGCGCTCGAACGACCCGAACCCCGCCAGCGAGACGCGCTGGCCACGCGCCACCCGCTCGCGGATGACCGCCAGGACGGCGTCGACCACGTCCGCCACGTCGGAGCGCGACACGTCGGACCGCTTGGCGACCTCGGCGACCAGGGTGGTCTTGTTCACGCCGGCTTCCCCCGCCTCCGGCGCACGATACGCAGACGGCTACCGAGGAGTCAAAGCGAGCTCGATGCCGCCGGCGGGCGCAGCTTGACGCAGCACAGGCCCGGCTCAGGTTCCAGGGCGACCTCGATGCCGCCCGCCCCCAGGCCCCGGGCCAGGCCATCGATGAACGACCGGTTCATCCCGCACACCAGGTCCGGCGCCTCGCGGGCCAGGGCGTGGAACGGGCAGTTCCGGAGGACGACGTCGCTCCCGCGGCGCACCGGCTCGTAGCCGTAGCGCGCCAGGATCCTCTCGGTCGCGCGGAGGGCCTCGGCCGGCTCGCGGGGCGCCGCCCGCGTCGCCGAGCCGACGGCCTCGCCGACCGCCGCCCCCTCCCGGCCCGCCACGCGAACCGCCGCGTCCCACGCCGTCTCGCCAGGAGCCTCTTTGCGGATGGCCTTGACCAGGAGCGCGCCCGCCAGGTCGTACCGCCGCTCGGGGATCGAGACCTCGATCTCGACCTCGGCGGGACGGTACATCTTCGAGGTTCGCCCGGCGCCGGGACCGCCGCGTCCGGAGGGCCTGCCGTAGTCGAAGGCCAGCAGCCCGCGCTCCACCAGCTTGTCCAGGTGGAACGCCGCCAGCTTCCGCGAGATCCCGACGGCCGCGGCCGCCCGCTCCCGCGTCACGGGTTCGGCGCTGGCCCGGACGAAGAGATAGAGCCGGCGCCGGACGTCCTCGGCCAGCACGCCGAGCATGCCGACGTCCCCCTCGAACCCCGCGCGCGCGGCGTCCCGGCGTTCTCGTCCCTCGTGTCCCATCGATCACCCGCCCGGCGAGGCGGGCCCGGGAGGGTCTTCCCCCGGCCCGCACGATGCCGCGGTCCCCTCACGGCCGGCGCTAAGCGGCCGGGGCCGCCGCTCCGGATCCCGTGAGCCGGCCCATCAGCCGACCATCACCTTCCCCTGCATCTGCTGGGGGTGGAGCGAGCACTCGTACGGGACCTCGCCCGGCTCGTCGAACGTGATCGTGGCCGTCTCGCCGATCGGGAGGTCCTCCGTCACATCGCTGCCGTCCAGCAGGTGCACGTTGTGGGGGAAGTCGTCCTCGTTCACCCACGTCACGGTGGTGCCGGGCTCGACCGCGATGACCGGCGGCTCGAACCGGTAGCTCTTCGGCAGCAGCACCCGGTCGGTCCGGACCGGTTGCTCGTCGGCCCCGCCCTCTCCCCCGCACGCCGCCAGGGCCAACGCCATCGCGACCGCCGCGATGACGCGTCGGGTCATCGGCGCAGCGCGCCGGCGTCGGGCCGCGACGGTGCCATCGCGGCCGACCGGACCGCGCCCGCGGCGATGGCGATGATCCCGAGCAGCACGAGGACCTCGGCCACGGTGTGCGCCAGCAGGAACAGCGTGAGGTTCACGTGGTAGGTCAGGTAGCTGACCTCCGCCAGCGCGAACAGCGCGAACCCCCAGCCGACCGGCCGGTTCCCGCCTCCGAACGCCCGGATCGCGACGCCGGCGGCCACCACGAGGATGGCCAGGTGCACCACCAGGAAGAACCACTGCGGGAACTGGTTGATGAACTGACAGCATGGCTGGTCCGACAGCGAGATCTGCGCGACCATCACACCCTCCTCTCTCCTAAGACTAGTGTCCTTTGGTTTTATACGGGCTCCGCCAGCGGGCCGTCAAGTGGCCATGCCCGCGGCGCCCGGCCCAACACCATCGGCGCCGGCTGCCTGGCTATCCTCGTCACGGTGAATCTCCCCGACATCGGCGACTACGGGCTGCTCGGCGACGGCCGCACCGCGGCCCTTTCCTCCTCCGCCGGGTCCATCGACTGGATGTGTCTCCCGCGCTTCGACTCCGATCCGGTGTTCGGCCGGCTCGTGGGGGGAGAGCAGGCGGGGTCGTTCGAGATCGGCGTGGACGGCGTCCGTGCGACCAGCCGCCGCTACCGTGATCGTTCGTCTGTTCTGGAGACGACGTGGACGACCGATTCGGCCGAGGTCCAGCTGACCGAAGGCATGGTGCTCGACGTGTCGGGCTCCCTGATGCCCCAGCTCACCATGGTCAGGCGACTGGAGGCTCGTGGGGGCGAAGCGACCGTTCGTCTCCGCTTCGACCCGCGGAAGGGCCTGCCCGGCACCCCTCCACGGACGGGCCACCGCCACGGCACCCTGCTGTGTTCCTGGGGATCTCTGGCCATCGGGCTCCGCACCGAACCGAACGTCTCGGTGGTGCCGGGCCAGGAGCGTACGTTCCTGCTGCGGCCCGGCACCCCGGTCACGTTCGTCCTCGGTCTGGCGGAGGGCGAGCCCCTGGTGTTGGTGGGAGCAGACCGCGCGTTGCGGGCGCTGGATGAGACCGACCGCTGGTGGCGGGAGTGGTGCCGGCGCGTGGCGTACGACGGGCCGTTCGAGGACGCCGTGGTGCGAACCCTGATCACGCTGCGGCTGCTGACCTACACGCCTTCGGGAGCCCCGGTGGCCGCGGCGACCACCTCGTTGCCCGAGCGGATCGGCGGTTCTCGGAACTGGGACTATCGCCTGTCGTGGCCTCGTGACGCGAGCATTGGGCTCTCGGGCTTCCTGGACGTGGAGATGCCGGACGAAGCGCATTCGTTCATGCACTGGCTCTCGCACGCCAGCCGCCTGACGCGTCCTCGGCTGGACGTCGTGTACACCCTCGACGGCAAGCCGGATCGCGGCGAACGCGAGCTGGACGGCGTCCCCGGGTACCGAGGGAGCCGCCCCGTCCGCCTGGGGAACGCCGCGTCCCGACAACACCAGCTCGACGTGTACGGATGGGTGCTGGGCGCGGCCGAGCGTCTGGTCCGCTCGCAGGGACCCCTCCACCCCGAGGTCTGGCGAGCGATGGCCGGGCTGGCGGACTTCGTGGCCGGCAACTGGCGGAAGCCGGACGCCGGGATCTGGGAGATGCGCGGCGAGCCCAGGCATCACGTCCACTCCAAGCTCATGGGATGGCTCGCCCTCGACCGGGCCGTCACGATGTCCGGGTCGCGCCGCGTCCGGGCCGGACGGCTCCGGCGGTGGCTGCGCGAGCGGGAGGCGCTGGGGGACGAGATCCGCCGACGGGGCCTCGACGCCCACCGCCGCTCCTACGTTCGGTGGTACGGGGAAGCCGAGCTGGATGCCTCGCTGCTGCTGCTTCCGGCGATCGGCTTCGAGGAACCGGGCTCCCCTCGGATCGGGGGCACCATCTCCGCCATCCGCCGTGAACTCGGAGCGGGCGGCCCGCTGCTGTACCGGAACGTTCCCGGCCGTGACGGGCTGGACGAGGGCGAAGGGGCCTTCCTG
This sequence comes from Actinomycetota bacterium, assembly GCA_036260395.1. Taxonomy (GTDB): domain Bacteria; phylum Actinomycetota; class UBA4738; order UBA4738; family CALAEC01; genus DASZZY01. The sequence goes on from DASZZY010000168.1 coordinate 26,977, forward strand.
GCATGCTCGTTCTGGTTGGCCGACGCGCTCGCCCGTCAGGGCGAGATCGACGAAGCCGGCGAGGTGTTCGAGGCCGTCTGGCAGCGCTCGACGAGTCTTGGGCTGTTCGCCGAAGAGATGGATCCCTCAACCGGGATGCACCTCGGGAACTTCCCCCAGGCCCTCACCCACGCCGCGCTGCTCCAGGCCGCCGTGACGCTCAGCGCGGCGACCCGGGAGCGTGGCTCGACGATCAACCCGCCGCGAGGAAGGAGCCCAGGAGCGTCCCGTACGCCACGTGCGCGAGAAGCGTGAACGCGGGCGTCTGGGCTCCGTAGTTGAGGGCCAGCGGACCGGGTGGCTCGAGAACGGTGCGGAGGTCCGGCCCGGCCCTCCGTGACGCCATCCTGGGATGGATCCCGGGGAGGAGAGGGATGATGAGCGTGAGGGCGGCCGCGCCGTGGACGGCTCCGAAGACCGCTCCCAGCCACCAGGTCGCGGTCCCGAGCAGCGCGAAGGCCGCCGTGTAGAGGAGCGCGAAGACCTGCCCGTTCACCAGGTGGATGAAGAACCCGACGACCCGGGCCCTGTCCGGGCTCTCGACGAACATCGCGCCCAGCATCATCGGAAGGTCCATGCGAGAGAGGCCACCGAGCTGGGCGCCCACCATGATCGCGGTCAGGACGACGGTGGCCACGAAGCCGAATGTCGCCCATCCCGCCCAATCCACGCCCGCAGCATAGGGGCGTCCTCGGGACGGTGCCTCCCCGTTGGTAGACTGGTCGAGCGACGCCCGATCGGTTTTCCGGATCCGGGTACAGGTATGTCCTGGCTGAAGGACGAGATCGGCCGGTATACGGTGGGCCGTGGGGTAACGGTAGCCCGACGGGTTCTGGCCCCGTTAGTCCTGGTTCGAATCCAGGCGGCCCAGCTTCAACGACTGCGGTGCGCGTGGAGTACCGGCGGGGAACGCCGGATGGCCGAAGCGTGCTCCCGAAGCCTGCCCGCTCTACCCCGCCACTGCGACTCGGGCTTCAGCCGGTGACGACAGGGCCCTCGGTCGGCAGCTCGCCGCCGCGGAAGTCGGGGCCTGCGGGATCCCCGTGGCCCGTCGGCGTTACCGTCGGCGTGGGCCCGGGGATCGGGGAGCCGCCGGGGGCGCCGATCCTCCCGCACGAGACCAGCACGAGCGCGACGAGCAGGACCATCACCAGGAGCCGGTGAGCCATCCCCATTCCCCCCTTCGGCCGCCGCCGCGACGCTACTCCCGGCGAGGGCAGCTGGCAACCACTACGAGTACCCCGCCTCCCGGGACCGCGCGAACTCGCGATGGAACGCGCTCAGCGTCGTGCCGAACGCGTCCTCGAACGCCTCCGTCACGCCGGACGCTCGGGGCAGGGTGCGCCAGAACCGAGCGACCGAGCGCGCCCCCGTCCGGTCGACGAGCAGGTCCATGGCGGTGAACGACAGCGCGTATCCCGGCGCTCCGGCCTCCTCCACCGTGTACCGGAGCGTCCCGAGCGGGGCGTCGGTCAGCGATGCGATCCCCCGCTGGCCGGCCTGAACGGCCTCGAAGCTCGGGTACCAGCCCAGCGCCGTGGCGGCCCGCAGGCCCCACCACTCCGCCGACCCCTCGAACAGCCACCGGGGCGGCTCGTCGGGGTCGACCTCCGTCAGGTTCGGAGGGGGCACCTGGTACTGGAGGACGTGGAACCACTCGTGGAACACGACCTTCGCCCGCATCGCCGCGTCGCCGCCGCCCCACCGCGGGAGGAGGAAGAACACCTGGGTGGCCTGCGGCGTCGGGCCCCGGGCGGTCAGCGCGGCGGCCGTCTTCCACCGCAGCCTGGCCACCCACACCGGGATGGCCAGCCGCCGGGCGAACTCGCCGACCACGTCGTCCAGCGAGGCGTGGACGGAGACGTGGATCCTGCCCCGGAGGACCGGGCCGTACGCCGAGCGGAAGAACCGGCGGGCCTGCTGGACTGTCGTCTCGACGAACGCCCGGTCGGCGTCGAGCACGCCCGGGCCGGAAGAGAAGACGACCTTCGCCGGGCGCCGCGGCCGGTAGGTCTCCGCGGTCGGGACGCCGGGCTCGACGGTGATCGAGGCACCGCCGGGGGGACGGGTCGGTCTTGGCGCCGGAGCGGGCCGCGATCGATCGGACGAGCCGTCGCCATCGCCGGCCGGCCGGCAGGCAACCGACAGCAGCACCGCAACGGTCGCCACGGCGAGCAGGCGGAGGATCCTCGACGGATCCCGGCGGCGGTCACGCATGGGTGATTCGCATACTATTTGAGGATCACCCCGGTCCCTTCGTCTAGTGGCCCAGGACACCACCCTCTCAAGGTGGAGACACGGGTTCGAATCCCGTAGGGACCACCTGGAGAACCGCTGGGGAACGGCCGTCTCCGCTTTCCGGCCGACTCCCGGCTACCCCGTGGACGCCGGAGTTACCCCGCCGGTGCGCCAGGCCCGCCACGCCCTCACCCCAGCCTAGCGGCCATTCCGGCTCACGAGCCGCCAGGTCTCCACCTGGCCCTTGCCTTTCACATCGACGAGCCCCATCGGCTCGGTGACGAAGTCGCCGCGCACCAGCTCCCAGGTCGGACGCGTGATCTGGACCTGGTCCGATGTCCCGTGCGATTCCATCCGGCTCGCCATGTTCACCGTGTCGCCCCAGAGGTCGTAGAGGAAGCGGCGGCGTCCGATCACGCCCGCCACGACCGGGCCCGAGCTGATCCCGATCCGGAGCCGCAGGTCGCTCCCCGGAAGGGTCGTGCGGGCGCGGTCCTTCATCTCGAGCGCGAGGCCGGCGAGCGCCTGCGCGTGGTCCGGCCGACGCCGGGGAACCCCCGCCGCGACCATGTAGCAATCGCCGATGGTCTTGATCTTCTCGACCCCGTAGCGATCGACGAGCTCGTCAAAGGCCGTGAACAGACGATCCAACATCCCGACCACCTCACGGGCGTCGAGTCGGCTCGCAAGCGGAGTGAAGTCGACGACGTCCGCGAAGAGGATGCTGGCGTCCTCGAAGTGGTCCGCGATCGCGTTGGGCTCGTGCTGCAGGCGCTGGGCGATCTCCTCGGGGAGGATGTTCAGCAGGAGCGCCTCGACGCGCGCTTGGGCAGCGTCCCGTTCCCGCCCGAAGGTCACGAGCAACATCATCGCCACGAACGACACCGCGACGATGTTGAGAACGTCGAAGGTGCGGACGAAGCCGTTGGGCAGGTTGGCGCCGTCCGGGCGCACGACTTCGGACAGAACGATCGTCAGCACGACTGCGGAGACGAAGGCCACGAACCACGGCCAGGCGCGCCCCGGGCGGTCGAAGGCGACCGCGCCAAGCGGCGCGAGCAGGGACCACACGACCACGGAGCTCGAGGGGTCGAGGCCGCCCAGCATGATGGCCCCGAGCGCGGGGGCTACGAGGATCAGAAGGAACTGGGCCGTCCGCAGGAACGCGAAGTTTCGGTTCCGGGCAAAGAGGGCGAGGCTGATGATCGATCCGGCGAGATATCCCCACGGGGTGAGCGCAACCGCCTCCTCGCCAACGACCCAGTACAGGCTGCCCCAGAGGAACGCGATCGGGAGGATGAAGACCGCGATCCCGACGAGCAGCCGTTTGCGGAAGCGCAGATCCGACGAGTCGGCCCGGTCGGCCCCGATCGTTAGGATGCGGTCTCGCAGCGCCGCGATCATGACGGGCGAGCGTAGTACAGATCGCGAGGGACGCCGCAAAATCACGTCCTAGTCGGCGCACCGATCAGTCACGGCCACTTGCCTGCGAAGAGTCGTGACCTAGTCGCCCGCGGGCCCCTGTTGGATGGCCCAGCCGTTCCCGTCGGGATCGTTGAAGAAGGCGAACGCATTGAACGCCTCTAGATCGCCCTCGACCGGTCGGAACCCTCGAGCTTCCTGGTCGTATCTCTGGATCTCGCTGATCTCCACTCCCCGCTCGGCGAGCTCGGCCCGCACGGCGCGAAGGTCCGAGGTCGTGATCTGAAGGCCCTGGAGAGAGCCCGGCTCCATGTCGGGGGCGCCGGGTCCCTTCACCATGGAGATCGAGCAGGCCGACCCTGGAGGCGTCATCTGGACGACGCGAAGATCCTCGTTGGGTCTCGTATCGACGTCCAGGTTGAAGCCGGCCTTTTCGTAGAAGGCCTTTGCGCGGTCCACGTCCGAGACCGGCACCACCACCACTTCAAGCCTCATGTCCATCCTTGGGTCACCTCCTGCACGATGACGGGTGCCGATTGAAACCCGGCCAGACTCACACGGAGACGGGCGCCGCGACAAGCGGCCTCATGAGGCGGTTCGCGCGCCGGTCAGTTAAGACCATTGCGGCTCTCATCCTCGACGTCATCCCAACAGCGCCTCGTACGCCTCGAGGCAGCGTCGGGCGCAGGCGTCCCAGGTGAAGCGCTCCACCACCCACTCGCGGCCGTTGCGCCCCAGGCGTTCTGCCAGCGCCCGGTCGGCGAGCACCTGCCAGAGCCGTTCCCGGAGCTCGTCGATGTCGCCGGGCGTCACCACGAACCCCGTCTCTCCGTCCCGAACCACCTCCGGCACCCCGCCGATCCGGCTGCAGACCACCGGCGTCCCGCTGGCCATGGCCTCGAGGACCGAGAGCCCCAGCAGCTCGGAGATCCTGACCTCCTTCCCGTAGCACGTCCGAGAAACCGACGGCAGGACGAAGACCTCGGCCCGCCGGTAGAGGGCCGGCAGCTCGTCGTCGGGCACCGGGCCCAGGAATTGGACGTCACGGCCCGAGGCCAGCCGGCGGACGAGCGCCGGATAGTCGCGCTCGGGCGGCCTCGGGTCGTGGCCCTCCGAGCCGGCGATCCGCAGGGTGGCTCCGGCCGGCAGCGCCGCGAGCAGCCGCTCGAGCCCCTTGTGCGGCGTGATCCGGCCGACGAACAGCACGCCGTCGCGACGTTCGGGCGGATCGGGGCGGAAGCGAGCCACGTCGACGCCGCCGTGGACCACGCGGGTCCGCTCCGGCGGCGCCCCCAGCTCCCGAGCCGAGAACTCAGAGACGAGCAGGAACCGGTCGAACAAGGGAAGCGCCGCGCCGCCCCATCCCCCACGGCCGAGCCCGTGGTCGGTCACGACCGTGGGCGTCCGCCGCAGCCGCGCTCCGGCCGGCAGCGCCGCGATCAGCCGGTCGACGCCCTTGTGCGGCGTGATCCGGCCGACGAACAGCACGCCGTCTCGCTGCCCGACCGGGTCCGGCCGGTAGCGGTCGGTGTCGGCGCCGCCGTAGATCACCGTCGTC
>DASZZY010000169.1:0-9710 GCA_036260395.1 Actinomycetota bacterium
CGTGGGCCGAGGCGTCTTCGGCTACCTGGCGTTCATCAACCTGGCGCTGGGGCTGTTCAACCTCCTCCCGGGGTTCCCGCTCGACGGCGGGCGCATCCTGCGCTCGGCGGTGTGGGGGGCCACCGGGAGCCTCAGCCGGGCCACGCGCGTGGCCGCCACGGCCGGCCAGGTCGTGGGGTACCTCTTGGTCGGCGGCGGCGTGCTGCTCCTGCTCGCGGGCAACTTCGTCGGCGGCCTGTGGATCGCGGCCATCGGGTGGTTCCTGTCCCAGGCCGCGGTGGCCTCGGCCCACGAGCAGCAGATGCGGCGGATGCTCGAGTCCGCCGATGCCGAGGACGTCATGGCCCGCAACCTCGTGAGGATCCCGGCCGACCTCACGCTGCGCCAGGCCGTGGACGAGTTCTTCATGCGGCACGACCACGGCGCGTTCCCGGTGGAGGACGGCGGCGAGACCGTCGGCCTCTTGACGCTCCGCGGCGTCCGGAAGGTCGACCGCGAGGCGTGGGACGAGCGCACCGTGCGCGACACGATGACGTCGCTGGGCAACGCCGTCACGGTAGCGCCCACGACGGCCATGCCCGTGGTCCTCGACAAGCTCGAGCCCGAGCAGGTGCAGCGGGTGCTCGTGGTCGAGGACGGCAAGGTGACGGGGATCATTACCTCGCTCGACGTGGCCCGGTGGATCCGGCGCCGCCAGGAGCTCGGCTGATCCGCGGCTTGACGATGTGACGCCTGACGTCATATCGTCACGCAGATGGCCGTCGTCGCGGACGCCCTTCGGACCCACACTCGGGCCCGGATCCTCGAGGCCGCGTTCCGCGCGGTCTCCACGTTCGGCCTCTCGCGGTTCACGATGGACGACGTCGCCCGGTCGGCGGCCGTCTCCCGCCAGACCGTCTACCGGTACTTCCCGTCGCGGGACGACCTGATCCTGGCCCTCGTGGAGCGCGAGGAGGAGACCTTCCTCGAGGGCACCCGGGCGGCGTTCTCGGCGCACCGGCGGCTGGAGGACGCCATGGAGCAGGCGCTGCTGTTCTCGCTCCGAGCGGCCCGCGAGCACCCGCTGCTCGACCGCCTGCTGGCCGCCGAGCCCGAGGCCCTGCTGCCCTACCTCACGATCCGGGGCGGCCCGCTCCTGGCCCGGGCCCGAGCCGTCCTCGAGGAGCTCGTGCGCGGCCGGACCGATGTCCGCCCCGAGCTGCTCCACCGCGCGGTGGACCTGGCGGTCCGCGCCGTGGTCTCGTACACGCTCACGCCGACCGAGGACCTCCCCGAGGACGTTGCCCGGGAGAGCGCCCGCATCCTCACCTCGGCGCTGAACGCGAACCGGAAGGAGGACCGACGATGAGCACCCGCTACTACGCCCTGCCCGTCGAGCAGACGAGGTGGGAGGTGCCGTCCGGCTCGACCACCGTGTTCAACTGGGAGTACGACGAGACCCGCGACCGCCTCCTGACCCTGTACGAGAAGGGCAAGGAGAAGCAGTGGAACGCCCAGACCCGGCTGGACTGGTCGGTCCAGGTCGATCCGCGTTCGCCGGACAACGCGCCAGACTTCTACATCCCGATCTTCGGCTCCGACATCTGGGAATCGCTCGACGACGCGAAGCGCGGGGAGCTCCGCCAGCACATCGCGGCGTGGATGAACTCGCAGTTCCTCCACGGCGAGCAGGGGGCGCTCATCTGCGCCTCGAAGATCGTCCAGACCGTCCCCGACATCGACTCCAAGTTCTACGCCGCCACCCAGGTCATCGACGAGGCGCGCCACGTCGAGATGTACTCGCAGTACACCCGGGACAAACTCGAGCTGGCCTACCCCATCAACCCCCATCTGAAGGAGCTCCTGAACCAGGTCATCGCCGACCCGCGGTGGGACATGACCTACCTGGGGATGCAGGTCATCATCGAGGGGCTGGCCCTCGCGGCGTTCGCCATGATCCGGGACTTCAGCGAGGAGCCGCTGGCCAAGGCGATCAACACCTACGTGATGCAGGACGAGGCCCGCCACGTGGCGTTCGGGCGGCTGGCGCTCAAGGACGTCTACCCGCAGCTCACGCAGGCCGAGCGCGACGAGCGCGAGGAGTTCGTGGTCGAGGCATGCTACCTGATGCGCGACCGGTTCCGGGCCCAGGAGGTCTGGGAGCAGATGGGCTTCGACGTCGAGCGGTGCCTGGCGTTCGTCGACGAGTCCGAGATGATGCGGGAGTTCCGGAAGATGCTCTTCTCGCGCATCGTGCCGACGGTCAAGGACATCGGGCTGTGGGGGAAGAAGATCCAGCGCGCGTACGCCGACATGGGCGTGCTCCAGTTCCAGGACGCCGACCCGGATGCGCTGTCGGCCCAGGACGAGGCCCTGGCGCGGAAGCTCGACACGAGCCGCGGCCTGTCGGAGGAGGCCGAGGCCGCCGCCAAGCTCGCCGGCGTCGACGCTACCCGGGCCATGGAGGTGGAGCAGACGATCCGGGCCGGCGCCGAGGGGCAGTGACCGCCGAGGACGACGGGGCCTTCCGGCCCCTCCCCTCGCACTACGAGCACTGCTTCGGCTGCGGCCGCGAGCACCCCACCGGGCTCCACCTCGAGATGGAGGGCGGCGGCGGCCGGGTGCGGGGCTGGTTCGAGGTCACCGAGCACCACCAGGGCGCTCCGGGGCTGGCCCACGGCGGCGTCATCGCCGCGGCCCTGGACGAGGGGATGGGGTACCTGCTGTGGCTGGTGGGCTCGCCGGCGGTCACGGGGCGGCTGGAGGTCGACTACGCCAAGCCCGTCCCCGTGGGGGCCCGCCTGGAGCTCGAGGGATGGCTGGAGCGCGTCGAGGGGCGGCGGATCTCGACCGCGATGGTCGGCCGGATCGCGGGGCAGGTCGCCGTCCGCTCGCGGGCGCTCTACCTGAAGGTCGGCGTCGAGCACTTCGTCGAGCACGCGCGGAAGGTCGGCGAGGAGATGGCCGAGCACCCCTACAACCCCTAGGTCAGCGCCGTCGTCCCGGTCGGCGCCGCCTCGGAGCGGGCGCCACAGGGTCGAGCCGAGCGCCTCAGACGGCGGGGATGGGCTCGGTCTCGGCGGCCTCCGAGGCCCTGGCCGCCGGCAGGACGACGGCGAAGGTCGCCCCTTCCCCCGGCGTCGAGTGCGCCGAGATCTCGCCTCCCATCGCGCTCACCAGCGAGGCCACGATGGCCAGTCCCAGGCCCGCCCCGCCCGGAGCCCCGGCCCGGGCCCGCTCCCCCCGGTACAGCCGGTCGAAGACGTGCGGGAGCTCCTCCGGAGGGATCCCCGGGCCGTCGTCCTCGACGGTGATCACGACCCGGTCCTCCCGCCGACGCCCCGTGATCGTGATCGTGGCCGCCTCACCGGCGTGCCGGATCGCGTTCGTCACGAGGTTCGTCAGGGCTTGGAGCAGCCGTTCGGGATCGGCCACGGCGTAGAGCCCCGGCTCCACGTCGACCCGGCTCTCGCGGCGGGCCAGCTGCATCCCCCGGAGGAGCGCCTCGCGGACGACGAGCTCGACCTCGACCGGCTCCCGGGCCAGCGGCATCCCCTCGTCGAGCCGGGCCAGCAGCAGCAGGTCGTCGACGATCCGGCGCATCCGCTCCAGCTCCTCGTTCGCCAGCGCCAGCGAGCGGTGGGCGTCCGGCCCGCGGAGCCCCTCCTCCAGCAGCTCGAGCTGGCCTCGCATGACGGTGAGCGGGGTACGGAGCTCGTGCGAGGCGTCGGAGAGGAACCGCCGCTGCGAGGCGAACGCGTCCTCCAACCGCTCCAGCATCCGGTCGAAGTTCTCCGCCAGCCGCCCGACCTCGTCCCGGGGACCGGCGTGCTCGACGCGGCGGGAGAGATCGCGGGTGGCCTCGATGGCCTCCGCCTCCGCGGTCATGCGCCGCAGGGGCCGCAGGGTCCTGCGCACCGCGGCCACGCCCAGGACCGTGGCGAACGCTAGCCCGACCGCCGTGGCCACGGCGATGCCGGAGACGATCGGCCGGAGCGTCTCGTCCACCTGTGACCGCGAGGCGACGACCAGGGTGCCGGCCCGCCGCCCCCCGAGCTCCAGTGGGACCGCCAGGGCCCGCACGGGCCCGTCGGGCGCCTCGAGGTCGTGCCACCCCGACGTCGGAGCGTCGAGGAGCTCGATCAAGCCGGGGACCGCATCGGGATCGAAGCCGCCGGCGCTCCTCACGGGGCGGCCGCCACGGGGCTGGACCAGGGCCTGCTCGTCCGGGGAGAACCCCCGGGTCCGGAGCCAGCGGCGGGCCTCGGTGTCGAGGTCGGCCGGCGTGGCCACCCGCTGCGCGGGACCGGTCTGGAACGAGGCCACCACCGACGCGAGCCGGGCGTCGAGGCTGGCGGCCAGGTGCCGCCGCGTCAGGTGGATCACCAATCCGGCGACCACCAGGAGCGTGGCCGCCACGAGCATCGCGTAGGTCGCCGCCAGTCGGACCGACAGCGAGAGGCTGCGCCCCGGACGGTCGGTGGCCATCGCGGTCCCCCTAGTCGTGGCCCGAGCCCGAGCCGCTGGAGTCGCCGCTGCCCGAGTCGTCGCTGCCCTTGCCCGAGTCGTCGCTGCCCGAGCCGGAGTCGTCGCTGCCCGAGCCGGAGTCGTCGCTCCCCGACCCGGAGTCGTCGTCGCCGCCCTTCCCCGAGTTGTCGTCGTCGCCGTCGTCCTCGTCCTCGTCGTCATCGTCGTCCTCGACGACCACCTCGGGCTCGATGGCCTCGATGGTCTCGTCGGGCGTCGGGACGGCCGTCGGCCGGGGTGCGGGCCGGGGCGCCTGGCGGTCCACCTCCAGCCGGATCGCCGCGGGCGCGGCCTGCGGTGGCTCGCGGCGCTCCCCGACACCGACGACCACGCCGAACAGGAACAGCATCGCTCCGATCAGGGCGGCCATCGCGGCCCTCATGGGGCGACCTCCGGGACGGCGAACCGGTACCCCATCCCGCGCACCGTCTGGATGAACGCGGCGCCGATCTTCCGGCGGAGCGCGGAGACGTAGACCTCCACGACGTTCGATCCCGGATCGAAGTCCATGTCCCACACGATGCGCAGCAGCTGGTCCCGCGACAGCACCTGCCCGGGGTGGCGCATGAACGTCGCCAGGAGCGTGAGCTCTCGCGCCGACAGCGGGATCTCCCGCCCGGACAGGAAGGCTCGGTGGGCGGCCAGGTCCAGGGTCAGCGGTCCGGCCTTCAGCGCTCCCTCCTCCTCGTCCGACCACCGCAAACGGGCACGGATCCGCGCCGCGAGCTCCTCGATCGAGAACGGCTTCGTGATGTAGTCGTCGGCGCCGGCCTCCAGGCCGCCGACCTTCGCCCCGGTGTCGTCCATGGCCGTGAGGGCGATCACCGGCAGGCGGGGCTTCCGGGAGCGGATCTCCTCGAGCACCTCGAGCCCACCCTTCCCGGGGAGGACGAGGTCGAGGAGCACCAGGTCCACGTCGAGCTTCGACGCAAGCTCGATGCCGCTCGGCCCGTCGGCCGCGGAGGTCACGACGAAGCCGCGGGCGCCGAGGCCTCGCTCAACGATCTCCCGGATCCGGGAGTCATCTTCGATCAGCAGCAAATGGATCAGCTCGCTCCTTGAGAGTCGATCAAGCGTACCGCGACATCGGATCTACGCCTGACCTGATCCGGCCACTCCGGATGGATCAGGCGGAACGGCCCGGTGGCCAGCAACAGCATCGCCAGCCCCTCTCGCCACGCCAGCTCGGACGGATCGATGCGAAGCCGGCGGACGAACGCCCGGCGGAGGAGCGACCGGTAGGCCAGCAGGCGATCGGCCGCCCGTGGCACCGACAGCGCCAGCGCCACCAGGTGGGCGCAGAAGTTGGCGGCGTCCATGGCCGGGTCGCCGAGCCCCACGCCGTCGAGGTCGATGAGCCCGAGCCGGTACCCGCGTCCCACGAAGAGCTGGGCCTCGTACAGGTCGCCGTGCACCAGCCGAGGCGCGACGGCGGTCCCCTCGGCGCCCACGGCCACGGCCGCGGCGACCCGTTCGGCCGCCGGCATCGCCGGCGACGCCACCCGCTCCAGCAGGCGCAACGTCTCCCCCGCCAGGCGGACCGCGTGGCCGGCGTCCGGCGCGTCCCCCGGGGGCGTCGTTCCCAGGCCGCCGGGCAGGTCGTCGAGCACCGCCGCCACCCGCTCCGGCGCGGGCAGCGATCCGCCGCCCAGGAGGAGGTCCCGCAGCGACCGTCCCTCGAGCGAGGGAACCAGGAGCGTCCTGCCGTGGGACGCGGTCGGGAGGGCCAGGTCGAGCCGAGCCCGGCTCGCTCGCCGTGGCCGATGCAGCATCCAGCGACGAGCGGCCGAGCCACGGAGCGTCTTCCCGAACAGGATCGACCGCCGGGAGCCGCGGTGAAGAGCCACATACCGGAACACCGCCCGGCGGCGAGGCCGGTACCGGAGCGGCTCCACGGAGACGGCGGCGGGGGCTTCGCCGGAGGCCCGCAGGATGTCGCGCACCGAGGGGCCCCACGCGGCGTCGGCCAGCCCCTCGAGCGACGGGTCGTAGGGGAACGCCCACACCAGGTAGGGGTCGATCTGCTGGACGGGGTCGGCCAGGCCGTACCGGGACGCGAAGTCGTCGGGCGGAGCGAGGGCCGGGCGAGCCGTGGCCCGCGTCTCCGCGGAGACCGAGAGCACCCGGGGATCGCCGGCCGGCGTCGTGGCCCGCACGCGATAGCGGACCACGCAGGATGCCCCCGGACGGTACAGCGCCTGGACCGGCCGCGACTCGAGCGCGTCCCACCCTCGCCGCCGCAGGAACGCCCGGACGGCGGACGGGCCCGAAGGTCCGAACAGGCCCCCGGCCCCGGGGAGCCCGGGGTCCGGGGGAAGCAACCGGGACAGATCCCGGGCGTCGGTCATCCGCCGTCCGAGTCGTCGTCGCCGGAGCCGGAGCCGCTGTTCGGACCGGGGCCGCTGTTCGGACCGGGACCGCTGTTGGAGCCGCTGTCCGAGCTGCCCGGTCCGCTGTTCGGGCCGGGACCGCTGTTCGGGCCGGGACCGCTGTTGTCCGGCGAATCGGCGGTGTCGACGGTGTCGACGGTGTCCGGCGTCACGGTATCCGGGGTGTCGGGCGTATCGGGGGTCGCCGGCGTGTCCGGCGTCACGGTGTCGGGCGTCGCGGTATCCGGGGTGACGGTGTGGGGGCCGTCCGTACCGACGTCCGATGAGCCGGCCGTGGAGTCCAGGGAGTCGCCGAGGACGGATGCGTCCGCGTTCCCCTGGACCGTCTGGCCCTCGATGTCGAGCCCGACGTCGTTCGAGGACCGCCCGCTCAACTCGACCGCTCCGGGCGACTCCTCGCCCCCGATCGCCGCGGCGGAGGCGGCCCCGATCCCGATGGCGGCGCCGCCCGCCACGAACCTGGCCGTCCGGGTCCGGATCACTCGCCCCATCGTGGAGAACAAGCCCATGTGCCCTCCTCCTTCCGGAGCGGCGCCGTGCCGCTCACACCGAGATGGTGGATCCGCGAGGTGAGCCGGCGCTGAGAACGGGGTGAGGGTTCGTTCAGGTTTCCGACGGATCTGGAGATCCGGCGCCTCGCCGCGCGTACCCTGGTGCCCCGTCTCGGGGAGGGGATCCCATTGCGTGGTCGACATCGCGCGCCTCCGCGCGCACCGGTGGGCAGGGCCCTGCTCGTGCTGGCCGGCGTCGCGGCCGGCACGGCCGGGTTCGCGTTCCGCGGCGACATCGCCTCGTTCCTGGATGAACGGGCGACGTCCCGCGCCGCGGCGGCGCCCGACCCGCCGATCCCCGCACCCGTGCCGACGCCCTCCGCCGATCCCTCCACGCCGGCCCCGCCCCGCGGCCGCCTGGTCATCCACGGGACGGGCGACGTCAACCTCGACCCCTCGTACATCCCGGCGCTGGCCGCGAACGGGTACGGGCACGCGTGGTCCGGGCTCGACGGCCTCTTCGAGCGCGACGACCTGACGGTGGTCAACCTGGAGTGCGCCGTGTCGGAGCTCGGCGCGCCGATCCCCGATAAGGAGTTCACGTTCCGCGCGCCGCCCGAGGCGCTGGCGCCGATGGCCGCGGCCGGCGTGGAGGTGGCGAACCTGGCCAACAACCATTCCGGCGACCTCGGGCCCGACGCCCTGGTGGACACCCGGCGCAACGTCATCGACGTGGGGATCGCGCCGGTCGGGGCGGGGATGGACGGCCGGCAGGCCTACCGCCCGGCGATGTTCCGGGTGGACGGATGGAAGGTGGCCGTCCTCGGGTTCGGGGGCGTGATCCCCCACGGAGGATGGCTCGCGGGCCGGGACCACCCCGGCATGGCGGACGGCGACTCCATCCCGGAGATGGTGGCCGCGGTCCGCGAGGCCGAGCGTCGGGCCGACGTCGTCGTGGTCACGATCCACTGGGGAACCGAGCTGGCCACGACCCCGGATCCGGAGGACGTGGAGCGGGCGCACGCCCTGATCCGGGCGGGGGCCGATGCGATCTTCGGGCACCACGCCCACCGGCTCCAGCCGCTCGACACCTACCGCGGGCGGCCGATCTTCTGGGGTCTTGGCAACTTCGTCTGGCCCAACCTGTCCCACGAGGGCTCCACGACCGCCGTGGCGGAGGTCACCGTTCGTCCGGGAGGTGGAATCGCCGGGCGCCTGATCCCGGCTTACATCGAATCCCCGGGCCACCCCGTCCTGGTCGACTAACCGGCGAGCGGCTCCCGAGCGGAGCGTCCGATAATGCGCTCGATGAACGGCCAGGTGGTCCTGATGGTGGACGACGACGCCAGGCTGCGGGAGATCGTCACGATGGCGCTGGAGGGCGAGGGCTACCGGGTCCTCGGGGCCGGGTCGGCGGAGGAGGCCGTCGAGGCCATCGAACGCGGGAAGCCGGACCTGCTGATCCTCGACGTGATGCTCCCGGGCGGCGACGGGTTCGAGCTGTGTCGCGACATCCGGACCCGCAACCCCCTGCCGATCCTGATGCTCACGGCGAAGACCGACACGGTCGACGTGGTCGTGGGGCTCGAGTCCGGCGCCGACGACTACGTCACCAAGCCGTTCGTGACCAAGGAGCTGGTCGCCCGGATCCGGGCGCTCCTCCGGCGCAGCCGGGCGCCGGAGCCGGAGCCCCCGCGCATCGCCGTCGGCGAGCTGGAGATCGAGCCCGCGGCCGCCACGGTCACCAAGCGGGGGCAGCCGGTCCGCCTGACGAAGACGGAATTCAAGCTGTTGCTGGCGCTGGCCTCGCGCCCCGGCCAGGTGTTCACCCGCGAGGTGCTCCTCCAGCAGGTGTGGGAGTACGACTACTTCGGCGACTCGCGGCTCGTGGATGTCCACGTCCGTCGCCTCCGGGGCAAGATCGAGGACGACGCCGGGAATCCCCGGATCGTCCAGACCGTCCGGGGCCTCGGCTACAAGGTAGCGGCGGAGGCCCCGTGAGCCGGGCGCGCGCCCGCCCGGATCGCCGGCGGGGGATCGGCCTCCGCCTGCGGATCACGATCGCCTTCCTGGGTGGGGCCCTGGCCGTCTCGACCCTGGTGGCCGGGACCACGTACGTCCTGGCCGAGCGATACCTGTCCCGCCAGCGGGTGGACGACTCGGTGGAGCAGGCGTTCGACAGCCTTCGCGACGCGCTCCGGTACCTGGCCCAGCCGGAGGAGGAGATCTCGCTCAACGAGCTGATCCGGACGTTGGAGGCCCACGGGGGCGAGGCCCTGGTCATGAACGGCGACACGCCGTTCTCGACGTCGCTCGACGTCAC
>DASZZY010000170.1:0-1890 GCA_036260395.1 Actinomycetota bacterium
GTTCCACAAGATCGGCGTGGTCCGGCCGGAGCTGGTGGTGGGGCTGGAGCGGGGGGAGGAGCTGCAGCCCCTCCTGGGCGTGGTGCGGCGCTTCCACCCGGCGGAGGTGATGTCCGTCAAGGTCCACGCGGAGGTGGTCCCCACCTCGGTGGAGCAGCGGGCCATGAACCGGGAGGAGTCGATGGCCCGCTACTTCCGCGAGCCGCTCCAGCGGTTCCGGGTGAAGCCCACGGTCTTCGTCCCGGCGCTCCCCGCGTTGTTCGACCTCGCCGCGCTCGACCACCTGCTGGTGGGGCTCTCGGACGGCAAGGGGTCCTGCGTCGGGGTGGGGTATCTTGAGTACCTCGCCGAGGACGGCGCGCTGCGCCTCATCTCGCCGGTAGGGGAGGCGCCCAAGGCGCTGATCCTCGGTTCGGTGCGTTTGGAGGACGGGTTCAGGGTCAGGCGGGTCGACCTCCGGAACCTGTTCGGTTCCGACTGAAAGGACGGGAATGCCGTCGGTCGTCAAGAAGCGGCGCAAGAAGATGCGCAAGAAGAAGCACAAGAAGCTGCTGAAGAAGACGCGCTGGCAGCGTCGGCAGCAGGGTAAGTAGACTCGGCTCATGCGCCGCGCGGCCGCGGCTGCGCTCTGCCTGATCCTCCTCTCCTGTGGCCCGGAGCCCTCGGGTGCCCCCTCCGGGGATACCGTCTCGTTCACCGCCGCCGACGGTGTGGAGCTCGTGGGGGACCTCCGCGGCGGCGGCGAGACGGCCGTGGTCCTGCTGCACATGTACCCCTCGGACCGGACGGCCTGGTTCCCGTTCGCCGAGGCGCTCGCCGCGGAGGGACACACCGTGCTCACATTCGACTTCCGCGGCTACGGCGACTCCGAGGGCGAGCGCCAGGTCGGCGAGATCTGGCGCGACGCGCTGGCGGCGGTGCGGTTCATGCGGCGGCGCGGCCACGAGCGTGTCGTCCTGGTGGGGGCCAGCATGGGAGGGACCGCGGCGTTGATCACCGCCGCCCGGGAGCCGCTGGCGGGCCTGGTCACGTTGTCCGCTCCCTCGACGTTCATGGGCCTGACCATCCCGCCCGAGGCCGTGGAGCTGATCGAAGAGCCCAAGCTGTTCGTGGCCGCGGAGGGGGACGCGCCCGCCGCCGCCGCGGCCCAGCAGCTGTACGCCCTGGCGCCGGCGCCCAAGGAGGTGGAGGTCGTCGAGGGAAGCGAGCACGGCATCGGCCTCGTCGGGAGCGGCGAGGTCCGCCTGCTGGTCCTCCGGTTCGTGCGCGATCTCTGACGTGGCCCGGCCCATCCTCTTCCTCACCGACTACGGCCTGGACGACGAGTTCGTGGGTGTCTGTCACGCGGTCATGGCCCGCCTGGCGCCCGAGGCCCGGGTCATCGACCTGACCCACGGCATCCCGCCGCAGGACGTGATGGCCGGGGCCCTGGCGCTCAGCGAGGCGGTGCCCCACGCGCCGCCGGATGCGGTCTACCTGGGGGTGGTCGATCCGGGAGTGGGGACCGAGCGCCGGGCCGTGGCCGTGGCCGCCGGCGGCGCGCTCCTGGTCGGGCCGGACAACGGACTCCTCCTCTTGGCCGCCCGGGCCCTGGGGGGCGTGGAGCGCGCCGTGGAGATCGACGCCGGCCGGGTGGTCTCCGGACCGGTCTCGGCCACGTTCCACGGGCGGGACGTGTTCGCCCCCGCGGCGGCCCGGCTCGCCGTCAGCGGCGACCTCCGCAGCCTCGGCGGCGGGGTGGATCCGGCGAGCCTGGTGAGCCTGGAACCCGACGAGCCGAGGGTGGGCCCCGGGCGCCTCACCACGACCGTGCTGGGGATCGATCGGTTCGGCAACGTCCGGCTGGCCGCCCGGGCGGCCGATCTGGGGGCCGCCGGCCTCGGCGAACAG
>DASZZY010000171.1:0-8737 GCA_036260395.1 Actinomycetota bacterium
GATGGGCGGGTCCCAGGTCCACACCAAGGTTTCGGGGGTCGCGGATCTCGAGGTCCCCGACGACCGGGCGTGCCTGGAGGCGGTGCGGACGTACCTCTCGTACTTCCCATCGTCGAACCTGGAACGGCCGCCCGTCGTCGAGACCGATGATCCCCCGGACCGGCTCTGCGACGACCTGACCGATCTGGTGCCGGCCAACCCCCGCCAGGCCTATGACATGCGGAAGGTCGTCCGGTCGATCGTCGACGACGGCGAGTTCTTCCCGATGAAGCCGGACTGGGCCCGGAACCTGGTGACCGGACTCGCCCGCTTCGGCGGACGGCCGGTGGGCATCGTCGCCAACCAGCCGATGTTCCTCGGGGGGGCGCTCGACGTGAATGCCGCCGATAAGGCCGCCCGGTTCGTGTGGCTGTGCGACGCCTTCCACATCCCGCTGGTGTTCCTGATGGACTGCCCGGGGATCCTGGTCGGGTCGGCGGTCGAGAAGCAGGGCATCATCCGCCACGGCGCCAAGATGCTGTTCGCGGTGGCCGAGGCCACCGTGCCCAAGGTCACCGTGGTGCTGCGGAAGGGCTACGGCGCGGGCTATTACGTCATGAACGGGCGGGCCTACGAGCCGGATCTCATCGTGGGTTGGCCGACCGCGGAGATCTCGGTGATGGGCCCCGAGGGGGCGGTCAACATCATCTTCCGCAAGCAGATCGAGGCCGCCCCGGAGGACGAGCGGGACGGCATCCGGAACCAGATGATCGAGACGGTCCGGGAGCAGATCAACGCCTACATCGCCGCAGGGTGGTCGTTCCTGGACGACCTCGTCGAGCCCGCGGAGACGCGGACGGTGATCTGCCGGGGGCTGGAGCTCTCGGAGGGGAAGCGGGTGGAGCGCCCCTGGCGGAAGCACGGCGTCCTGCCGGTGTAGGCGATGGGTTGCGACGTCATCGTCGTCGGGGCGCGGTGCGCCGGGTCGCCGCTGGCGATGCTGCTCGCGCGGCGGGGGTATCACGGCCTGTTCCTCGACCGCGGGCACCTCCCGAGCGACACGGTCTCCAGCCAGAACGGGTCCGAGCTTCGGGCCAGCCTCCGATCCTCGAGACTTCCACTCAAGGGGATCCGTTTTCGGGGAAGCGCCCCGCCCGAGGCGTTGTCGGTGCGCCGGCGCGTCCTCGGCAGGATCCTCGTCGAGGCCGCCGTCGGGGCGGGAGCGGAGCTCCGTGACCGCTTCACGTGAAGGACGTCCTCTGGGACGACGGGCGTGTCTTCGGCATCCGCGGCCGTCAGAGCGGTGGACGCGACGTCACGGAGCACGCGCCTGTCGTCGTCGGAGCCGATGGCCTGCGGTCCACGGTCGCCCGGGCGGTTCGTGCGCGCGTGTACGGTGAACGCCCGCCGCTGACCCACTCCTACTACACGTACTGGAGCGGCTTCTCTCAGGACGCCCTCGGGCTGTTCGTACGGCCATGGGTCGGCGCGGGGGTCGCTCCGAAGAACGACGGCCTGACGATCATCAACGTGGGCTGGGCCGTCCGACAGTTCCCCGACGTGCGCGACGACATCGAGCGACGGGACCTCGAGGCGATGCACGCGTTCCCCGAGCTCGCCGACCGGCTAACCGCCGCTTCCCGCGAGGAGCGGTTCGCGGGCATGCCGAACGTTCCGATGTTCTTCCGCGAGGCGGCGGGACCCGGCTGGGTCCTCGCGGGGGACGCCGGCTACCACAAGGATCCGGCCCAGGGGATCACCGAGCGTTCCGGGACGCCGAGCCCATCTCCGAGGCCGTTCGGCGCGCTCTCGAACACGGCGACCCTGCCGCATGGACCGACTTCGCGCGCCGTCGCGACGAGACGGCGTTCCCGTTCTTCCGCTGGACGCGTCGGGTCGCGTCATTGGAACCACTCTCCGAACCGGCGCGGCGGCTCCTCGACGCGGTGGCGGCCGACCGCTCGATGTCGGACCGCTACGCAGGGCTGTTCGCCGAGACGGTCGCACCGGACGCCTTCTTCCGCGCCTGAGCAGTTCAGGGCAGGGCTCGCGGAACGATGGTCGCTCGTCGACGACCTGATCTCCGGGACAGCGGCGGATCGCGATTGGCAAGGGCCTTACGCTCGCCAAGAACAAGGGGGTCGAGCAGCTTGACGCAACCACCGGGAGTTCGCGAACGTCGGCGGGCAGGTCTGATCGAGCTCGAGAGGGACGGCATCATCAACACGTTGCAGATCATTCGGTTCGACGAGCGACGCGCGTCGTGGGGATCTACGGAGCCGCCGCCGGCGGCTCCGTAGGTTTTGGGAGAGGTGGGAACACCGCTTCGCCCTGCGCCCGTCTCATGAACCAGGATGGAGAGCGTCACGCGGGACAGCAGCAGGGCCATCCGGACGTCGGCGGAGGGAACGCTGTACGTCTTCCTGGGTATCGTCCTCCTCCACTGGGCCGAACACGTCGTCCAGGCGGTACAGATTTACGTCCTCGACTGGCCGAAGACAGAGGCCCTCGGGCTCCTCGGCCTGGCGGTCCCGGGCCTCGTGCGCTCGGAGTGGCTGCACTGGGGCTACAACCTGGCGGTGTTTGCGGGTCTGTGGCTGCTGATGCCCGGGTTCGAACGCCCGGCCGGCCGGTGGTGGAAGGCGGCTCTCCTCGTCCAGGGCTGGCACTTCACCGAGCACGGCCTGCTGCTCTTCCAGGCGGTGACGGCGGTCCACCTGCTGGGCGTCGACGTCCCCACCAGCGTGCTCCAGCTCGTGGTCCCTCGGGTCGAGCTGCATTTGTTCTACAACGGGATCGTCACCGCCCTCCTGCTCGTGGGCGCGGTCATGCGCCTGCGGGGTGAGCGGGGCCGGCGCAGCTCGTGGTGGCGCCGCCCGGTCCGTGCGGCGGAACCTACTCGCAGCTAGTCTTTCCCGCATGCCGAAGACCAACGTCCAGGTGGGCGATCCCGCGCCCGACGCGACCGTCCTGGACCCGGACGACCACGAGCTCCGGCTGTCCAGCTTCTGGCGCGACCGGCCCGCGGTGCTGGCGTTCCTCCGGCACTTCGGGTGAGCGTTCTGCGTCGAGCACGTCGCGCAGTTGCGTGACGACCGGGAGCGGTTCGAGGCGTCGGGGGCGGCCGTCGTGCTGATCGGCCTCGGCCGGCCGGACCAGGCCGGGTGGTTCTGCACCCAGCACGAGCTGCCGTTCACCTGCGTCGTCCAGCCCGACGGCAGCGCGCACAAGGCCTTCGGCCTCCGCCGGGGGAACGTCAATCAGGTGACCGGGCCGGCCGTCTGGCTCCCGTGGATGCGCAACCAGCTGACCGGCAAGCGGCAGACGGCCTGGCGGGGAATGGGCGACACCGCCCAGCTGCCGGGGACGTTCGTCGTCGATACCGAGGGCATCGTTCGGTACGCGTATCGCTCCCGGCGGTCGAGCGACATCGCCCCCAACGACGAGGTTCTGGCAGCGGTCGAGGAGATCCGGCGAAGGAAGGCGGGATGACGGCGAGCGACGCCTGCATCGTGACGTGCGCCGTCTCCGGCGCGGTGGCCAACAAGCAGCAGTGCCCCGGCAT
Organism: Actinomycetota bacterium; assembly: GCA_036260395.1. Classification (GTDB taxonomy): domain Bacteria; phylum Actinomycetota; class UBA4738; order UBA4738; family CALAEC01; genus DASZZY01. The sequence goes on from DASZZY010000171.1 coordinate 3,545, forward strand.
CCCGTACACCCCCGAGGAGTACGCCAAGGAGGTCCGCCGGGCCCGCGACGCCGGGGCCTCGATGGTCCACATCCACGCCCGGACCCCAGAGGGCGCCCCGACGGTGGAGGTCGAGCACTACCGGGCCATCACCCAGGCCATCCTCGCGGAGACGCCGGACATCATCGTCAACTACTCCACCGGTTGGGTCGGCCTGCCGATGGCCGAACGCGTCGGCCACATCACGGAGCTCCGGCCGGAGATCGGCGCCCTGAACATGGGCTCGATGAACTACGCCAAGTACTCGCCGAAGCGGAAGGGATTCGTCTTCAACTTCGTGTTCGAGAACAACTTCGACGACATCATCTTCCTGCTCGAGCGGATGCAGGAGGCTGGCGTCAAGCCGGAGTGCGAGTGCTTCGACGTGGGCCACGTGGAGTCCGTCGAGCCGCTCGTCGATCTCGGGGTCCTGAGCCCGCCGATCCAGTTCTCGCTGATCCACGGCGTGCTGGGCGGGATCTCAGCCACGGCCCGGAACCTGGCCCACATGGCATCGGTGGTCCCCCCGGCCTCCACGTGGGGCGTCATCGCCATCAGCCGCGAGCAGTGGACGATGGTGGGAGCCGCTGCAGCCCTCGGGGGCAACGTCCGGGTGGGGTTCGAGGACAACTTCTACCTGCCCTCGGGCGAGATGGCGTCGTCCAACGGCGAGCTGGTGGAGGCCGCGGCCCAGATCGTCCGGCTCCAGGGGCGGCGGGTGGCCGAGCCCGACGAGTCCCGCCGGCTCCTCTCCCTCCCCGCCGAGCCCGACCGCTCCGCGGTCCTGGTCTGATGCCCGACGTCCTGGCCGAGATGGTGGCCAACGTGTGGAAGGTCGTGGTGGCCCCCGGCCAGCACGTCGTGGAGGGCGATCCCCTGGTCATCCTGGAGTCGATGAAGATGGAGATCCCGGTCGAGACGCCCGTCGCCGGGACGGTCCGCGAGGTCCGCGTCGAGGAGGGCGGCGCCGTCCAGGAGGGCGACGTGATCGCCGTCGTCGAGTAGCCCTCAGTCCGACAGGACCGGGTTCGAGGCGTTGAACTCGTCGGTCAGGTAGAACGCCTCGCGGATCATGGCCCGGGTGGTCCGGCTCCGGATGACCGACAGCTCCCGGCGACCGTCCTCGTAGTGGAGGTAGACCTTGATCGTCGAGGCGTCGATCTGGATCTCGTTCCAGGACGGGCGGGTGAGGCCCCGGACCCGCCGGGTGGAGACCGTGCCGGAGTTGGCCACCAGGATGCCGTTCAGCCCCCAGAAGTACGGGACGTGCTTGTGCCCCGACACGATCAGGTCGATCCCGGTCCGGGTCAGCACGGCCAGCACGTCGCCGGCGTCGGTGATGATGTTCCGCTCGCGTCCGGTCCCGGGGATCGACACCAGGTGGTGATGGAGCGCGAAGATCTTGATGTCGTTCGGCTGGTCGAACTGCTCGCCGATCCACCGGTAGTGCTCGCGCCCGACCTGTCCGTCGTTCAGGTCGGGCTCCGACGAATCCACCGCCACCACGGTGACGCCGGTGGCCAGGATCCGCTCGCCGCGCGCGGGCTCGATGGGCTGCCGGAACTTCTGGAAGCGGTCACCGAAGTACCGTCGGAAGTGGATGTAGCCGACGTTGCGCGAGTCGTGGTTCCCGGGGATCACCACCTTGGGGGACTCGATATCGGCGATCCACTTGGCGGCCTCCTCGTACTCCCACTCGTACCCCGCGGCGGTCAGGTCGCCGGCGATGACCGTCACGTCGGGGCGGAGGGCGTTGATCCGCTCGACGGCCCGGCGCATCAGGGCCGGCTCGAAGCTGGGGTCGCCGCAGTGGAGGTCGGACAGGTGCGCGATGCGGATCGGGATCTCGGAGATCTTCAGCCGGCACCTCCCGGGTCCCCGCGAGACGTCGTGGGTAGGATACCCGGCGGGAGGTCCCCTTGAGCACGGACGTCGGTCACACCCTCGTGAAGGCCCTCCGGGCGGTCCCCGACTTCTCCGAGATGGAGGAGCACACGCTCCTGGCCATCGTCGGGGGCTCCGCGAACCTGTGGTTCCCCTCCGGGAGCACCGTGTTCGAGCGGGGCGACAGCGGCGACGCCCTCTACATCGTCCTGTCCGGGGCGGTGCGGATCCTCGACGAGAGCGGCGACGAGGTGGCCAGGATCGGGTCCGGCGACTACTTCGGGGAGCTGTCGCTCCTGCTCCACACGACCCACTCGAAGACGGCCGTGGCATCCGAGGACACCGAGCTGATGGTGGTCCCGAAGGCGCCGTTCCAGGAGCTGCTCTCGGGGAGCCCCGAGCTGGCGTCGTACTTCCGGCGGAAGGTGGAGCAGCGGCTCCCGCCCTCGGAGCGGCGCATGGCGAACCCCACGTAGCCCGTGGGACTGGTGAGGTCGGACCCCGGGCCGGTGTGGCGGCTGACGCTCGACCGCCCAGACGCCCGCAACGCGGTCTCCGAGCGGATGCTCGAGGACCTCGTGTCGACGCTGGAGGAGGCGGCCCTCGACCCGGACGCTCGCGTCGTGCTGCTGTCGGGCGAGGGATCGGACTTCTGCGCGGGTGCCGACATTGCGGAGCTCGACGAGGCGGCCGGGGGACCGGGAGGGCTGCGGTACGGCCGGACGTTCGAGCGGGCGCTCACGGCCGTCGCGGAGCACCCGCTGCCGGTGATCTCGTCGATCCACGGGTCGGCCCTGGGCGCCGGGTGCCAGATCGCGGTGGCCTGCGACCTGGCCGTTGCGGCCGAGGACGCCAGGATCGGCATCCCGTCCGCCCGGCTGGGGATCGTCATCAACTTCGAGAACGTCCAGCGGCTGGTGCTGGCGGTCGGGCCGAAGCGGGCCGGCGAGATCCTGTTCACCGGGCGGACCCTCTCGGGAACCGAGGCGGCGGCGTGGGGGCTGGTCAACGAGGCGGTGCCGCCGACGTCGCTGCGGGAACGCGCCGGCGAGCTCGCGCAGAGCGTGGCCGGCGCAGCCCCGCTGTCGGTTCGTGGGTCGAAGCGCGGCATCGCCGAGGTGCTGGCGCACCTGTCGATCGACCGCCGGCGGGACGGCGAGCGCCTGGCCGCCTTCGACGCCCTGGCCGCCGAGGCGTTCGCCAGCGAGGACCTCCGCGAGGGGATCCGGGCGTTCCGCGAGCGGCGCCGCCCCGAGTTCCGGGGCCGGTAGGTGGCCGCCCCCAAGCTGACCCGCCGGAGCCCGCTCGAGGAGCGGGCCCCCGAGGTCATCCGGGTCCTCAAGCGCGAGTACCGCGACGCCCGCGTCGCGCTCCGGTTCTCGAACCCGCTGGAGTGCCTGGTGGCCACGATCCTGTCGGCGCAGGCCACCGACAAGAAGGTCAACGAGGTCACCGAGACGCTGTTCCGGAAATACCGGTCCCCCGAGGACTACCTGCGGGTCCCCGAGGCCGAGCTCGCCAGGGACCTCAAGCCCACCGGCTTCTTCAACCAGAAGACGAGGGCCGTCCGGGCCGCGTGCCGGATGATCGTCGAGGAGTTCGGCGGGGAGGTCCCCGATTCGCTGGCCGACCTCGACCGGCTTCCGGGGGTGGCCCGGAAGACCGCCAACATCGTGCTGTGGAACGCGCACCCCGAGAAGGCCAGGAAGGACCCCGACGCCGGGATCGCGGTTGACACCCACGTCAAGCGGGTCTCGGCGCGGCTGGGGTTCACGGCCCAGAAGGATCCGGACAAGGTCGAGCGCGACCTCATGGCGGTCGTACCCAAGCGCGACTGGTACCGGTTCACGTACGTCCTGATCGAACACGGCCGCGCGGTGTGCAAGGCGCCGACACCCCGGTGCGAGGCGTGCGTCGTGAACCACCTGTGCCCGTCGAGCCGGGTCTGAGATCCCCATGGCCGTTTCCCGGACGCGGCGTTCGCCGATTACCGGTTCGGATGACCGTGACGGCCCGGCGAACGATGGCTCCCCGAGCCTCTTGCCTGCTGAGTTGCCTGCCGATCAAGAAAACATGACGCCGGGTCAGGACCTCCGGACGCTCCTGGCGGCGGCTCGCCGCGGCCGACCCCAGGCCCTGGAGCGGATCGTCCTGGCCGGGGACCGCCCGGCGGGCGATGTGGAGGAGGAGGCCTTCGCCAGCCTGGGGACCCGGCGCGCCCTCGAGGAGCTGGGGAGGCTCACCGAGGACCAGCGGGGCGTCGTGCTCCTCCGTGTGGTCGGCGACCTCTCCGTGGAGGAGACCGCCAGGGTGCTGGGGAAGACGCCCGGAGCCCTGAAGGCGCTCCAGCGCAGGGCCCTCGTGGCTTTGGGGCGGGCCCTGGAGAAGGAGGGCGCCTCGTGATCGACGCCGATGCGCCGGAGGCCGTCTCCTGATGGAGCCCTCCGGCGATTACCCCGGTGAGATGGAGCACCTGACGCCGGAGCAGATCGAGGCCATCCTCCGCGGCGGAGCGTCCGACGACGCCCACGCCGAGGCGGTCTCCCGCATCCTCCGGACGTCCGCGAGGCCCTAGTGCGCGAGCCTTCTCCGGAGGTCGCCCGCGCGCACCTCGAGGCCATGCAGGCGGCCGCCCCGACCGGCGCGGCGCGCGAGGCGGCGAACGAATCGGGGAGGAAGACGATGAAACAGATCACCCGCAGGCGGGTGGCCACGCTGGCGCTGGCCGCCGCCATGACCCTGGGAGCAGGTGTGGCGACGGCCCTGGTCCTGCCTGACCGGGCCGACGACAGGGCCAAGGATGCCGTCGCCGATGTTCCCGTCCCCGGCCCCACCGGCACCCCACCCGGCGATCCGTCGGCGGGGGCATCCGATCACGGTGCCGCGGTTTCCGAGGCGGCTCGGGACGACTCGCTCACTGGCTGCGAGAAGGGTCAGGCGGTGGCCGGCGTCGCCTCATCGAAGTCGACCGAGCACCGGCAGGACGACGCCGAGAACCCCGACCCGTGCGCCGCCTCCGGTGACGGCGACGAGGTCGAGGAGCAGCCCGCCACCACCGGCGGCGGTGGATCAGGCGGTGGCTCCGGCGGCACGACCGGCGGCGGCGGCACGACCGGCGGCGGCGGCTCGGGCGGAGGTTCCGGCGTCGGCGGCGGCGGAGGGGGCGGCGGCTCCGGCGGCCCAGGCGGCGGATCCGGCGGCGGGGGAGGCGGCTCTTCGAGCGGTGGCGGCTCCGGCGGCGGGGGCGGCGGCGCGCCCGACGGGGCCCCGGTCCCCGAGGACCTGCCCACC
>DASZZY010000172.1:0-1809 GCA_036260395.1 Actinomycetota bacterium
GGCCCCGCCACCGACCGAGGACGAACCGGCCCCGCCGCCGGCGCCGCCCGGGCCGCACGAGCCGGGGCCCGACGAGCCGTACGAGGTCGAGCCCCCGCCGGACGAGCCCTACGAGGAGCAGGCCGAGGCGTACGAGCCCTACGAGCACGAGCCGGCCGAGGTGCAGGAGGTCTACGAGGACGACGAGGTCGAGCTGGCGTGGGACCCTGGCGAGGCCGAGCGCCCGTGGCCGGAGGCCGCGGAGCTGTGGTCGTGCCAGATCGACTGGAAGCCGGGCTACCGCAAGTCGACCTTCCGGGCGATGGCCGCGGCGCCCGGCGCCCGCAAGCGGCGCCCGATCGCCGAGTCGGCGCCCATCCGCTGGACGCTGATGGGGGACGCGGACCCGGACGTCCCCGAGGTGGTCGCCGCCCTGCGCGACCTGATCGCCGCCGTCGAGGCCGCGGGCTGGGAGCGCACCGACCCCGGGAACGACTGGTTCCAGCAGCGGTTCCTGTGGCGCCGCGAGGGAGAGCCCGGGCGCGTCGGCTGACGCGCTACTCGACGTCCCCCTCGGCCGACAGCGCGCCCGCGTCCCGCCGGGGGACGAGGACGAGCCGCTTGAACTCGGCGACCAGCACGCCGTCCTGGTTGAGGACCCGCGTGTGCACCCGCACCGTCCCGCGATCGGGCTTGGAGCGCGACTCGCGCACCTCGAGCACCTCGGACTCGCAGAACAGCGTGTCCCCGTGGAACACCGGCGCCGGGTGCTTGAGCTCCTCGGTCGCCAGGTTCGCGATCGCCTTCCCGGACACGTCGGACACGCTCATCCCCAGCGCCAGCGAGTAGACCAGCGGGCCCACCACGACGTTCCGCCCCTGCTGCGACGCCGCCGCGTACACGTCGTTGATGTGCAGCGGATGGTGGTTCATGGTCAGCAGGCAGAACAGGTGGTCGTCCGCCTCGGTGACCGTCTTCGCGGGCCAGTGCTTGTAGACGGCGCCGACCTCGAACTCCTCGAGGTAGCGCCCGTACGGATGCGCGCCGGTGGCCTCGCGGCCGGCCTGGGAAGTGTCGATGCTCATGGCCCGGGCACTCTACGATCCCGCCCCCATGCGCAACCCCAGAGACTTCGCCAAGCCGCTCGCGATCGGCGCCCCGGACCCGCTCCCCGAGATCCCCGTCAAGCCGTCGCGGATGATCCATTTCCTCGACTTCTCCAACGAGAAGATGGTCGCCAAGGCGGCCGACGTCGCCGCCAGGACCGACATCCTGCTCGGCAATCTCGAGGACGCGATCCCGGTCGAGCGCAAGCAGGCGGCGCGCGAGGGGCTGATCCGCGTCGGCCGGGAGATGGACCTCGGGGAGACCGCGCTGTGGGCGCGCGTGAACGCGCTCGAGAGCCCCTGGGTGCTCGACGACCTGACGGAGCTGACCACGCAGATCGGCGACCGGCTCGAGGTGATCATGGTCCCGAAGGTCGAGGGCCCGTGGGACATCCACTACGTCGACCGGCTGCTGGCCCAGCTCGAGGCGAAGGCCGGCCTGACCCGGCCGATCCTCGTCCACGCGATCCTCGAGACCGCACTCGGGGTCACCAATCTGGAGGTGATCGCCGCCGCCAGCCCGCGGATGCAGGGCATGAGCTTCGGGCCCGCCGACCTGGCCCCCTCCCGCCGCATGAAGACCACCCGCGTCGGCGGCGGGCACCCGGGCTACCGCGTGATCTCCGACCCGTCCGACAACGGGGCCGCGCGGGCGAGCGCCCAGCAGGACCTCTGGCACTACTCGATCGGGCGCATGGTCGACGCCTGCACCGCGGTCGGCATC
>DASZZY010000173.1:0-3156 GCA_036260395.1 Actinomycetota bacterium
GGCGTCAGGGCGCCCCTGTTCATCGCCGCCGCCGTCCGCCGAAGCGTCGCGCCGAGTGGTGTTCCTGGGCAAGCCGTCGCAGCGCCACGAGCGCCGCCTCGAAGACCACCGTGCCGACCACGGCGGCTTCCACGGCGTCGGCCCTGGGACCTCGCCCCGAGATCGTTGAGATCTCGCGAGCGGCGAGCCGGTCCGCAACCCTCGCATACGGCTCGAACACCCGCACGTCGGCCGGGTAGCCGAACTCGCGGAGCGTGAACAGGGCACGGGCGAGCGTGTGGCGCGCTGGCGCCTCGTCGCTGACGTTCCAGCCGAGGCGGGACACGAACCGGTCCACCTCGGCGAGTGCGTCGCGCTCCTCGGGCGTCCCCGGCGCCGTGGCCGAGCCGCCGAGCGCGTGGTGCGCGGTTCCGAGCAGGTCGTGGAATCCCACCTCGTCGTCGTCGAGGGCCCGCAGGACCGTCCGGACGTCACGGACCCTCATCCGTCCCGCTTCGAGCAGCGTCCGGATCAGCCGCAGGCGACGGACGTGCGCCTCGGAGTACTCCGCCTGCGTTTGGCCCGCCTTGACGCCCGGAGCGAGGAGACCCTCGCGCAGGTAGAACTTGATCGTCGGGATCGGGACCCCGCTGGCCGCGCTCAGCTCGGAGATCCTCAAGGACTCCGCCTTGACACACCTTGGATAGTACCACTATCTTACGGGTAGATAGCGCTACTATCCAAGGAGGTTCTCGTGAAGACGCCGTCCGGCAGCGGCAGGCAGAGGCCTGGTCGGGCAGGGCTCTCGCGGGGGGAGATCGCACTCCTCGTCGTGGCGGGATTGGCGTTCTTGCATCACGTCGACCACGTGTTGCGCGGCGACAACAGCGGGTGGCCGTTCACGCCGGACGTCACCGCCTTCACGGTCAGCCTGCTGATCTACCCGATCTTCGTGGCCGACTTCCTGCTGCTCCGGCCAAGGCCAAGGCTGCGCGCCGGCATCGCCTCGTTCCTGTTCGTGGCTCTGCTCGCGGTGCACACACTCATCGAAACCCCGGCGATGCAGTACGGCACCTGGGCGGCGGGGCGGAGCTCGGTGCCCGGCGCCGTCGGCAACCCGAACCTGTTCAGTGTCGCATCGCCGGCCCTGGGCGCGCTGTCCGTGGCCGTCTCCGCGCTCCTCTCGATCGCGGTTCTCGTCGCCGTGTGGCTCCTCGCTCGCGAAGCGAGCTCAACGGCGAAGGGAGTCGGGGATGGCTGAGGAGCGGTCGTCCGAAGCGTGGGCCGTTCGTCTCGGCGCCGTCTCCGGCATCGCCGGAGCGCTGCTCGGCATGGTCGGCAACCTCCTGCATCCTCAGGGGCCCACCGGCAACGCGGAGGGCGTCGCCCGCACGATCGCGGAGAGCGACCTCTGGATCCCAGTGCACCTGGCGATCGTCGTGGGGCTGATCCTCATGCTGGGCGGCCTCGCGGCCATCCACCATGCGATCCAACACGGGCTCGCCGGGGCGCTCGCTCGACTCGGCTACGCCACGGCCATCGCGGGGACGACGGTGGGAGTCGTCCTCGTGATCCTGGACGGCCTGGCCTCGAAGCGGATCGCCGAGGCCTGGGTGACCGCGCCAGCGAACGAGGCGGCCGCCGCCCTGCGGCTGGTCCTCGCTGAGCAGACGATCAACTTCGCGCTGGCCGCGCTGTTCAACATCTTGTTCGCGGCCGTCACCTTCATGCTGTTCGGGCTCGCCGTCGCCGCGAGCCGTAGTTATCCCCGGTGGCTCGGATGGGTCGCTGCTGTTGCGGGCGCGGGCTCCTTCGGCGTCGGCATCCTCCAGGCGGTGACGGGAGAATCCACGGGTATCACGCAGATCGCCACCATCGTTTTCCCGACAGTCATCACGCTGTGGATCATCGTCATGGGCGTTCTACTGCTCCGGAGGCGCGAACCGGCAACGGCTGTCATCTGACCAGCGAGCGTCGCCGCCGCCGCTTTAGTCCACCGGCTCGATGCCCATGCGGTCGAGGCGGCCGCGGTGGCGCTGGAGCAGGTCGAGCAGCAGGCGCTTCTCGGCCTCCTCCCCACCCATCAGCGTGCGGACGGCCTCGGTCTCGTCCAGCGCCCGGCGCGTCTGGGTCAGCGCCTCGCCGATGATCCGCCGGGCGTATGCCGCCACCCGCTCGGCGGCTTCACCGTCGCCCTGGATGCTCCGGGTCACCTCGTCCAGCGCGAAGCCCTCCTGGTCGGCGCGGTCCGACATCTGCCGGACGACCACGGCCGAGACCGGGTCGAGCAGCGGGATCAGGACCTCGGCGAAGTCGCTCATCAACGCGTCGCCGATGTAGTGGAACGTCTGCCCCTCCAGCCAGTCTCGAGGGACCGTGCGCTCGAAGAACGCGTCGAAGAACGGCCGGAAGGCGGCCGCGTACTCGATGGCGTCCAGCTCCGCCAGCCGGGCCTCGATCAGCGAGGCGTTCTGCCGCTCGCGCTGGGCCACGTGGCGCTGGGCGTTCTTGGCCCGCTCATCCGGTGCCAGGCCGACTGTCTGCTCGGCACGCTCGGCCGCCCTCCGCTCACCGTAGGACAGTGCCGCCAGGATCTCAGCCACGGCACGGGCCCGGTCAGCCACGAACCCGATTGTAGGAGACCGTGTCAGACCCCCCCTCTAGGATCCGGGGCATGGCCGAGATCGTGCACCTGGAGCGGTGGCGGCGGGCGCGCGAGCGCGGGGCGCCCGGCGTGGTGGCCGAGGCGCGCCTCCAGGCGGCGGTGGAGCGCCTGGACGCCATCCTGGCCCGCCTGGGCTGGACCCGTCAGGCGCCGCCATGGGTGGTGACCGAGCTGCTGGCCATCCAGGGGGCGGTCTCGCTGGGCCTCACCGACGACGCCGCGAGCCGGGCCGACTCGCTGGCGGCCAGGTCGGAGCGGCGGCGGGCCCGCACGGGGAGGTGATGGGCTCGGGACGGGCGATCGAGCGACGGGCACAAGCGAAGGGGGCAGCTACCAGGCGCTCTGCATCGCTGACACATGCCCAGACGGCCACGCCTCGAAGGCCTGGGCGTCCGAGCCTTGCCTCCCGCGGCAGACCGAGCGTGGGTTCTGCCCCCTTCGGAGACACCTCTCGGCGCCTCTCCTCGATTCTTGTCCTCCGAGCGGAGGTTTTCAAATTCGCCGGGCCCCCC
>DASZZY010000174.1:0-1741 GCA_036260395.1 Actinomycetota bacterium
CGCCGGCGACCGCCGGCGGCCCGAGTGGCCGGGCAGGAGTGGATGATCCCCGGCCGAGGGGGAATGCACGGTGCTCATCGTCGCCAGACCGCAGATCAAGGAAGAGAGCGTCAGCCCCAAGCGCTCGCGGTTCATCATCGAGCCGCTGGAGCCGGGGTTCGGCTACACGCTGGGGAACAGCCTCCGGAGGACGCTGCTGTCGTCCATCCCGGGCTCGGCGGTATCCCAGATCAAGATCGAGGGGGTCCTCCACGAGTTCTCCACGATCCCGAACGTCACCGAGGACGTCACCGACATCGTCCTGAACGTGAAGGACATGGTGATCCGCTCGGAGATGGACGAGCCGGTGACCATGTACCTCAAGGCCAAGGGGCCCGGCGAAGTGAAGGCCGGCGACATCTCGCCGCCGGCGGGGGTCGACATCCTCAACCCCGACCTGCACATCGCCACGCTGGGGCGGGGCGGCAGCCTGGAGATGGAGCTCATGGTGGAGCGCGGCGTCGGCTACCGGAGCGCGGAGCAGAACAAGAAGCCCCGCGACCCGATCGGCGTCATCCCCGTGGACTCGATCTTCTCGCCGGTGCGCCGGGTGTCGTACTCGGTGGAGGCCACCCGGGTGGAGCAGATGACCGACCGCGACCGGCTGATCCTCGACGTGGAGACCGACGAGTCGGTGTCCCCGCGGGAGGCCGTGGCCTCTTCGGGAACCACGCTCAGCGAGCTCGTCAACCTGTTCTCGGAGCTCTCGGAGACCCCGGGCATCTCGCTCGGGCCGGCGGAGGGCGAGGAGGGCGCGGACGGCGACCGCTCGCTCCCCATCGAGGAGCTCCAGCTCTCGGTCCGCTCGTACAACTGCCTGAAGCGCGAGGGCGTCAACACCGTCGGCGACCTGGTCCAGAAGTCGGAGCAGGAGCTGGTGGACATCCGGAACTTCGGGCAGAAGTCGATCGATGAGGTGAAGGCCAAGCTCGAGGACATGGGGCTCGGCCTCCGGGAGGAGTAGGTGCCGAAGCCGAGCAAGGGGCCACGGCTCGGGGCCGGACCGGCCCACCAGAAGCTGATGATGGGCGGGTTGGCCGCGGCGCTGTTCGAGCACGAGCGGGTGCGGACCACCGAGGCCAAGGCCAAGGCCCTGCGCCCGGTCGCCGAGCGGCTCATCACGTTCGCCAAGCGCGGCGACGTGGCCGCCCGGCGGGAGGTCCTGCGCGTGGTCCCGGACCGCGACGTCGTGCACCGGCTGTTCACCGAGATCGCCCCCCGGTACGCCGAGCGGAACGGCGGCTACACCCGGATCCTGAAGCTCGGCCCGCGGAAGGGGGACGGCGCCCCGATGGCCGTCGTCGAGCTGGTCGACCGGGCTCCGCGGGAGTAGCCCGAGCCGCCGCGGTGGCGGTCCTCCGGCTGGTCCTCGCCTACGACGGCACCGGGTTCCACGGCTTCGCCCGCCAGCGCGACGTCCGGACGGTGCAGGGGGTCCTCGAGGAGGCCCTGTCCCGGGTCCTGGGCTCGCCCCCGCGGCTCTCCGTGGCCGGACGAACCGACGCCGGCGTCCACGCCGAGGGCCAGGTCGTGTCGTTCGTGGCCGAGGCCGATCCCGAGCGCGTCCAGCGGGCCCTCAACGGGATGCTGGCCCCCGAGGTCGTCGTCCGGCGGGCCGACCGGGCCCCCGACTGGTTCGACGCCCGCCGCAGCGCCACCGCCCGGGTGTAGGTCTACCGGTTCCGCGCCGCGGCCCTGCCGG
>DASZZY010000175.1:0-9759 GCA_036260395.1 Actinomycetota bacterium
ATGGAGTTGCCGACGAGGACGGCGCGCTCCTCGCCGAGGGCGTCGAGGAGCCGGCGGACCACGCCGCCGTAGAACGCGGGCGTGTACCCGCCCCGCGGCTTCGACGACTCGCCGTGACCCGGCAGGTCGGGCGCCACGACCCGGAACCGCTCCGCCAGCGGCGACATGAGCGGCAGCCAGGAGAGCTTGGTGGCGCCGAGCCCGTGGAGCAGGACCACGGTCGGCCCGTCGCCGAGGACGAAGGCCGACAACTCGGAGTCACCGGCGGAGAGCGTGACGTGCTCGAGGTCCCGCCGAGAGCGGCGGCGGCCCGACGGGCGGAACAGCGACTGCATCCGGACCGCCTGCTCGATGTGCCCCCGGACCGCCACCCGCCCGGCCAGGAACGCCTCGATGCTCGACAGCCGGCCGTCGTCGAGCGCCAGCCAGGTCTCGGGATCGGTGACGATCCGGGCGGTGGGGATCGGCGGGTACGCCTCCTCGACCTCGCACCGGCCGGCCGAGATCGTGATCCGGAACCCCGATCCGCCGATCCGCAGGCCGTAGTCCGCGGCGAAGCCGTTCACGGCCCGGGCGCGGAACCGCCCCGGGAGGCTGAGGATGCGCTCGCGGACCCGGCCGGGCGCCGGGCCGTCGGGCGGCACCTGCCGGGCGAGCCCCACGGGGGTTAATGTACCGGAGGAACGGCCCGGAGGAGCCGGATGCATCAACGACTCAGCAGCCTCGACGCGTCGTTCCTGTACCTCGAGAAGCCCGCCGTCCACATGCACGTCGCGGGCCTGGCGATCCTCGACCCGGCGACCCGGGCGGACGGCCGGCTCGCCTACGACGACCTGGCCCGGCTCATCGAGGAGCGGATCCACCTCGTCCCCCGCTTCCGCCAGCGCGTGGCGTTCCCGCCCCTGCGGGCCGGCCGGCCGGTGTGGGTCGACGACGCCGGCTTCGACGTCTCCTTCCACCTTCGCCGGGCGGCACTGCCGTCCCCGGGGGGTCGGCGCGAGCTCGCCGAGTTCGTGCAGCGGGTCCACTCCCGGCCGCTCGACCGGTCGAAGCCGCTCTGGGAGATGTACCTCATCGAGGGGCTCGACGACGGCTACGTGGGGATCCTGTCGAAGTCCCACCACGCGATGATCGACGGCCTCAGCGGGATGGACATCGCCACCGTGATGTTCGACTTCAGCCCCGAGCCCGCCCGGCTCCGCCCCAAGCGGTGGCACCCCGAGCGGGAGCCCTCGGCCGCCGAGCTGCTCGTCGGCTCGGTCGTGGAGCAGGTGACCCACCCGGTCCAGTCGGCGGTGGAGGGGGCGGCCCGCGTCCTCCGAGCGCCCCGCGAGGCCCTCGAGGAGGTCGGCCGCGTGCTGGGCGGCGCCCGGTCGCTGCTGGCCCGGGGGATCGCCCCGGCCGGGCCGTTCAACGTGCCGGTGGGGTCGAACCGCCGGTTCGCGATGGCCGAGGTCCCGGTGGCGGACGCCAAGCAGGTCAAGAACGCGCTGGGCGGGACGGTGAACGACGTCGTGCTGGCCGCCGTGGCCGGGGCCCTCCGCCGGCTCCTGCGGGAGCGCCGGCTGCCCGTCGACGGCGTGACGCTCCGGGCGCTGGTCCCGGTCTCCACCCGGGACCAGTCACAGCAGACCGCGCTCGGGAACCAGGTGTCGATGTTCTTCGTCGACCTCCCGGTGGGCATGCCGGACCCGGTGGCCCGCCTCCGCCGCATCACCGAGGTCACCCGGGAGCTGAAGTCCTCGCACCAGGCGGTGGCCGCCACGGCACTGATGAACACCGCCCGCTGGGCGCCCCCGACCCTGCACGGGCTCGCCGCCCGGCTCCTGGCCCGCCAGCGCGTGGCCAACCTGGTGGTGTCGAACGTCCCGGGGCCGCAGGTGCCGCTGTACCTGGCGGGCGCCCGCCTGATGGTCGCGTTCCCGGTCATGCCGCTGGGCGAGACGCTGGCGCTCTCCGTGGCGGTCACCAGCCTCTCGGGCGTGATGGGCTTCGGGTTCACCACGGACTGGGACGCGGCCCCGGACATCGACGTCCTCCCGGCCGGCCTGCTCGACGCGTTCGAGGAGCTCCGGAAGGCCGCCGAGCGCTGATCCTCAGCCGGCCGCGGTCTCCGTCGCCGGAGCCCCGCCGCCGGCCCGCTCCCACGCCGCGGCCCCGGGTCCGTCCAGCCACTCGCCGATCGTCGCGGCGGTGAGCTCCGGATCCTCGAGGTGGGGGATGTGCCCGATGCCGGGGAGCGGACGGAACGTCCAGTCCGGGCGTGACCGGGCCACGAGGAGGGCCGCGGCCACGGTGATCAGCCGATCGTCCATCCCCTGGGCGAGCAGCGTGGGCACCCGCACGCGGCGGACCAGCGCCCGGAAGCGCGGGCGCTGGAGCATGAGCGCCAGCATCGACCGCGCGGCGGTCAGCACGGCGGGGTTGGCCCACGGCTGCGTGGTCCGCCACCGGAGGAGGTCGACGTGGGCCTCGACCACCTCGGGCGGGATGCGGGAGGGGTCGGTGCACGACATCCGGAACGTCTCGCGGACCATGCCCTCCGGCCCCAGGCGCCGGAGCCGCCGGCGCACGAACGCCTCGCCGATGCCGGGGACCATCTGCGCCGCGAACGACAACGTGACCTGCCGCTCGCGCGGCACGCCGGGGGCCACCGGGATGGCCGGGTCCAGCAGCACGAGCCCGGCCACCTGCTCGGGGCGGGCGGCCGCCGCGAGCAGCCCGATCAGCCCGCCCATGGAGTTCCCGACGAGGATCGCCGGGCCGCCCGCCCAGGAGTCCAGCAGCCGGCTCACCAGGCGGGCGTTGGCTCCCACCGTCGTCCGCCGCCCGGCCGGCGGCGTCCGGCCGAACCCGGCCAGATCGGGGGCCAGGACCCGCCCGCGCTCGCCGAGCAGCGGGCCGAGCCGCATCCAGTTGAGGTGCGAGCCGCCGAGCCCGTGGAGGAGGACGAACGGCGGGCCCTGCCCGCCGAACTCCGCGACGTGGACGGGCCCATCGGCGTCGATCGTCCGGGTCCGCACGGTCGCCATCCTACCGGCGGGCGCGGCTACACTCGGCCGCCATGCGGGAACGGATCGTGTTCGGGGAGGGGTGGATCGACGCCGACCTCCCGGACGACACGGCGACGCTCTCCCCCGGCGTGGCGCTGCCGCTCCCGGTGGCCGACGATCTCGACGCCGCATACCGCGACGCCGTCGAGCGTCCGCTCGACACCGCGCCGCTGCGCGAGCTCGTCCGCCCCGGGGCCCGGGTGACGGTCGCCTTCGACGACCCGACGGTCCCCTGCTACGCGCCGGCCTGGTCGGCCGGCATGGGCGCGATCCTGGACGCCCTGGCCCGCGGCGGCGTCCGGCAGGACGACGTCACGCTGCTGTGCGCCAACGCGCTGCACCGGAGGTTCACGCACGCCGAGCTCGGCGGCATCCTGGGCGCCGACGTCGTGCGGCGGTTCGGCGACCGGCTGCGGTGCCACGACGCCGAGGACCCGGACCGCCTCGTCCACCTGGGGACCACGGCCCGGGGCCACGACGTCGAGGTCCACCGGCTGGTGGCCGAGTCCGACCTCACGGTCTACCTCAACTGCTCCACAACCCGAGGGTTCTCGGGCGGCTGGAAATCGGTGTGCGTGGGCCTCTCCAGCTACCGCTCGATCCGCCACCACCACGACCCCGACACGATGAGCATGTCGCTGCACCGCAACCGGATGCACGAGATCCTCGACGAGATGGGGGCGGTCGTCGAGGCGGCCCTCGGGGCCGGGCGGATCTTCAAGGTGGAGACGGTGCTGGCGAATCCGCTCCAGGTCCACCGCCCGTTCGGGGGCTCGGTGGCGGCCACCCGCGCCGCCGCGCTGAGCCTCCTCCGCGCCCACCAGCCGCCCCGGCGGACGGCGGCCGACGAGCCGGTCGACGTCGTCCTGTACGGGGTCCCCGACTGGAGCCCCTACGCCGCGTACTCGTTCACGAACCCCATCCTCACGCTGATCTCCACGGGCCTGGGGTACCTGGGCGGGATGATCGAGGCCGCCGGCAAGCCCGGGTGCACGGTGGTCATGGCTACCCCTTGCCCGGACCGCTGGGACGACGAGCACCACCCCTCCTACCGGGAGGCGTGGGAGCGGGTCCTGCCGGAGACCCGAGACCCGTACGAGGCCCGGCGGCGGTTCGAGCCGGAGCTGGCCCGCCGCGAGGACTACGTCCGCCGCTACCGGTTCGGCCACGCGTTCCACCCGGTGCACGCCGTGATGGCGCTGTACCCCCTGAAGCGGCTCCGCCACGCCGGCCGCGTCATCGTGGCCGGCGCCGACGACCCGGGCATCGTCCGGCACGCCGGGTTCGAGCCGGCCGGCTCGGTCGAGGAGGCCCTGGGCATGGCCCGCGACGAGCACGGCACCTCCATGCGGGTCGGCCTGGTCCCGTACCCGCCCGCCCTCAGCCGGCGGTAGCCGGAGCTCGATCCTCGGGGGCGCAATCCCTCGCGGCCGCGGCGAGGCCCCGGCCGTCGCCGGTGCGCTAACGTTGCGCCGTGCCGCCCGAGGAGGCCGTGGTCATCGACGGTGGCCCGCTTGCCGCGGAGGCCGTCGTCGCGGTGGCCCGCCGGGGCGCCCCCGTCCGCCTCTCGCCCGACGCCGTGGCGGCCATGGAGCGGTCGCGGAATCTCGTCGAGGACCACCTGCGCGGCCAGCGGACGGTCTACGGGCTGACCACCGGCTTCGGCGCGCTGGCCGACGTCCGCATCCCGCCCGAGGATGTGGCCCTCCTCCAACGAAACCTGATCCGCAGCCACGCCGCCGGCGCCGGCGAGCTGCTCGAGCCCGAGATCGTCCGGGCCATGATGCTGCTCCGGGCCCGGACGCTGGCCGCCGGCTGGTCGGGGGTCCGACCCCGGCTGGCGCTGGCGCTCGTGGACCTGCTGAACCACCGCATCCATCCGGCCGTCCCCAGCCGCGGCTCGGTCGGCGCGAGCGGGGACCTGGCCCAGCTGGCCCACGTGGCGCTGGCGCTCATGGGCGAGGGGCGGGTCCTCGGCGCGTCGGGCACGGCGCCGGCCGCGGAGGCGCTGGCCGCGGCGGGCCTCGACCCGGTGGCGCTGGAGGCCAAGGAAGGGCTGGCCATGATCAACGGCACCGACGGGATGCTGTCCCTCGGGATCCTGGCCCACCACGACGCCACGACCCTGCTCCGAACGGCCGACGTGGCGGCGGCCATGACCGTGGAGGGCGCGCTCGGCACCGACCGTCCGTTCGCCGAAGACCTCCAGCGCCTCCGCCCCCACCCCGGCCAGCAGGACTCGGCCGCCAACCTCCGGGCGCTCCTCGATGCCAGCCCCATCATCGCCTCGCATCGAGAGAGCGCGCACGCCGTCCAGGACCCCTATTCGATGCGCTGCGCGCCGCAGGTCCACGGCGCCGCCCGGGACGTCCACGGCTTCTGCGGCCGCGTCCTGGAGCGCGAGGGGGCGTCGGTGATCGACAACCCCGTGATCCTGCCGGACGGCCGCGTCGAGAGCACCGGCAACTTCCACGGCGAGCCGGTCGGGTACGCGCTCGACGTCCTGGCGGTCGGCCTCACCGGGCTGGCCAGCATCTCCGAGCGCCGGACGTACTGGCTGCTGGGGCCGGCGACCGGGCGGGGCCTCCCGCCGTTCCTGTCGACCCGACCCGGGCTGGGCTCGGGGTACATGCTCGCGCAGTACACCCAGGCGGCGCTGGTCTCGGAGTGCAAGGTGCTGTCCTCGCCGGCGACGCTGGACTCGATCCCCACCTCCGGGACCCAGGAGGACCACGTCAGCATGGGCTGGCTGGCCGGCCTCAAGCTCCGGCAGGTCCTGGAGCGGGCGAGGACCGTGGTGGCCATCGAGGCGCTGTGCGCCGCCCAGGCCCTCGACCTCCATGCCCCGCTGGAGGCCGCCCCGGGCACCCGGAGCGCCGCCGCCGCGCTGCGCGAGCGGGTCCCGTTCCTGTCGGAGGACCGGGAGCTGGCCTCCGACATCGCCGCCGCGGAGGACCTCGTCCGCCACGGCACGCTCGTGGCCGCCGCCGAGGTCGCGGCGGGGCCGCTCCGGTAGCGCGTTTCCGGCGACGGCGGGGCGGGTATCGCCGCGTCATGGCCCGCCCTCTCCCGCGCGTGGTGGCCGTGACCGGGGCTTCGGCCGGCGTCGGCCGGGCCGTCGCCCGCGCGTTCGCGGCGGCCGGGGCCTCCGTCGGGCTCCTGGGCCGGGGCCGCGACGGCCTGGAGGAAGCGGCCGCCGAGGCCCGGGCCGCGGGCGTCCAGGCCGTCGCCATCCCGACCGACGTGGCGGATCCCGACCAGGTCGAGCGCGCGGCCGACTCGGTCGAGGACGAGCTCGGGCCCCTGGACGCCTGGGTCAACAACGCGATGACGTCGGTCTTCGCCCCGTTCACCGAGGTGCGGCCCGACGAGTACCGCCGCGTCACGGAGGTCACCTACCTCGGCACGGTCAACGGCACGCGGGCGGCCCTGCGGCGGATGCGGCCGCGCGACCGCGGCGTCATCGTGCAGGTCGGCTCGGCGCTCGCCTATCGCGGGATCCCGCTGCAGTCCGCGTACTGCGCCGCCAAGCACGCGATCCAGGGATTCACCGACTCGCTGCGGTGCGAGCTGTTCCACGACCGGAGCGGGATCGCGGTCACGATGGTCCAGCTCCCCGCGCTCAACACGCCGCAGTTCGACTGGGTCCTGTCGCGCCTGCCACGGAGGGCCCAGCCCGTGCCGCCGATCTACCAGCCGGAGGTCGCCGCCCGCGCCGTGGTGTGGGCGGCCCGGCACCCCGAGGCCAAGGAGCGGTGGGTCGGCGGCTCCACCGTGGCCACGCTGCTGGCGGAGAAGGTCGCCAGCGGCCTGCTGGACCGCTACCTCGGCCGGACGGGCTACGACTCCCAGCAGACCGCCGAGCCGCAGCCCGCCGACAGCCCGGCGAACCTGTGGGAGCCCGTCGCCGGCGACCACGGAGCCCACGGCCGCTTCGACGATCGGTCCACGCCCCGGAGCGTCCAGCTGTGGCTCTCGATGCGCCGGGGGATCGTCGCCGGGGCGGCGCTGGTGGCGGGGGCCGCGGCGGCGGTGGCCGCCCGCCGGGACTGAGGGTTCAGGCCTCCAGCCGGCGGAGCGACCGCTCCACCGAGACCGGGACCCGCCGGCGCTCGGTGACGACCCACCGGAGCCCCGACAGCGCGTCCACGACGGCCCACCGCGCCTCGGCGTCCTGGCGCGCCGCGCGGGCCACCCGGAGCGTCCGCCGCACCGCCGAGGCGGCCGGACGGCGCAGCCAGGCGGTCCACAGCTCGTTCCGCACGGCGCCGCTCCGGCGCCCGGGCCGGCCGCCCTCCGGCCGGTGATGGGCGACGGCGTCCGCGGCATAGGCCAGCCGCCACCCCCGCGACGCGAGGTCGATGGCCAGGAGGTCCTCCTCCCCCCCGATCCCGAACCGCGGGTGGAAGCCGCCGGCCTCCAGGTACGCGCTCCGGCGGACCACCGCCCCGCAGGCCACGAAGCCGAGGACGCCCGGGCCAACGCCCGGCACCCCGGGCAGGGGGCTGGTCGCCATCACCTCGGAGACCGGGTCCATCCGGAGGTCGGGCTCCACCACGATGCGCGCGGCGACCAGGCCGAGGTCGGGGTGGCGGTCCAGGTGGTCGGCGGCCGTGGCCAGGGCGCCCGGAGCCCACCACGAGTCGTCGTCGCTGAACGCGACGTACGGCGCGTCGACCGACCGGACCCCCACCGTCCGCGCCGCGGCGCCGCGGTTCTCGGGGAGGGCCTCCAGCCGGACGTCCGGGAAGCGCCGTCTCACCGCGGCCACGGTTCCGTCCCCGGAGCCGTTGTCGACCACGACCACCGGCGGCCGCTCCGGCATCGTGGCCAGCCGCTCGAGCGTGCCCAGCAGCGACCCCTGGCGGTCACGGGTGATGATCACGACCGCCGTGCGCGCATCGACGGATCGCACGCGCGCGGGACCCTACTGCTTCCCGGCGACGGCCTCGGCCAGCTCCGACTTGCTCATCCGGGACCGGCCGTCGACGTCCAGCTCCTTCGCGCGCTCGTAGAGCTCCTCCTTGGTGGAGCCCTCCACGTCCACGCCGCCGTAGGTCCGGCCGCCACGCTGGCCCTTGGCGGGGGAGCGCCTGGCCCGCGGGTCCGACGGGCCCCGGTCGCCCTTGGCCACCCACCGGTCCCCCTTCTTCTCGAAGGAGTGCTTGAGCGCCGCGAACGCCGTCTGATGCGATCGCCGTCCCTCGCCGTAGGTCTCCACCGCGCTGTCGTGCGCCTTCGACCACGTGCGCTGGGCCTTCTTCGAGGATCGCTGGATCGTGCTCGGAAGCTCTTCCTTCGCCGGCATCGCGTACCTCCTTCCGTATAGTGCGGGTTACCCGGGCGCGCGAGGGGCGAAACGACGGCCCGGAGCGCGGGGCGGCCGCCGGAGCGCGGGAGCGGCCGCCGGACCGCCCGACGGTTGAGGGGCCGGCCGGCGGGGAACGACACGGCGACCATGGCGAGGCGACGCGACGTCCGGCGGCACGCCCGGGAGCGGCTCGGCCTCGAGCGGCTCCGCCCCGGGCAGCGGGAGGCGGTGGACGCGGTGCTCGAGGGCCGGGACACGCTCGCGGTGATGCCCACCGGCTCGGGGAAGTCGGCGATCTACCAGCTCGCCGGCTCTCTCCTGGAGGGCCCCACGATCGTGGTCTCCCCCCTGATCGCCCTCCAGCGCGACCAGGAGGAGGCCATCGGCGAGCAGGAGACCGGCGCCGCCGCGAGGCTCAACTCGCTGCTCGGCCGGACGGCCCGGGCCGAGGTGCTCTCCGACCTGGCCGCCGAGGAGCTCGAGTTCGTCCTGCTGGCACCGGAGCAGCTCGAGGACCCGGAGGTGCTCCGCTCGCTCGATCGGACCGCCCCGTCGCTGTTCGTCGTCGACGAGGCGCACTGCGTGAGCCAGTGGGGCCACGACTTCCGGCCGGCGTACCTGGGACTCGGGCCGGTGATCGAGCGCCTCGGGCGTCCCACGGTGCTGGCCCTCACGGCGACCGCGGCGCCGCCCGTCCGTCAGGAGATCGTGGAGCGGCTCGACATGCGCCGGCCGCGGGTCGTCGTGCGCGGGTTCGACCGCCCCAACCTGCACCTGTCGGCGGCCCGGTTCGACGACGCCGGGGCGAAACGGCGGGAGCTCGTGGAGCGGGTGGCCGATGCCCGGCCGCCGGGGATCGTGTACGCCGGCACCCGCCGGGTGACGGAGGAGCTCGCCGGGGCGCTGGGCGACCGGGGCGTGGCCGCGGCCCCGTATCACGCGGGGATGCGGCGCGACGACCGGGACGCCGTGCAGGCCGCGTTCATGGAGGACCGCGTGGCGGTGGTGGTGGCCACCACGGCGTTCGGGATGGGCATCGACAAGCCGAACGTGCGGTTCGTCTTCCACCACGATATCCCCGAGTCGGTCGACGCCTATTCGCAGGAGATCGGCCGTGCGGGACGGGACGGCGAGCCGGCCGCCGCGGTGCTCTGCTACCGGCCCGAGGACCTGGGGCTCCGCCGGTTCCTGTCCGGCGCCGGGCCCGGCGAGCGAGACGTCGACGCGGTCCTGCGTGCGCTCCGGGCGCGCCGCGGCGCCGCGTCACGGGACGCCGTGCGGCGCCAAGCCGGCGTCTCGCGGCCCCGGGCGGCGGCGGCGCTCGCCGCGCTCGAGGCGGTCGGCGCGGCACGGCGCGAGCCGGGGAAGGGCGTCCGGGCCTCGGGACCCCGGGGG
>DASZZY010000176.1:0-13345 GCA_036260395.1 Actinomycetota bacterium
CCGCGCCCCCCGGCCCGAGCCCCAGCCGCCGCCGCCGCGGACTCCATCGCGGCCGGCCGACGGCGAGGTCGACCGGGTGGCGCTGGCGCGAGAGTTCGGCCGGCTCCTGGCGGAGGGAGGCTGAGGTGGCCAGGGGCCAGAAGCAGGCCGGCGGGGCGCCGCTCAAGCGCACCAAGGATCTCGGCGACGTCCTCGTCGACGAGGGGCTGATCACCGCGGAGCAGCTCGAGCGGGCCGTCGCCGAGCAGCAGCGGGTGGGCAAGTCGCTGGGCCGCGTGCTGGTGGACCTCGGCATGCTGAAGGAGGCCGAGCTGGTGGCCTCGCTGGCGCGCCAGGTGGGCCTCGACTTCGTCGACCTCGCCGAGCACAGCATCGACCCTTCGGCCGCCGCGCTGATCTCCGAGCAGATGGCCCGGCGGTACCGGGTCCTGCCGATCGGATTCGAGGGCGAGCGGCTGATCGTGGCCATGTCCGATCCGGCGAACGTCTTCGCGATGGACGACATCCGCACCGTGACCGGCCACGACGTCAAGCCGGTGGTGGCCACGGCGGCGGACGTGGACGCCGCCATCCGACGCTACGGCCAGTTCGAGCAGTCGGCCGAGAACATCGCGTCGGAGGCCGCCACGAAGGCCGAGGACGACCACAAGGCCCTCGACGACCTGCCGGCCGCGGTCGAGGAGGCGCCGATCGTCCGCCTGGTCAACCTGCTGATCACCCAGGGCGTGGCCGACCGGGCCTCCGACATCCACATCGAGCCCACCGAGAAGGACGTCCGGATCCGCTACCGGATCGACGGCGTGCTGCACGAGGTGATGCGCTCGCCGAAGAACATCCACAACGGGCTCATCTCGCGCCTGAAGGTCATGGCGGAGATCAACATCGCCGAGCGGCGGGTGCCGCAGGACGGTCGCGTCGGCCTGGTCGTCGGCGGGAAGGCCGTAGACCTCCGGATCGCCACGCTCCCAACCGTGTACGGCGAGAAGATGGTCATCCGCATCCTCGACAAGACCAGCGTCCTGCTCGAGCTCGACGAGCTGGGGCTGTCGGAGCTCCCGTACCGCCGCTTCGAGGAGGCGTTCCGCAAGCCGTACGGGACGATCCTGGCCACGGGCCCGACCGGGTCCGGGAAGTCCACCACGCTCTACGCCACGCTGAACATCATCAACACGGTCGACCGCAACATCATCACGGTGGAGGACCCGGTCGAGTACCGGCTGGCGGGGATCAACCAGATCCAGGTCAACCCGAAGGCCGGCCTGACGTTCTCCATGGCGCTGCGATCGATCCTCCGGGCCGACCCCGACGTCATCCTGGTCGGCGAGATCCGCGACCGGGAGACCGCGCTGATCGCCATGGAGGCCGCGCTGACGGGGCACCTGGTGCTGTCGACGCTGCACACCAACGACGCTCCGTCGGCGGTCACCCGTCTCGTCGAGATGCAGGTCGAGCCCTACCTCGTGGCGTCGGCGCTCGACTGCGTGGTGGCTCAGCGGCTGGCCCGCCGCCTGTGCGGCAAGTGCAAGGAGCCGTACCCCGTGACCGAGGTGGAGCTCCAGGCGGCGGGATTCACCCCCGACGTGGCCGAGGCGACCGAGCAGCTCTACCGGCCCAAGGGCTGCGCGCACTGCGGCCAGACCGGCTACCGGGGACGGCTGGGACTCTACGAGGTCATGCCGGTGACCGAGGAGATCGAGCGGATGACCGCGGAGAACCGTTCCTCGGATGAGATGCGTCGGCTGGCGATCGAGCAGGGGATGATGACGCTCCGCGACGACGGGTTGGAGAAGGTACGCATGGGACACACGTCCCTCGAGGAGATCTTCAGGGTGGTGGTCTGATGAGCATGGTCATGGATCGGGGATCGGAGACGCAGGTCCCTATCGCGGAGCTGCTGGAGCACGTGCTGGATCGGGGAGCCAGCGACCTCCACATCACGGCGGGGACCGCGCCCGTGGTTCGGGTCAACGGCGACCTCGCCCGGCTGGACGGGTATCCGTCGCTCTCGGCCGAGGAGCTCCAGCGGATGATCTACTCCGTCCTCACCCAGAAGCAGCGCGAGCGCCTGGAGCAGGAGCTCGAGCTCGACGTCTCGTACGCGCTTCCGGGCAAGGCCCGGTTCCGGGTCAACGTCTACTTCCAGCGCGACGCCATGGGCGCCGCGTTCCGGCTGATCCCCTTCCAGATCAAGACCATCGAGGAGCTCCGCCTCCCACCGAAGGTCGAGGACTTCGCCCGCATCCCGCGGGGTCTCGTGCTCGTGACCGGCCCCACCGGTTCGGGGAAGTCGACCACGCTCGCCACACTGGTCGACGTCGTGAACTCCGAGCAGGACGTCCACATCATGACGGTCGAGGATCCGATCGAGTTCCTCCACCAGCACAAGCGCTCGGTGGTCAACCAGCGCGAGGTCGGGCACGATACCCACTCGTTCGCCTCGGCGCTCAAACACGTGCTCCGGCAGGATCCTGATGTCATCCTGGTCGGCGAGATGCGGGACCTGGAGACGATCTCGACGGCGCTCACCGCCGCGGAGACCGGCCACCTGGTGTTCGCCACGCTCCACACCCAGGACGCCCCGCAGACGATCGACCGCATCATCGACGTGTTCCCCCCGTTCCAGCAGCAACAGGTGCGGGTGCAGCTGGCGGCCACGCTCCAGGGCGTGGTGACCCAGCAGCTGCTCCCGACCGCGGACGGGCGAGGGCGGATCGCCGGAGTGGAGATCCTGGTGGCGACGCCCGCGGTGCGGAACCTGATCCGCGAGGCCAAGATCCACCAGATCTACTCGACGATGCAGGCCGGCGGGAAATACGGGATGCAGACCATGGACCAGTCCCTGGCCAGCCTGGTGCGGGCCAGGGAGATCACGTACGAGACCGCGGTCAGCGTGTGCCACGACGTGGCCGAGCTGAGCCGGATGCTCGGGAAGACGGGTGTCGCCGGTGGCTAAGACCTACACCTACCGAGTCAGGGACCGCTCCGGCTCGCTCCGCAACGGGGAGCTCCTGGCGGACAGCCAGGAGCTGGTCCTGGCCCGGCTGCGGGAGCTCGACTACATCCCGCTGCAGATCAAGGTCAAGCGGGAGGGGATGTCGCGAGAGATCAACCTCCGCCAGAAGGTCAAGCTGAAGGATCTGGCGCTGTTCTCACGCCAGTTCGCGACGATGATCAACTCCGGCCTGCCGCTGCTCCGGAGCCTGGCGATCCTGGAGGAGCAGACGCAGAGCAGCCAGCTGACCAAGGTCATCGCGGACGTCCGCGTCGAGGTGGAGCAGGGGACCGCCCTCTCTGCCGCCATGGGCAAGCATCCCAAGGCCTTCCCGGCGCTCTACGTGGCGATGTGCAGGGCCGGGGAGACCTCGGGCACCTTGGATCAGGTGCTCTTGCGCTTGGCGGAGACCCTCGAGCGAGAGGTCTCGTTGCGCCAGCGGATCAAGTCCGCGATGACCTACCCCATCGTGGTCCTGGGCCTCGTGGTGATCATCCTGACCGCGATGCTGGTGTTCGTCGTCCCCCAGTTCGAGGACCTGTTCGCCGACCTCGGAGGGGTCCTCCCCCTCCCGACTCGCCTGCTCCTGAAGGTCTCGGACATCGTCAGGAGCTTCTTCCTGTTCGTGGTCGGAGGCTTCGTGCTGGCGGTCTTCGGCTTCCGGCAGTGGTTGAAGACCGAACGTGGCCGGTACCTGTTCGACCGGTTCAAGCTGAAGATCCCGATCTTCGGGCAGCTCTTCCACAAGACGGCCCTGTCGCGCTTCGCCCGCAACCTCGGCGTCCTCAGCCGCTCGGGCGTGCCCATCCTTCAGGCGCTGGACATCGTGGCGGACACCGTGAACAACGCGCTGGTGGCCGAGGCGGTGCGTGACATGCAGGAACACGTCAAGCAGGGAGAGAGCCTGGCCCAGCCGCTCCAGCAACACAAGGTCTTTCCTCCGATGGTCGTCCAGATGCTCTCCGTGGGCGAGGAGACGGGCGCTCTCGACACCATGCTCGAGAAGGTCGCCGAGTTCTACGACGACGAGATCACCGCGATGGTGGACTCACTGACCGCCATGATCGAGCCGGTCCTGATCGCCATCGTCGGCGGGGTCGTCGGCCTGATCATCATCGCGCTCTACATGCCGATGTTCCGGATCTTCGACCTGATCAAGTAGGCGCGCGCCCCCCCGAGCGACCGATCCGTGAATCTCCGCGGAAAGTTGCTCGGGGGGCTCAACTTTTCCGGCGGCTCCGCCGATATCCATGCCATCAAACGCTTCAGCCCGTGAAGGGAGGTGACATGATGCTGAAGAAGATTCGCGAGATGCAGGACGAGAAGGGCTTCACGCTCATCGAACTCATGATCGTCGTCCTGATCATCGCCATCCTGCTGGCTATCGCCATCCCGACGTTCCTGCGGATCCGCGCGAGCGCTCAGGACCGGGCAGCGCAGTCGTCCGTGACGACCGCTCTCAAGGCCGAGGAGTCGTATTACGACGCCGGCTTCGAGGAGTTCACCGCGGACGCGGCGGAGCTGGAGGAGAGCGAGTCGGCCATCGACTACGCGACCGGTGGTGCCGGCGCGACGTGTGCGTCCATCGATGCGGACGGTCCGAAGTGCGTCCAGGTGGCCGTGTCCGACACGAACCTGCCGGCCGACAACGACACCGTCACGTTGGTGGCGCGGTCGGCGAGTGGGACGTACTGGGCGATCCGGGACGTGCAGACGAACCCCGGCGCCGGGACGTTCTACGGCAGTGGCGACAGCGCGGCCGCGGCTATCACCGATGCCGTGAACGCCGAGTGGGACGGAGACTAAGAGCAACATCTCCCTGATCCGAAGGCCCCGGTTCTCGCCGGGGCCTTCGGCGTTTTCCCCTAAGGGTTGGCCTCTCCGATTCCGATAGATACAGGGACAATCTGGAGCCGGCGCTGACAGACATGATCAAATCTCACCCAAAGGTCCGTGACCAGCGAGGGTTCACGCTCGTGGAGCTGATGATCAGCTTGGCGATCTTCGGCATCCTCCTCGGCATCGCGGTTCCGACGATCAACCTCACCGTGAACCGCCAGCGCCTTCATGCGACCGCCCGTGAGGTGCTTTCCGTCCTCCGAAGCGCCCGAGACGCCGCGGTGAACGAGGGGGTGCCGCGGTACGTCCTGCTGCGCGCGGGCCCGGGCGGCGAACCCGGCAGCTACCAGGTCTACGCGTACCGGGGCGGAGCCTGGGTCACGGACCGGAACGAGGTGCCGTTCAAGGGTTCGGTGGACCTCGCCGGCACGACGCTCCCGGCCCTGTCCGGGGCGCCGACGGCCGGAGCCCAGGTGCCTCAGCATGCCGCCTACTTCGACAGCCGGGGTCGGTATCCATCGGGTCATTCCGGCTCCTACACGATGACGTTCCAGCCGTCCACGGGTGATCCCATCGTCCTGACGCTGTACCCCCAGACCGGGCAGGTGACGGGGCTGTGACCCGCTGGCTCGCGTCGGCCCGCAGCGAGCGGGGTTTCACGCTGATCGAGATGAGCTTCGCCGTGGGCGTCTTCGGCATCGCGCTCTTGGGCCTGTCGTTCGTGTTCCGCAGCGCCTTCACCACCGTCAGCGTCGTCCGGGTGGGCCAGCTGGCCAAGACCCTGGCTCAGGAGAAGCTCGAGGAGGTCCGAAGCCTTCCCTTCTATGTCTCGCAGAAAGAGGAGACGACGGATGTGGACCTCCTCGACCGGTACTTCCCCGACGACCAGAGCGTCACCACGCCCACGGGGGCGGCGGGCACCTATGACAGCACCTCCGGAACGTGGACGTTCACCAGCCGAGACTCGATCGATCCGGCCAACGCCCCGGCGTTCACCCGCGACGTCGTCGTCCGGTTCGTCGTGCCGGGAACGCTCCAGCCGCAGGCTCCGATCGCCGGGTACAGCAGCGACGTGGCGGACGCCGACATGCCCGCGACGGATGCTGTCAGGGTCACGGTGACGGTGTCGTGGGCGAGCCGGGGGGAGGCGCGATCGGTCTCCCTGGACACCGTGATCGCGAGGGTCCGCCGCGAGGGACCGGAGGTCGAGGCGTCCGGCTCGGCCCTCGGAGCGCAGGTATCCGGCGTGACGTTCCAGGACGGGAGCACGCCAGCCGCGGTCGTGGCCCTGCTCGCCGACACGGCAGTGGCCTTCCGAGAGGTCACCGAATCCTCCTCTCAGGCATCCGCCGACGCGGTCGAGGCCGAGGAGACCGATCCGGTCACGAACGTCCCCCTCCAGGACCCGGCCCCCAGCGGCGACGAATCGGCGTCGACCGCCCCAAACTCCACCACGGGCAACGAGCAGACCGGCTCTGCCCCCCTGGTCGGCGGCTCGCTGGCGTCGGTGAACGACACCGAGCCCGTCGTCATCGCGGCGTGGGGGTCGCGAACGGCGGCCGCCAGCACGCAGGCCCGGGTGTCGTCGGCGCACACGCTCAACCCGGAGAGCCACGCGCAAGCCGTGGCCGACGACGTGCTCGTCAACGCCCGGGACGCCGGCCAGCCGCTGCCGCATGCGGTCGTCGAGTTCGGCGCGGTCGCGAGCACGGTCGAGGAGCGATCCACCGAGCTCAGCACCTCCGTGGCGGCCTCGGTGGACGTCTCGCCCTTCGGAGACGACCCGGGCGTCACCGTGTGGGCCGCTCCGCAACTCGCCGGCGACGAGGACTTCCGGGGCGTCCTGATCATCTCGTCGCTGCACGTGGACGTCGAGAGCGAAGCGTCGAGCGCGACCTCCGACACCATCGTGAACTGGGAGGTCCAGGGCCTCCAGGTCTGGGATCCCGAGCTCCAAACCGACGAAGATGCCGGCGGATACACGGCCCCCGTCAGCTTCGGGATGGTGGCCGGCTGCGGCGGCTGGGTGGGCGACCCGTCGCTGTGCGGGCCCACCCGCACGGACGGGAAGAGCCAGTTCGAGAATCCCAATCCCGTCGTGCTTCCACCCGCCTACGTGGGCGACGACGGGGAGTCCGTGTCGCTGTCGATCGTGGCCGGCGTGACGATCGAGGACGCCGAGGCCGACGCCGCGGCGGGCATCTCGAGCGCCTCGGCGGCCCAGAAGAACGTGCTGACCATCACGACGAGGGACGACGTGGCCGGGACCATGCCCTTGGAGCCGATGCTGCTCGGGATCGGCAGCGTCGCCACGAACTCCTCCTATGTCTCCCATGAGCACTAGACCCGCCCGCCAGGAGGGCTTCACGCTTACGGAGCTCTCGATCGCCATGGCGGTGTTCCTCGTGTTCATGACGTTGGTGACTCCCTTCATGGTCAGCCACCTGCGCTCGGCGCTCCGCACCGCCGATCGCGTCGACGCCCAGCAGGGGGCCCGGGCCGCGCTGCGGGGGATGGTGCGAGAGCTCCGTCAGGCGAACGTCCTCTACAGCAACCCTCCGACGCAGCCCACGACCGACAGCGCCATCTCCTTCGGCGTGGATTTCGACGGCGACACCAGCACCCCGGTGACCCGGGTGACCTACTACGTCCAGGGACAGGAGCTGCGACGCGGGGCGCAGTTCGCGGCGGGTGCCCCCATGGCCCTCGGGGTGGAGAGCGTCGGCTTCACGATGTTCGGGAACAATCCGGTGTTCGACGACAACGCCGACGGCGTGGTCACGGGGGAGGAGCTCGACACGAACGCCAACGGGCAGTGGGAAGCGGACGAGCTCGCCTTCGTCACGAGGATCCGTATCTCGCTCACCGTGGCGTCCTCCGACGAGCCCGAGGACGAGCAGGCGTACACGGCCGAGGCGTTCCTGCGGAACAGGTTGGCGGGATGATGAGGCGGCTCCAGGACGAGCGGGGGATCGCGGCGCTCACCGTGCTGATGGTCACCTCCGCGCTGGCGGTGGCGGGGGCCGTGGTGACGTTCAC
Source organism: Actinomycetota bacterium (assembly GCA_036260395.1). Lineage (GTDB taxonomy): Bacteria > Actinomycetota > UBA4738 > UBA4738 > CALAEC01 > DASZZY01. Next base: position 7,871 of record DASZZY010000176.1, read on the forward strand.
CGCCAGCACCGAGGTGGAGATCGCCGGGAGGGACCGTCGGGCCGAGGAGGCCTTCACGGCGGCGGAGGCGGGCCTCGAGATGGCGGTCGGCCACTTCACGCAGAACGTGACGTTCTCCGAGGGGCAGACCTTCGAGTGCCTCAACAACCCCCTCGTCGATGACGCCGTGGAATACCGAGAGCCGACGACCGGTGAGGCCTGCGGCGTCCACATCACCTCACCGACGAGCCCTCCGGGAAGGATCGTCGTGCCCGCCACCGGAAGCCCGTTCCTCGACTACAACGTGGTGTCTCGGGCCCAAGAGGGACGGACGGTGAACCGCGTCCTCGCCGCCAGCTTCCACCTGGAGACGCTGGACATCCCGTTCGGCATGTTCATCGACGGCGACGTCGACCTGAACGGAACGGCCAAGCTCTTCCGGGAGAGCATGCTGGTGACGGGCAGCGTGACGTCGCGGAACAACATGAACACGGACGCCAACACGAACCGGGCGTTCGACGATCCCGACCTCGGGTGGGCGTTCCACAAGGACCGCATCGTCTCGGACCCCGCTCCGGGGATGTGCGTCCACAACGGCCAGTCCGTCGGCTGCGCCGCCGTGTTCTCGAACGCCCAGATCTACGCCAAGCAAGGGACGAAGCCGACCGATGAGATCCACGCGGCGTCATCCGACCCAGCCGTTTCGAGCTTCCCCCACGATCGCGACTACACTCACCAGGGGAAGGTCGATTCCAGCGGGGAGAAAGCCCTGGTGGTCACCCTCCCGACCGGCGAAGTGATCGAAGCCATGGACCAGCTGAAGGAACTCGCCGAGATCCAGGCGTTGTACTTCAACTTCAAGAACGGGAGACCCGACAACGTCCAGCTGCAGCCGGCGGACATCGGCGCGCCGGCTCGGGAATTCGCCGAGAACGTCGTGATCTACATCGATGCGGACGCGGACGATCAGATCGGGTGGAAGATCAACCTGATCCCCGGCAGCACCAGTTCGGATATCCGGTATACGAACGACTCGGGCCAGCGCGTCGGCTCGCTGTCCGGCATCATCGTGGTTCGCGGGGGCAGCCTTAGGCTGGAAGCCAACACGCAGTGGTCGGGAGCGTTGTTCGTGCCGGAGAACGAGGTCCGGATCCTGGGTGGTGCGATCTGCACGTGCACCATCTACGCGAAGGGTTTCTCGGCACAGGGCGGGAACTCCACCATCCAGCTGACCGACGAGTGGTTCCTCCGGTTCCCCGCCGGCCTGGTGTCGATCCTGCGCACGCGGTTCCTGGAGTGCGAGGCGTTCCAGCCCTCGGCCGTCTGCCCGGCGAGCTGAACCGGTAGCATCCCCCCGGTGCGCGAGATCGCATTCGCCATCGCCGGACTGCTGTTCGGCTCCTTCCTGACCGTAGTGGTGCACCGGGTCCCGCGGCGCCAATCCATCGTGGCCCCCAGGTCGCGCTGTCCCCGGTGCGGGGGCGAGCTCCGCGCTCGGGACAACATCCCGATCCTGTCCTACCTCCTGCTGCGCGGGCGGTGCCGCTCGTGCGGCGAGCCCGTGTCGCTCGAGTACCCGCTGACCGAGGCGGCCACGGCGGTCCTGTTCGCGGCCGTCTCGTTCGCCATCGGGCCGCTGTTGCCGGCCATCCTGGTGGCGGTCTTCGTCGGAGTCATGCTCGCCGTGGCCCTGATCGACGCGCGGTGGCGCATCGTGCCCAACCGGATCGTCTACCCGTCGCTCGTGCTGTACGGGATCGCCATCCTGGCCGGTGACCTGGCCGGGGGAGGGGTGGATATCATCAGGGGCCTCATCGGCATGGCGGCGTACGGGGGGATCCTGCTGGTGATCGCCCTCATCGTCCCCCGCGGCATGGGGATGGGCGACGTGAAGCTGGCCGCGCTGATCGGCCTGGTCCTGGGCGCGCTGGGCCTGGGGTACGTCGGCGTCGCCGCCTTCCTGGGAGTGGTGGCGGGCGGGGTCGGAGGGCTCGTGGCCATGGCGGCGCTCGGCTATGGCCGGAAGCAGCAGATGCCGTTCGGGCCCTTCCTGGCCGGGGGAGCGGTGGTCGCGGCCCTCGCCGCGCCGCCCATCGTCCGCGCGTACCTGTCGCTGTTCGGCGTCGCCTGACGCCCACTTCCAACCCCGCTGTGGCACCAGTTAATAACAGGAGTGTAGTTTCCATTGGCGTGCGTAGTGACGCCAAGAAGGGTGGTTGACTCTTAGTGCGGCTGTTGTTACCGTGGCGCCTCGGAGTTGGAGATGTGCCTCATGAGGCTAGCGAAGCCGGCGAACGGAGGGAGGCTGCTGTTGGACTTGGTGTTGCTGGGGGAGATGTGGCGCCTGTTGACGTCGTGGAGGATGTGACCATGCCTCCCAAGCGGCGCCCGTTCGTGGGGGATCGGCTCCTGACCGTGGGAGAGGTCGCGGCCACGATGCGCGTCTCGAACATGACCGTGTACCGGCTGATCAAGGCCGGGCAGCTGGCCGCGATCAGGGTCGGCAAGAACTACCGGATCCGGGAGTCGGACGTGAACAAGTACCTCTCGGACCGGTCCGTCCGCATCGAGGAGCAGGGCTAGGTGGCCAGGACGGCCATCGGCCTCGACGTCGGGGCCACGGCGGTTCGGGCCGTGGAGCTGTCGTTGGGCTCCGACCCTCCCGCGCTCGTGCGCGCCGCCCAGGTGCCGCTGTCCCCGGGTGCCGTCCGTGCCGGCGAGATCCGCGAGGTCGACGCGGTCACCGAGGCGGTACGAGAGCTGTGGCGCCGGGGGCGGTTCCGCAGCAAGCAGGCCACGATGGGCATCGGCAACCAGCGCGTCGTGGTGCGGGAGGTCACCGTGCCCGCGCTTCCCCCCAAGGAGCTCCGTCAGTCGCTCGGGTACCAGGTCCAGGACCTGATCCCGATCCCGGTGGAGGACGCGGTGCTCGACTACGACGTGCTGGACGAGTTCGAGCAGGACGGCGCGCGCTCCATGCGGCTCCTGGTCGTGGCCGCCCAGCGCGAGATGGTGGGGCGCTTCGTCGAGGCGGCCAGCTCCGCACGGGTGCAGCCGATCGGCGTCGACCTCGTGCCCTTCGCCCTGATCCGCGCGGTCGGTCAGGACGAAGGGCTCGGGCTCGACGAGGAGGACCGCGGAGGCGAGGCCATCATCGACGTGGGGGCGGATGTCACGAACATCTGCGTCCACGAGCGTGGCGTGGCCCGCTTCGTCCGCATCCTGCCGACCGGCGGACGGGACGTCACGGTGGCCATGGCCGACGCCCTGGGGATCGACCAGGAACAGGCCGAGGCGCTGAAGCGCGGACAGCCCGTGGAGACCGCGCCGCCATCCGAGGTCGTCCGGACCTTCCTCGAGGGCCGGGCGGCGACGCTCGTCGACGAGATCCGCTCGTCCCTCGACTTCTACCGGACCCAGACGCCCGACGCGGAGGTCAACCGCATCCTCGTGACGGGCGGCGGCTCGAAGCTCCAGGGCTTCCTGGAGCGGCTGCGGGAGCGGGTGACCGGACGCGTGGAGCGGGGACGGGCGTTCCAGAAGGTGGCCGTGGAGCTGGACATGGACGAGGCCACGATGGCCGATGCCGAGCCGCTGCTGGCCGTGACCCTTGGGCTGGCGCTGCCCGCCGGATAGCGATGCGGATCAACCTCCTCCCCCCTGAATACCTCGAGCGCCAGCGGGCGCGCCGCCGGACGATCGCCGTCGTGGCCGTCGGCCTCATCGTCCTGCTGGCGCTGGGCGCCTTCTACCTCCTCCAGGCCATGCGGCTGGCGGAGCTCGAGGAGGACATCGCGGCGCAGGAGGCCCGCAACGCCCAGCTCTCGGCGCAGATCGCCGAGCTCCAGAACGTGGCCCAACTTCAGCTCGAGGTCGAGGCCGCCCGCAACCTGCTGGCCTCCCTCCTGGCCGACCGCGTGCGGTGGTCGTCGATCCTCCGCGACATCTCCCTGGTCATCCCGGGCGAGGCCTGGCTGACCGGCCTGAGCGGGACGGTGGACCCCGATGTGGGGGTGGCCGTCGCGGGTGACCCGGCCACTGCGGCCGGCGGCCTGATCGGCCAGATCACGTTCAACGGCTTCGCCTTCGAGCACCGGGACGTGGCGCTGTGGCTCTCCCGGCTGGAGGACGTGCGGGGCTTCGTCAACCCGTGGCTGTCCAGCTCGCAGAAGAGCACGATCGCGGAGACGGAGGTGGTCCAGTTCACGAACTCGGTGGACCTGTCGGAGCGGGCGCTGGCGACCCGCAGGGAGCAGCCGTGAACCGCCGTGCCCCGCTTATCGCCGGCATCGCCGCGTTCCTCGTCGCCGTGCTCGTGTTCGTCTTCCTCGTGTTCCCCAAGTTCGGGCAGATCGACGAGGCCGAGCAGGATCTGCGCGAGGCCGAGCAGCAGGAGCTGGCGCTCGAGGCGGAGCTGGCGCGGCTGCGGGCCGCCGCCGAGGACCTGCCGCGCCTCCAGCGCCAGCTGGCCCGGTTCCGTCGCGCCGTGCCGCCCGTGGCGGACCTCCCCGGCCTGATCAACGACCTCCAGGACGCCGCGAACGTGGCGGGCGTCGAGTTCTTCTCGATCTCGCCGTCGCAGCCCGTCGCCGGCCCGGGGGCCACCGAAATCCCCGCGCAGGTGCAGGTGATCGGCACGTTCTTCCCCGTCGACGAGTTCCTGTTCCGCCTGGAGACCCTCCGGCGAGCCGCGGAGGTGGATAGCATCCAGGTGGCGGAAGGCCCGGACAGCCTCCCGCAGATCGACGTGATCATGCAGGTGACGTTCTTTACGACGGATCCGACCGCCGGGCCCGGCGCCGGGATCGAGCCGCCGCCCGTTCCCGGGGCGACCCCCACGCCGGGAGCAAGCCCCACGCCGGGGACGACGCCCTCGCCCGCCACGACCCCCGGAGGCTGAGAGATGGCCATCTCCCCCCGCGAGCGCAACTCGCTGATCGGGCTGGGCGTGATCGTCGTCGCCGCCGGCGCGTTCTTCCTGCTGACCAGGGGCGGTGGGGCGCCCGAGGAAGCCGCCCCCACGCCGACCGCCTCGCCGCCCCCTGCCGTGACCAGCCCACCCCCCGGGCCGCCGCCGGACCGCGAGCCCCCGCCCCGGGCCTTCGGGTTCTTCGGGGGTCGCGATCCGTTCGTCCCCCTCGTCTCCGCCGAGCCGGCCGGAGCCGCTCCCGCCGAGCCCGCGGAGCCCGGAGAGGAGCCCACCGAGCCCATCGAGCCGATCCCGCCCGGTGCCGAGGAAGACGAGCAGGAGGGCATCACGATGGGCGGCGAGCGGGTGGCCGTGGTGGACGTGTTCGTCCGGGGCGGGCAGGAGGTCGTCCAGGTCACGGTCGGCGACCGGAGCTTCGTGGTGTCCGAGGGAGAGACGTTCGCGCGGAACTTCAAGGTCGTGGCGATCGACGACCCCTGCGCCACGTTCCTGTTCGGCGACGACCAGTTCACGCTGTGCGAGCCGGGGGAGATGAAGTGACCGGCTGAGCGAGGACGCCGGCGGCC
>DASZZY010000177.1:0-29758 GCA_036260395.1 Actinomycetota bacterium
CGGGGGCGAGGTCCCGGGCGATCCCCTGCCTCCGGATACCCCCCTTCCCCCCGTGGTGTTGGACCTCGTGATCCCGCCGGTGTGGACCCCGCTGCTGCGGCGTGCCGCGGCGGCCGGACGGGCGGCGATCCCCGGGATCGACATGCTGGTGGAGCAGGGCGTGCGCTCGTTCGAGCTGTGGACGGGCCGGACGCCGGATGCCGAGGTGATGCGGGCGGCGGCCCTCGAGGCCCTGGCCCCCCAGCCCGCGAGGAGCGCGCCGTGACGCTCCGGTTCCTCACCGCCGGGGAGTCCCACGGCCCCCGGCTCACCGTGATCGTCGAGGGCCTCCCGGCGGGCATCCCCGTCGACGGCGCCGCCCTCGACCGAGACCTGGCCCGGCGGCAGGGGGGCCACGGTCGCGGGGCCCGCTCCACGCGGATCGAGCGGGACCACGCCGAGATCTCCAGCGGCATCCACGAGGGACGGACCACCGGGGCCCCGGTGGCGCTGGTCATCGAGAACCGCGACTTCGCCAACCAGCCCGAGGAGCGCCCACCGATCACCACGCCGCGCCCCGGCCACGCCGATCTGGCCGGACGGTGGAAGTACGGGCTCGACGACCTGCGGGTGGTGCGGGAGCGGGCCAGCGCCAGGGAGACCGCGGCCCGGGTCGCCGCCGGCGGCCTGGCTCGCGCGCTCCTCCGGGAGTTCGGCGTCGAGGTCGGCAGCTTCGTGCTCTCGTTCGGCATCCTAAGCGCGGATGTCCCGCCCCTCGACGACCTGGACGATGACGGCCTCCTGCGGCTGGCCGCCACCGCCGAGGACGACGCTGTCCGGTGCCCGGATCCCCGGGCCTCCGAGGCCATGGTCGCCGCGGTGGACGCCGCCCGCCGTGAGCGGCAGACCCTGGGCGGGACGTTCGCCGTCTTCGCCGCGGGCGTCCCGGCCGGGCTGGGGTCGTACGTCCAGTGGGACCGCAAGCTCGACGGGCGGCTGGCCCAGGCCGTCTGCTCGATCCATGCGGTCAAGGGCGTGGAGATCGGTCCGGCGTTCGACGTCGCCGCCCGCCCGGGTGCGTCCGCCCAGGACCCCATCGAGCGGGACGGCCAGGAGCTGCGCCGACCCACCAACCGCGCCGGCGGCCTGGAGGGCGGCGTCACGAACGGGGCCCCGCTCGTGGTGCGGGCGGCCATGAAGCCACTGTCGTCGGTGCGGGTGGCGGCCCGGTCGGTCGACCTGGCCAGCGGGGAGGCCACCGACCCGCCGTTCGTGCGCACCGACGTGGCCGCGGTGCCCGCGGCGGCGGTGGTCGGGGAGGCCATGGTGGCGTGGGTCCTGGCCGAGGCGATCACGGAGCGGTTCGGCGGCGACCGGCTGGATCTGATGCGAGCGGCCCTGGACGCCGCCGGCGACGCGTGGCTCCCCCGGGGGACCCGATGAGGCGAACGTTCCTCCCGGCGCCACCGCTCCCCGCCGGACGGCCCAACCTGATGCTGGCCGGGTTCATGGGGACGGGGAAGACCACGGTCGGCCGCATCGCCGCCGATCTCCTGGACATGCCGTTCGTGGATCTCGACGAAGTGCTCCTGTCCCGGGCCGGCCGTTCGATCCGGGAGATCTTCCGCCACGAGGGCGAGGAGGGGTTCCGGGCCCGTGAGCGAGCCGTGCTCGGCGATGCCGCTCGAGTTTCAGGAGCGGTGGTGGCCACCGGGGGCGGGGCGGTGCTCCATGACGCGTTCGCCGACCTGGCCGCCACCGGGCCGGTCGCGGTGTTGAGGTGGGCCGAAGAGGAACTGGTTTCCAGGCTCTCCGACGACCCGGGGTCCCGCCCGCTCGCATCGGACCCCGCGACGATGAGGACGCTCCTGGCCGAGCGCGCGCTCCGGTACCGCGACGCGGGGACGCCGGTCGAAGTGGCCGGGCGGGCGCCGGCCGATGTCGCCGCCGAGGTGGCCGGGCGGATCCGGACCGCCGCCGACGCCCCGGCCACCATCGAGGTGGCGGTTCCCGGGGCGGAGCACCGGGTGGCGCTGGGCGACCTCGACGATCTCGGGGCGCGCGTCGTGGAACGGCTCCCCGAAGCGACGGCCGCGTCGGTCGTCGCCGACGCCGCCCTCCCTGCCGACGTCGTGGAGCGGGCAAGGGACTCCCTGGAGGCTCGGGGCTTCCGCGTCGCGCTCCCCCGTAACCCTGGCGGGGAACGGTCCAAGACCATCGCCACGGCCGCGACCCTGTGGGAAGCGTTCCTGGCGGCCGGGCTCGGGCGGGGGGACGTCGTGGTGGCTCTCGGCGGAGGGGCCACGCTCGATGTGGCCGGGTTCGCCGCGGCCACGTACATGCGCGGCGTACCGCTGGTCACCGTGCCGACCACCGTCCTGGCCATGGCCGACGCCGCCCTCGGCGGGAAGGTGGCCGTCGACCACGCCGGCGTGAAGAACCTGGCCGGGGCGTTCCACCACCCCGCGGTGGTGCTGATCGACGTCGCCCTGGCCGCCACCCAGCCCGATGGCGACCGCCGGGCCGGCCTGGCCGAGATCGTCAAGACCGGGGTCCTGGCCTCGCCCCTCGTGGTCGAGGCCGTCGATGAGACGACCCTTGGATGGGCCATCGAGCAGGCGGTCCGGGTGAAGGCGGCGTTCGTCGCCGCCGATCCCCTCGACCGCGACCTCCGGCACGCCCTGAACCTGGGGCATACGTTCGCCCACGGGATCGAGGCCGCGTCCGGATACCGGGTGCCGCACGGCGAGGCCGTGGCCGCCGGTCTGGTGGCCGCGGCCCGGCTGGGCGCCTCGCTCGGGATCACCGACCCCGACCTGGCCGGGCACCTCGAGGAGCGGCTGACGGCCCTGGGCCTTCCCACCGAGGCGCCCCGAAGCCTCGACCCGGGAGCCGTACGCGCCGCGATGCTCGGCGACAAGAAGCGCCGGGGCGGAGCCGCCGTGTTCGTGGTCCCCGCTGCCGGAGGGGCCGAGATCGTCGAGGGGATCGACCTCGACGACGCGCTCGACGCGCTGCTCCCCGCGAGGGTCCGCCCGTGACCGCCTTCCGTCGGGTCCTCGTCCTGCACGGCCCCAACCTCAACCTGCTGGGGCGGCGAGAGCCGGAGGTCTACGGATCGCTGACGCTCGAGGAGATCAACGAGCGGATCGAGCGTGCGGCCAAGGAGCTGGCCGTCGAGGTCCGGATCCGGCAGACGAACCTGGAGGGAGAGCTGGTCGAGGAGATCCAGCGCTCGGCGACGGAGGCGGACGGAGTCGTCATCAACCCGGGCGGCTACTCGCACACGAGCGTGGCCATCCGGGACGCGATCGCCGCCATCGACCTCCCGGTGATCGAGGTGCACCTCTCGAACCCCCAGGCCCGCGAGGGCTTCCGGCACACGGACATCGTCGGCGGGGCGTGCCGGGGGATCATCGCCGGCCTCGGCTGGCGCGGCTATGCCCTAGCCATCGGCGTGCTGGTCGATCCGGAGGCTGGAGCGGCATCTCCCGACGCCGGCCCCTGATCCCCGGGTGCAGCGGGGAGGCGGCCAAGCCAAACACGCCAGCGGGCTCTTCGGCGGCTCCGGCTCCGCCACGACCGAGGCGCCGCCGCAGTCGGGAGGATGCCTGGACTGGAGTCTTCCTCGTGCGCCCGGAGGGACTCGAACCCCCAGCCTTCTGATCCGTAGTTGTCGCGGCAGGAAACGATGCAGGGCCGCGACCGACGGTCAGGCCAGGTCGAAGCGATCGAGGTTCATCACCTTGCTCCACGCGGCCACAAAGTCATGCACGAACTTCTCCGTCGCGTCGTCGCACGCGTAGACCTCAGCGATGGCTCGGAGCTGGGAGTTCGAACCGAAGACGAGGTCGACTGCGGTGGCGGTCCACTTGAGCTGGCCCGTGGCGCGGTCGCGACCCTCGTAGACGCCCTCCTCTGAGAGGGAGGTCTTCCACTCCATCCCCATTTCGAGGAGATTCACGAAAAAGTCTGTGGTCAGCGTCCCGGGCCGGTCCGTGAAGACGCCGTGTTGGGACTGCCGGAAGTTGGCGTTCAGAGCGCGCATGCCGGCGAGCAGGACGGTCATCTCCGGGGCGGTCAACGTCAGGAGGTTCGCCCGCTCCACGAGAAGGGTCTCCGGCGACAGCTTCTCTCCGGCTCGCAGATAGTTGCGGAATCCGTCGAAGGTCGGTTCGAGTACGGCGAAGGACTCCGCGTCCGTCTGCTCCTGCGTGGCGTCCGTGCGCCCCGGGGTGAACGGCACCCTGACGTCGAACCCGGCCTTCTTCGCCGCCTCCTCCACGGCCACGCACCCGGCCAGGACGATCAGGTCCGCGAGCGAGACCTTCTTGCCTCCGGACTGGGAGCTGTTGAAGTCCTGCTGGATCCCCTCGAGGGCCTGGAGCACCTTGCCCACCGCGGGCGGGTCGTTCGCTTCCCAGTCCCGTTGCGGCGAAAGGCGAATCCGCGCCCCGTTGGCCCCGCCCCGCTTGTCGGTGCCCCGGAAGGAGGCGGCCGATGCCCACGCGGTGAAGACCAGCTCCGAGGTCGACAGTCCGGAGGCGAGGATATTCGCCTTGAGGGCTTCGACGTCCTCCTCACCGATCAACTCGTGATCGACCTCGGGCACCGGGTCCTGCCACAGCTGCGGCTCAGGGACCCACGGGCCGAGGAGCCGCGAGACGGGTCCCATGTCGCGGTGGATCAGCTTGTACCAGGCCCTGGCGAAGGCGTCGGCGAGCTCCCCCGGGTTCTCGCGAAAACGTTTCGTGATCGGCCCGTAGATCGGATCGAGCTTCAGCGCCAGATCCGTCGTCAGCATCATGGGGGCGTGCCGCTTCGACGGATCGTGAGCATCCGGCACGGTGCCCTGGGCCTCGGGATCCTTGGGCGTCCACTGCTTCGCCCCCCCGGGGCTCTCCGTGAGCTCCCAGTCATAGCGGTAGAGGATCTCGAGGAAGCTGTTGTCCCATGTCGTCGGGGTGGCCGTCCATGCGCCCTCGAGCCCGCTGGTGATCGTGTCCGCGCCCTTGCCGCGGCCGAACGTGTTCCTCCAGCCGAGGCCTTGCTCCTCGAGGGGCGCAGCCTCCGGTTCGGGACCGACGTAGTCGACCGCGGGAGCGGCGCCGTGGGCTTTACCGAAGGTATGGCCGCCGACGATGAGGGCTACCGTCTCCTCGTCGTTCATCGCCATGCGCCCAAACGTCTGTCGGATGTATTGCGCTGCAGCGAGTGGATCCGGGTTGCCGCCCGGCCCCTCCGGATTGACGTAGATCAGACCCATGTGATCGGCGGCGAACGGCCCTTCGATGTCCCCCGCGCCGCCGTGGCGCTCGTCTCCGAGCCAGGTGTCCTCCGGCCCCCAGAAGATCTCTTCGGGCTCGTAGATGTCCTCTCGTCCGAACCCGAAGCCAAACGTGTTGAACCCCATCGACTCCATGGCGACGTTGCCGGCGAAGATGATGAGGTCGGCCCAGGAGATGTTGCGCCCGTACTTCTGCTTGATCGGCCAGAGCAACCGGCGCGCCTTGTCGAGGCTCGCGTTGTCCGGCCAGCTGTTGAGGGGGGCGAAGCGCTGGGCCCCGGTGCCGCCACCGCCCCGGCCATCGGCGACGCGGTACGTCCCCGCGGCATGCCACGTCATCCGGATGAACAGCGGACCGTAGTGGCCATAGTCGGCCGGCCACCAGTCCTGCGACGTCGTCATCACCTCGATGAGGTCGCGCTTCAACGCCTCGACGTCGAGATTCTTGAACTCCTCTCTGTAGTCGAAGTCCTCCCCCATGGGGTCGACCCGGTACGAGTGCTGGTGCAGAACCGAGAGGTCCGGCTGATCCGGCCACCAGTCCTTGTTCGTTCTGGGCCGATGCGCCGTGGGAGTGGGGGCCGGGATCGCTGGATTCTCGCTCTCGCTGACGCTCTGGGTCTCGTCCTTCCTGTCCGACACGTGGGTCATTCTCCTCTCTCGCTGCTTCTTTGTGCTCGCTTGCGGCTGTCGCCCTACGCTTCCGACCGATCTCGGAGGTCCGCTAGCAACATGTGGATCGGGCGGAGCTCCTCCCGCACGATGCGGCGGATGAGGTTGGGCAGCGGCTCGGCCGCCGCGAACCCTCCCGGGGCGGCCTGGGGGATCGGCTCCGGCACGGACGATCGTTCAGCTTCATTCACGTCGGCTCCCTCCTGCTAGATCGGCCCAGACCAGACTCGTCCTGATCTCGACACACACTCTTGACCGGGCCGTAATCTCTCGCAACCCCTGCTCACGGAATCGGGACTGCGACGTCAGTATGACGGGGGCGATAGTGTGACGTCGTCGATTCTGCCGGAGCTCGTCAACCTGACGCGCCACGACACTCCGCGCCCTCGACAGCAGCCCGTCAATGACCTGGAAGGGGACCGTCTTCCCGCCAGGGCCGGAACGCTCGAACCGCTCCCGGTACTTCTCAGGACGTCCGCCCTTGAACAGGAAGATCAGAAGCGTGGCGGAATACCCGCGGACCGCCCCGACCTTGTGCCTCTGGTGGAGCACGGGCCGACCTACGCCCTGGACCACCCGACGCCGCGCCTCGATCTCAAGGAGGTCCCTGGCGTCTTCCATCGCTGCATCCCACGCCTCCGTGAACGCCGGATCACGCTTACGCGCCTTCCACGCCGTTTCCCGCGCGATTCCGGCCATCCGGGCCGAGGCGCGTCCCACGAAGGGCTTCTGACCTTGGGTCTCGATGGTGCGCCCGGACGGCCTTCTGATCCGTAGTTGTCGGGCGCCGAACGGTGTGCGATGCCCGGCTTCCGTCGCGGGACTTCAAACGCTGTGCGGTTTGTTATCCGCTCTCGCCACCCCTTGGGGTGCGTGAGCTCAGCGGCTCGTCCCGTTCACTTGCTTCCAGGCGGTTCCGCCGGGTCCCCGGGGGTTGATATGCGACTGCTCATGCCATACCCCTGATGCTGTGCGACGACCTGAGCGCGGACCGAAACCAGATGCCGCCGCCAGGCGTTCAGAGACCAGAGGCGGGATGCAGACTCAGAGCCGAGCGGTGCGGATCGAAGGCGGTGTGCTCGCAGAGCTCTACGCGGCGCACGCTCCCGACGCGCTCCGTCTCGCGTACCTCCTGACAGGAGACGGATCGCTCGCCGAGGACCTTGTCCAGGACGCGTTCGTCCGGCTCGCGGGCCGGCTTCTCCACCTGCGGGACCCGGGTGGGTTCCGGGCGTACCTGCGCGCGACGATCGTGAACCTCGCGAGATCGCAGTTTCGGCGGAAGGCCGTGGAGCGCCGGTTCCTGGAGCGACACGTAGAGCCCCCGCCCGTCGATCCGCCCGACGTCTCGGAGCGGGAACGGATGCGACGCCCTCCTCGCTCTTCCGGTCCGCCAACGAACGGCGGTCGTTCTTCGCTACTTCGAAGATCTGTCCGAAGCACAGACCGCGGACGTGATGCGGCTCCGCAAGGGAGCCGTGAAGTCACTGGTCTCCCGTGGAACGACAACGTTGCGAACGATGCTTGGAGAGGACCGATGAACGAGACCCAGATCCGCGACCGGCTCCACGCCGTCGCCGCCGATGCCCCCGCCCCGACGACCGTGCCCCGGACGGTGCTCCGACGCGCGCGCGCCCGTGTCGCCCTTACCGTGGGGGCTTCCCTGGCCATCGTCGTCGCCGTCATCAGCGGCAGTGCGGTCGGGCTGCGGGAGCTGGCCGCCCCCGAGCCACGTCCGGCCACACCACTTCCGTCGCCGGCGACCCCGGGCGCCCTTGCATATGGGGTCGACGGCGACATGTACGTGGCCGAATCCGACGGCTCGAACGCGATACGGATCGCGGACGGCCGCGCCCCGAGCGAGTGTGGCGACCATGACGAGTATCACGGAGAAGGCATGATCTGGTCACCTGACGGGCGGTACCTGGCCTTTCGGCACAGGAACTGCGACGCTCCAGAGGGCTTCGGGAGCGTCATCATCAGCGATCCGGAGGGCAACGTCGTCGCAGAGTTCCCCACCGGGCAGGGATGGGACATCGGGTGGTCGCCGGACTCCACCCGCGTTGCGGTTTGGGCCAGCTTCATGGAGACGATCGGCGTCCACGGGCTGGACGGCGAGCGGCAGATGCTCCTCACCGTGCCACCCGGGATGTACCGAGGTGGCGATCACGACCCGATGTGGATGCCAGACGGCGAAGCGCTCATGTTTCCGTGGCAAGACCTCGTCGTCCCGATCGACGGAAGCCCACCGTACCGTTTGGAGCTGCCTCATCTACCCGGTGATGGGTATGTGACGTACTCGCCGGACGGATCGCGGGTCGCCTACGTCGCCAACAGGTCGCTCGTCCTCGCCGAGGCCGATGGCTCCAACCCCCAGGTGGTGTTCGATGACTGGGTTTGGGAGCCCGTCTGGTCGCCTACCGGTGATCGGATCGCCTTTAGCTCGAGCGGTCGAGGACGTCTCGAACAGCTCCGGATGCTCGATGTGGCGACGGGAAGGGTGACGTTGGTGACCGAAGTCACCCGGTCGGAGACGCTCGATGTCATCGACTTCTCGCCCGACGGCGATCGGATTCTCTTCTCGAGAGAGGATGACGGCTCGAGCTCGCTCTGGAGCATCAACGCCGACGGCACCGACCTCCGGCGTCTCGTCGCCGGGACCGCCTGGGGCGATTGGCTGTCGGTGTATGCGGCGCCTTCCTCGCCGCCGAGCCCGACGCCCGGGACGGCGCCGAACCCCGAGGCATCTCCGATCGTGGGACCCTTCGGGCAACTCGGCGGGTGGATCGCGTACAACGACGGCACGGGGATCTGGGCCATCAACGCCCAAAAGGCCTATCCCGGGGTGTTTTCGCCGAGCGACTACCCCGACGACGCGGTGCGGTTGGCGGGCCCCGAGGCGGGCGACCCGATCGCCTGGTCGGTAGACGGCTCGAGGCTCCTCGTTCGGCCGGGCGTGCCGATCGGACCACCTCGGGAAGCCCTGTCCGTGCTCGACGCGGACGGCGCCGAGACCCAGGTCACCGATTCGGCGAACTTCGGCGCCGCCTCGATGTCTCCCGATGCCACGCAGGTCGTGTACGCGGTCGCGGATCACCCGTCCCGCTTGGAGCTCGCGACCGTCGGGGACGCTCCTCCGGAGGTCCTGCTGAGCAGCGACGACGGGCATCTAGATGCGCCGGCGTTCTCGCCCGACGCTGGCCAGATCGCGTTTATCGACGGCGGCGGGGACCATTCCAACGCGTTGTGGGTCATCGACGCGGACGGTACGAACCGGCGCAAGCTCGCCGGCGGCGACTGGTCCCACGTGAGCCACCTCGTCTGGTCGCCGGACGGAGAGCGGCTCGCGTTCAGCTGTGGCTGCCCCGCCGGCACGGGCGTCTACACGATCCGCGCCGACGGCGCGGGCCTCACCCTCGTCTCGGCGGACGGGGACCTGCCGATGCTCCAGTGGTCCCCCGACGGCTCCGAGATCGCGTTGGTTCGCGAGGACAACGACGTCTACACCGTCGGCCAGCCGATCATGGGCACGCTGGTCGTCGTGGGGGCGGACGGCGGCGAGGAGCGTCAGATCGCTCGCCTCCAACTGTCCCGCATCGACGACCTCGGGAACATCAGCCAGGTGACGATCGCCTGGAACCACGCGGGTTGAAGCGCGCCGCCGTCTCGACGTGATCGAAACGACGCGGAGACGATCCGCTGGATCGACGGGAGGGAGACCGAGATGAAGTTTCGTCATGGACCGCAGCTGGGCTTGGCTCTGCTCATGGCGCTGACGGCATGCGAACGGGCTCCTGAGGCGACGGACACGACTGCCGCGTCTCCGACGACGCCCGGCGAACCGACCGCCTCACCGGCGATACAGGAGATCGCGGAGTTCGAGGACTTCTCACTCCTGGAGCCCGGGGCGTACTCCATCGACCCCGACGCCGACCCCTCCACCCCACTCCGCGTCGCGTGGGAGGTCCCCTTCGGGGGATGGTACAAGTGGATCGGCGCGGCCAAGTCCGCGGGGGACGGGCACGTCGGAGTAGGCATCACCACCGTGACGAACCTCGTGCGTGATGGCTGCCGCGATCACAGGCCCGCCGATCCATCCGTCGGTCCGACCGTCGATGACCTCGCGACCGCCCTGAGTAACCTGGCCCCCTTCGAGGTGACGTCGCCCCCGAAGGACGTGAGCATCTACGGCTACCGCGGGAAGCACCTGGAATGGAGGGTCCCCGACGTGCCGGTCGAGGGCTCCGCCGACGAACTCAAGTTCGCTCGATGCATCGGCGGCAAGATCAAGAGCTGGATCTCCCCCGCCTGGGGACCGTACTTCGGCTACGACGGCCCTGGCTACAGCGAGGAGTTCTGGATCCTCGATGTCGAGGGCACGCGTCTGATGATCGTGGCCAAGCGCTCGGCCGGCTCCCCGCCGGAAGACCTCGCCGACCTGGAGACCGTCCTCGACTCGATCCGGATCGAGCCCTGACGTCGCCGAGCCATCAGGAGCTCCCGCTCCCGACTTAAAGCAGCGGGACGCGTGAGAAACACATAGCCTCCGCGTTGGAGCCTTCAGGGAGAAAGAGGAACGCTCCTCCAGATCGGATGCAGCGTTCTGTGGGCAGCTAGGCGTCTCAATACCGTGAGAGAAGAACGGCCCTCGATGCCCTTGGCCATGACCCGCGAGACCTCACTGGAGCGAAGCACCCTGAGCGATCTCTACGTGCAGCACGCGCCCGAGGGGATCCGTCTCGCGTTCCTGCTGACGGGCGATCGATCCTTGGCCGAGGACCTCGTGCAGGAAGCGTTCGCGCGGCTCGTCGGCCGACTGCGGCACCTTCGCGAACGCCACGCGTTCAGCGCGTATCTCCGCCGGACGATCGTGAACCTCGCGACGAGTCACTTCCGCCGCCAACGGGTCGAGCGCGCCTATCTCGAACGCGTCGGCCCGCGTCGAGAGGTCGAGACCAATCCCAACTCGGAGCTGGACGAGAGGATGCACGGAGCACTTCTGGGGCTGCCGAACCGTCAGCGCGCGGCGATCGTGCTGCGCTTCTACCAGGACCTCTCGGATGTCCAGACGGCTGAGATCCTCCGGTGCTCACCCGGGACCGTCCGCTCACTCGTCTCCCGCGGCATGAAGACCCTCCGGAGCGACCTCGAAGGAGTAACTCGATGATCGACGAGCGACAAGTGCGCGAGATGCTCGAGCGACGCGCCGAGACGATCTCGGCGACGCCGACCGATGAGCCCAACGCCATCCGGCGGGCGCGTCGGCGCCTGGCCCGGAACGCCACGGTGGGGGCGGTCATGGCTCTCGCGGTCGTCGCCGGAGCAGTCGCCACCGGCCTCCGGGTGACGCAGGCGACGCCGCCCCCCGTGAGGCCCGCCACCCCGCCGCCGGCCCCCGCGGGGCCGGGCGCCCTCGCGTACGCCCGCGACGGCGACATCTACGTCGCGGAGTGGGACGGTTCCAACGCGGTCCGGATCGCGGACGGCCGTTCTGTCAGCGAGTGCGGCGGCAACGGCGAGTACTGGGCGGTGGGCCCGATGTGGTCGCCTGATGGGAGGTACCTGGCCTATCGGCACCAGAACTGTCCGCTACGTTCCGAGGAGGACCCAAGCGGCGTCGTCATCACCGATCCGGAGGGCAACGTCGTCGCAGAGGTGCCCAGCGCAGAGTTCGGCCAGAATCTCGGTGGCTGGCGCATCTCATGGTCGCCCGACTCCACGCGCTTCGCGACCTGGGTCACCTACGTCGACGTCGCCGCCCCGGACGGGACGAAGTTGCCGGTGGGTGAGACGATCGGCGTGTTCGGGCTCGACGGCGCACGGCACGCGCTGCTCAGCGTGCGACCCTTCCTTGAGTACTTCGAAGTCGATCCGATGTGGCTGCCGGACGGGGAATCGCTCCTGGTCGGCGACGTGGTGGTCCCGATCGACGGAAGGACTCCGTCCCGCCTCCAGTTGGACGGATCGCCCCCTCATGGCGTGATGGTGACGTACTCGCCCGACGGATCGCGCCTCGCTTACGTCCACGAGGTGGACGCTCCGGGGCAGAACAGGCTCCTCGTTGCCGAGGCCGACGGCTCCGACCCTCAGGCGGTGTTCTTTGGGGCGGAGGGGGGCGTCGTTTGGTCGCCCGCCGGTGACCGGATCGCCTTCACGTCGAGGAAGGCCGGAACGGACCACTTGAACGAGCTCCGGGTGGTCGACCTGGACACCGGAACCGTGACGCTGCTGGCCGACTGGTCGGACAGGGAGGCCGACTACTTCCAAACGCTCTGGCCCCTCGACTTCTCTCCCGAGGGTGATCGGATCCTCTTCGGGGTGCCCGAGGGCAAAGGCGCCCTCTGGAGCGTCAACGTCGACGGCTCCGACCTGCGCCGCCTCGTTGCCGGAACCCATTGGGGCGATTGGCTGCCGCCGGGTGCGGAACGCTGATGCCGCGCACGAGCCAGCTCAGGATCTTCTGGAACATGCCGGGGCCGCGATGAACGTTCGTCGAGGACCGCAGCTGGGATTGGCGCTGCTCATAGCCCTGTCGGGATGCGAGCGGACTCCTGAGGGGACGGAAAGGGCGGCCACATCTCCGTCGGCGCCCAGCGAACCAACCACCTCACCGACGGTCCAGAACATCACCCCCACGGGTGCGTTCTTCCTGGACCTTCGAACCGGCGAGCAGACGCCGCTCCCCAGCACGGGTGCGAAGGACTTCGGAGCCGCCGTCGACGACGGCCACTACTACGCCGCCTCCCCCGACGGCTCGACGATCTACTGGGAAGACACGTGTTGCTTGGCCGCCGACGTGGCCGCGACGGCCAGCATCGACGGGTCCCACGGTCGAAGGCTCGACCCGCCGGGCCCGATCAACTACTACGCCGGCGGATGGTCGCCGGACGGCACCAAGATCGTCTACCAGCGGCGTGACCCGCGCGGGCCGCTGGATGGCGCGGGAGCGCGCTTTTTCGGCGATCTGGTCGTCGAGGACATAGAGAGCGGGCGCAAGACGACCGTCGAGCTGGGGCTGGGGCCGGCGGTGGTCGGGTTCTTTTACCTGGCTCCGACCTTCAGCTCCGACGGCCGGAATCTGATCTTCAATCTGCCCCGAGAGTCGTCGTCGGGCCCGAAGTCGGATCTGTGGTCGGTGCCCGTGGCCGGAGGCGAGCGCACGCTGCTCGTCAGGAACGCCGTCCAGCCCGCCACCTCCTACGACGGAGACAGCTACGCGTTCGCCCGGCCGCTCCCCGACGGCGACGGCTCCAGCCTCATGATCGCGACCCCGGAAGGCTTCCGGACCCTCGTCGATAGGGTGTTCGGGCTCTTCGAGCCCAAGATGTCGCCCGACGGAACCAGGATCGCGTACGGCGACGAGGAGGGGTCCATCCACGTGGTCGACGTCGCGACCGGGGAGTCGACGGAGGTCGCCGTTGGACGCATGGCCGCATGGGTCGACAACGACACGCTCATCGTCGCCCCCAAGACGTAGGGGAAGCGGTGAGCCACCCGTCCCTTCGTGGACCCGGGTCTGACCAATCCGCTCTGGGAACGGGGTGCGTCCGATCAGATCGGCGTTTCCGCCGCTAGTGCGCCCGGAGGGACTCGAACCCCCAGCCTTCTGATCCGTAGTCAGACGCTCTGTCCAAATTGAGCTACGGGCGCCTGGCGGAGGCGGTGCGATTTGAACGCACGAGGGGCTTGCACCCCAACGGGATTAGCAATCCCGCGCCATAGACCAGACTAGGCGACGCCTCCTCCGGCGTCCAGTGTACCCGACCCGGGCCACCCGCCACGCGGGCATACAATGGCGTGATGGCCCAGCGCACCGACGGACCCCGCGCGCTCGGGCTCGCCGGTCCGGTCATGCTCATCGGCGGCGCGGAGGACAAGCGCCGCGACATGGTGATCCTCAGGCGGTTCGTCGAGCTCGCCGGGGGTCCCGACGCCCACATCGTGACGATCAGCACCGCGTCCACGCTCGGCGAGCAGGCCGCCGAGCGCTACGGCGACCTGTTCCGGAGCCTGGGCGCCGGTCGCACCACCGGGCTCCGCCCGCAGGAGCGCCGTGAGGCCAACGACCCGGCCGTCACCGAGCCCCTCGGCGATGCCACCGGCGTGTTCCTGACGGGGGGCAACCAGATCCGCCTGATCTCGGCGATCAGCGGCACCCACCTCGAGGACGCGCTGGTCAGGGCGCGCGACCGGGGGGCGGTGATCGCCGGCACCTCCGCGGGGGCGAGCGCCGCGGCCACGCACATGGTGGCGTTCGGCCGGTCCGGCGCCAGCCCGAAGCACCGGATGATCCACATCTCCGCGGGACTCGGCCTGGTCGACGGCGTGATCGTCGACCAGCACTTCGAGCAGCGGGGCCGGATGGGACGCCTCATGGCGGCCGTCGCCCTGGCGCCCCGCCTCATCGGCATCGGGCTGGACGAGGACACCGCGGCCATCATCTGGCCCGACCGGACGCTGGAGGTCCTCGGGCGCGGCTCGGTGACACTGGTCGACGGCAGCCACATCGCCACCGACTCGTTCCAGACCAAGGGACACCGGCCGATGATGGTCTCGGGGGCCGTCGTCCACGCGCTCCCGGCCGGCTACCGGTTCGACCTCCGGACGCGGGCCCTGCTGTCCTCGGGCGACGGCGAGGAGCGCGAGGCGTCGCGATGAGCACGCGGGCCGGCCGGCGCCAGGCATCCCGGCGCTCCGGGGACGGGGCCTCCCGGACCTCGACGCCGAAGCGGCGGCGGGACGCGAAGCGCGAGCCGCCGGAGCGCAAGCGACCGCTCTCGCCCGATCTCCGCATCCTGCAAACCCAGGTGTTCCGGGGGCCGAACTACTACTCCTACGAGCCCGCGATCCGTCTGCTGGTCGACCTCGGCCCGCTGGAGGACTGGCCGTCCAACACGATCGAGGGCTTCAACGACGCCCTCGCGGAGCTCCTGCCGGGGCTCGCCGACCATTCCTGCTCGCTGGGGCGCCCCGGCGGCTTCCTCGAACGGCTCCGCGACGGGACGTGGCTGGGCCACGTGGCCGAGCACGTGGCCATCGAGCTCCAGCGCGAGGCCGGGACGCATTCGTATCGGGGGAAGACCCGCAGCGCCGGGGCGCCCGGCCGCTACAACGTGATCTTCGGCTACGGCGAGGAGCAGGTCGGGCTGGCGGCCGGGAAGCTGGCCGTCCGCCTGGTCAACCACCTGGTCCGTGCGGAGGACGGCTTCGACTTCCTCGGTGAGCTCGAGCGGCTCATCCTCCTGGCGGAGCGCCGGGCGTTCGGGCCCTCGACCCAGGCCCTGGTCGACGAGGCGCACAGCCGCGACATCCCATACATCCGGCTCAACGAGCGGTCGCTGGTCCAGCTGGGGCAGGGGGCGTACCAGCGGCGGATCCGGGCCACGATGACGTCGCTGACCCCGGCGCTGGCCGTCGACATCGCCGGCGACAAGAGCCTGACCAACCGGTTGCTGGCCGCGGCGGGGCTGCCCGTCCCCCGCTCCGAGCCCGTCCGCGACGAGGACGGCGCCGCGGACGCCGCCCGGAGGATCGGCTACCCCGTGGTCACCAAGCCGTTGGACGGCAACCACGGCCGCGGCGTGAGCCTCGACCTCCGGAACGAGCGGGCCGTCCGGCGGGGGTTCAACAAGGCGGCCCCCGAGTCGCGGCGGGGGGCGGTGGTCGTCGAGTCCTACATCGCCGGGCGCGACTACCGGGTGCTGGTGATCGGAGGGCACATGGTCGCCGTCGCGGAGCGCATCCCCGCCCACGTCGTGGCCGATGGCGCGCACACCGTCAAGGACCTGGTGGACGCGGCCAACGAGGATCCGCGCCGGGGGATCGGTCACGAGAAGGTCCTGACGAAGATCAAGGTGGACGACGGCGCCAGGGAGCTCCTCAAGAAGCAGGGCCTCACGCTGCACGACGTGCCCGCGGAGGGTCGGGTCGTCTACCTGGCGGCCACCGGGAACCTGTCCACCGGCGGGATCGCCATCGACCGCACCTGGGAGGCCCACGAGGAGAACGTGGAGATCGCCGAGGAGGCCGCCCGGGTCGTTGGGCTCGACGTCGCCGGCATCGACTTCCTGACCCCGGACATCTCCCAGCCCGTCCGCGAGACGGGCGGGGCGATCGTCGAGGTGAACGCCGCGCCCGGCTTCCGCATGCACACCCACCCCACCGAGGGCGAGCCCCAGTACGTGGCCAAGCCGGTGATCGACCTGCTGTTCCCGCCGGGCACGCCGTCGCGGATCCCGATCGTCGCGGTGACCGGCTCCAACGGGAAGACCACCACGGTCCGGATGATCGCCCACGTCTTCGAGCGGATGGGGCGGAAGGTCGGGATGACGACCACCGACGGGATCTACATCGACGGGCGCCTGGTGCGGAAGGTGGACGCCAGCGGGCCGAAGTCGGCCACGATGGTCCTCCAGAACCCGCGGATCGACTTCGCGGTGTTCGAGGTGGCCCGCGGCGGGATCCTCCGCGAGGGCCTGGGCTACGGGCGCAACGACGTCGCGGTGGTGACGAACGTCACCGGCGACCACCTGGGCATCAAGGACATCGACTCCTTGGAGCAGCTCGCCGAGGTCAAGCGGGTCATCGTCGAGGCCGTCCCCCGGAGCGGCACGGCGGTCCTCAACGCCGACGACCCGCTGGTGGCGGACATGCGCCGGCACACCCGGGGCGCGGTGATCCTGTTCTCGATGCAGGAACGCAACGATCTAGTTGAGCGGTGGGTGCGCCGCGGGAACAAGGCCGTGGTGCTCGATCGCGACGATCGCGGCGAGCGCATCGTCATCCGCGAGGGCCGCCGGTCGACGCCCATCGCCTACACCCACCTGCTCCCCTCGACGTTCGACGGGCGGGCCCGGATGATGGTCCAGAACGCCATGGCGGCCGCGGCCGCCGCCCACGCCGCCGGCGCCCACCTCCACGACATCCGCCAGGGGCTCCGTACGTTCACCACGTCGATCCTCGAGGCCCCCGGGCGGCTGAACCTGGTCGACGTGGGCGGCGTCAAGGTGCTCATCGACTACGCCCACAACCCCCACGGGCTCGAGACCGTCGGCGACTTCGTCGAGCGGGTGACCGCCGACGCCCCGACCGGCGGCCGTCCCGGCACGGCGTCGTGGTCGGCGAACCTCCGCGTCGGCGTGGTCGCCACACCGGGCGACCGCCGCGAGGAGGACATGCGCGAGTTGGGGCGCGTGGCGGCCCGCTACTTCGACGACGTCATCGTCCGGGAGGACGAGAACCCCCGCGGGCGGAAGCGGGGGCAGACCGCGGCGATCGTGGCCGAGGGCGTGCGCGAGGCCATGCGGGACGGGGCGCGGGCCGGCAACGTCGAGATCGTCGTCGACGAGATGGAGGCCGCCCGCCGGGCGCTGACCCGCAGCCGTCCCGGGGACCTGGTCGTGCTCTGCGTCGACCACGCCGACCGCGTGTGGCGGGAGATCGAGGGGATGCGGATCCCCCCCGCGGCGGGCGGGGGCAACGGCCGGGCGGCGGGCCCCCGCCGCACGCGGTAGCGTGCCGAGCTTCGGAGATTTTCAGAGCGAGATCTACCTCGGCGGCCTCCAGGGCGTCACCCCGGAGCTCCCCGTGTCGATGGCCGAGCTCGAGCGCCGGGCCCAGGGGGCCATGGCGCCAGAGGCCTGGGACTACGTGGCCGGCGGCGCTGGACTCGAGGACACCGTTCATGCCAACCGCGACGCGTTCCGCCGATGGCGGATCGTGCCCCGCCACCTCCGCGGGGTGGCCGAGCGGGAACTGGGCGTGGACGTCCTCGGCACCCGGATCCCGGCACCGGTCCTGCTGGCCCCGATCGGCGTGCAGGGCATCGTCCATCCCGACGCCGAGGTGGCGGTGGCCCGGGCGGCATCCTCGCTGGGCGTCCCGATCGTGCTGTCGACGCTCTCGTCGAAGACGATGGAGGAGGTAGCCGAGGCCTGCGGCGACGGGCCCCGGTGGTACCAGCTCTACTGGCCGAACGAGCCGGACGTCACCAAGAGCTTCCTGTCCAGGGCCGAGGCCGCCGCCTACGGGGCCGTGGTCGTCACGCTGGACACCAACCTGCTGGCCTGGCGCCCGCGCGACCTCCAGCGGGCGTTCCTCCCGTTCCTCCGGGCCGAGGGCATCGCCAACTACACCTCCGATCCCGCGTTCCGCGCGGGGCTGGACCGGCCGCCGGAGGAGGAGGTGATGGGCGCCGTGCTCCGGTGGGTCCAGGTCTACCCGCATCCCCAGGCGACCTGGGACGGGCTGGCGCTGATCCGCGACCACACGAGGCTGCCGGTGCTCCTCAAGGGCGTCCTGCACCCCGACGACGCCCGGAAGGCCATGGAGGCCGGCGTCGACGGCCTGATCGTGTCGAACCACGGGGGCCGCCAGGTCGACGGGGCGATCGCCACGCTCGATGCGCTCCCGGGCGTGGTGGATGCGGTCGGCTCGGCCGTCCCCGTCCTGCTGGACTCCGGGATCCGGACCGGCGCCGACGCCGTCAAGGCGCTGGCCCTGGGGGCCCGGGCCGTGCTCCTGGGCCGTCCGTACATCTGGGGGCTGGGGGTGGCCGGCGAGGACGGCGTGCGCCACGTGCTGCGGTGCTTCCTGGCCGACCTCGACCTGACGATGGCGCTGTCCGGCCTACGCTCCCCCGCGGGCATCGACCGGTCCCTGCTGACGCCGATCCCTGGTTAGGGAAGGACCTCTTCCAAGGGCCAGCCCCAGGGAGAGCGAGAAAACGAGCACGGCCCAGGTGACAACGCTGGGCACCAAGACGGCGACGGCGACCGAGACCGCGGTCAGCAGCAAGGCCGACACCGGTCGCTCCCACGAAAATCCCCAACCGGCGATGAACGCTGCTGGGGCGGCGAGCAGAGAGAGGACGAGCCCCACCGGTACGGCTCGCATGGCGTTGCAACCGTAACACCTCGGGCGACCGAGCGGTACGGCGGCTCCGTGCCGCAGGGCGGCGAGGAGGTTAGGCCTGGTCCTCTGCCGGCCGGAGGCTCAGGCAGACGCCGTTGATGCAGTACCGGAGCCCCGTGGGGGGCGGCCCGTCGTCGAAGACGTGCCCCAGGTGACTGCCGCAGCGACGGCACACGACCTCCGTCCGCACCATGCCGTGACTGGTGTCCGGATGGAGCTCGACGGCCTCCGCCGCCGCCGGCTCCGTGAAGCTCGGCCATCCGGTGCCGGAGTCGAACTTGGCGTCCGAGCTGAACAGCTCGGCGCGGCAGGCCGCGCAGCGGAACACGCCGTGCTCCTTGGTGACTGCGTACTCGTGGCTGAACGGCGGCTCGGTGCCCTTCCGCCGAAGGACCTCGTACTGGAACGGCGTGAGCCGCGCTCGCCACTCCTCCTCGGTGACGTCGCGCTCGGCTTCCATGGCCCCTCCAGGCTACTCCTGCGCGCTCGTGGTGGCGGCGATCCGCTGCCTGGTCCTGGCGGCGCCGGCGGGCCGGTAGCCCGCGAGCCCCTCCGGGCGCGCCGCATCCGGCTCGCTTCGGTTGACCGGCTCGTCCGTTGCTATACTCGCTAGCCGCCCGTCGAGAAGGAGACGTCCATGCCCGCACGCCGATCCCTCTTGCTCCTGACCGCTCTCTCGCTGCTCCTCCTCCCCGCGACCGCGTCCGGCCAGGGCGGGAGCTCGGCTTCGGGCTCTGACGAAGCAGCCCTGCCGACCCCCCAGCTCCTCGAGGCCGCGGAGGCGCGAGGCGAGATCACCGCCGACGAGGCCACGCTGTACCTCGCGTACGCCGTGAAGGCCCCCGACAGGCTTCCCCCCGCGTACCGCAGCGACGTGCCCTGGGACGCCACGCTTCCCCTGTTGCGACTTCGGGAGTCGCTCGAGTCGATGCCGGAGGGGCCCGTGCGGGCGGAGATCGAGGACGTCCTCGGCGTGTCGGCGGCCGACCTGGCCGACCCGGGCCCGGGCGGCATCGGGACGGACTTCTGCGACATCCTCTCCGTGGCGCCGATGCCGAACACGATCGAGACCGAGCACTTCTACATCGAGTACAACGCGGCCCTCGTGAACCTCGGGCCGGACGGCCTCACCATCGAGGACTACGTCGAGTCACTCGAGACGACTTTTGAGACCGAGGTGAACGCCTTCGAGTGGGCCGAACCGCCGGTCTACACACCCGACCCGGCTCCGAACGGCAAGTACCACGTTCGGATCGACGAGATCACCCCGGTCATCTACGGGTACGTGAGCAACTTCGGCACGCACGCCGGGGAAGTGGGTGACAACCCGAACACCGAGTGGGAGGAGGGCGACGCCCAGGCCTCGTGCATGGTGGTGAACACCGACTTCTATCTGTTCCCGGGTACGCCCCAGCGGGCGCTGGACGCAACCACGGCGCACGAGTTCGCCCACTCCATCCAGTTCGGCCTGGGGGCGCTCACCGGCTCCAATGACCCCGACTCGGTCTTCAGCGAGGGCCACGCCACCTGGATGGAGGACGAGGTCTTCGACGAGTCCAACGACAACTACAACTACCTGTGGCCTCGGTTCAACGACGACATGGGGGAGCACGAAGGCTCTCCGTACTCCTACTGGATCACGTGGCGAGGAATGACCGAGCGGTACGGGACCACGGTCCCCGGCGGCGGCGAGGACATCCCGCAGGCGTTCTGGGAGATCCTCAGCCAGACGGAAGCCGTGGGCTATGAGGGCGAGCCGGTCCTCGGCATGGACGCCATGGACCTCGCCCTCCAAACCCACGGGTGGAACCTGCCCGACGCCTACCACTCGTACGCGATCGCGGTGAAGTTCAACCGCCCGTGCGAGGGCGGCTACGAGTATCCGTACTGCTTCCAGGAAGGTCCCCAGTACGTGCACGGTGACGGCACCCAGGAAGGCGCCGGACCGACCAGGCCGCACGGGGCGATCCCCACGGTCGGAGGGAGCTACAGCGGCGAGGTGCCCGACAACTACGCGCTCAACTGGGTCGTGCTGCCGGAATCCGACCGCATGTACCGTGCGTCCCTCACGAACACGTCGGGCGGCGGGGCCTTCCGGCTGAGCGCGGTATGCGACACGGGCCGGGGGTTCCGCATGCGGCACGTACCCCGGCTGATCGGCCCGGGCCAGACCGGAGGCGTCGTCGTCCGGACGACGGGCTGCGAGCAGACGGTGGCGGTCATCACCAACCTGGCGCAAACCGGGGCCGATCCGGAGGCGTCGCAGAACCGCACCTACACGCTGTCCACGGAGGACCGGACGCGGGAGCGCCCCCCGAGGAGCTGAGAGGCGGGCGCCGGGTGCAGGCGGCCCCGGCGCTCCGCCGCTCTATCCTTCGGGTCGTGCTCCTCCAGGCCGCCCTCAACGGAAGTCGCCAGCGCGGCGAGCATCTGGCCCTGCCGGTGTCTCCTCCGGAACTCGCCCTGGACGCCTACCAGGCCGTGGTCGCCGGGGCCGGCGCCGTGCACGTCCATCCCCGCCAGGCCGACGGCACGGAGACGCTGGAGCCCGGCTCCTGCGCCCTGGCCGTGGCGGCGATCCGTCGAGTGGTCCCCGGGACGCCGGTGGGACTCACTACCGGGGCGTGGATCGAGCCGGATCCCGACCGCCGGCGGTGGCTGGTGGAGCGGTGGGAGAAGGTCCCCGACTACGCCTCCGTGAACGTCGCCGAGGACGGCTGGGAGGCGGTGGCGGAGGCGGTCCTGGCCCGGGGGATCGCCGTGGAGGCGGGCCTGACGTCGGTACTCGACGCCGAGTCGCTTGCGGCGAGCGCCCTCGGCGAGCGGTGCCTGCGCACACTCGTGGAGGTAGCGCAGCCCGACCCGACGGAGGCCGCGGCGGCGGCCGCCGACATCGACGCCACCCTCGACGCCGCGGGGCTCACCCCTCCGCGGCTCCATCACGGGGAGGGCCCGGCGACCTGGGCGGTGCTCGAGGCGGCCGCCGCCCGCGGCCGGGACATCCGCGTGGGGCTGGAGGACACCCTCGTGCTCCCCGACGGCCGCACCGCCCGAGACAACGCCGAGCTCGTCCGCGCCGCGGTCCGCCTGGCGGAGGCCGCACCGTGACGCACCGCCTGCTCCTCGACACCTCGAGCCTGCTGTACCGGGCGTTCTTCGCGATCCCGGCCACGATCACCGACCGCGACGGGCGTCCGGTCAACGCCGTCCGCGGGTACCTCGACATGACGGCGGCCCTGGTCCGGAACCGGAACCCCGACGAGGTCGTCCACGTCTACGACGACGACTGGCGCCCCGCGGAGCGGGTGGCCGCGTATGCGGGATACAAGGCGTCGCGGCCGGCGGAGCCGCCCGAGATCACGGACCAGCTGGCGCTGCTCCGCGAGGTCCTCGATCTCCTGGGGATGGCGCAGGCCAGCGCGCCGGGGTGGGAGGCCGAGGACGCCATCGGCACGCTGGCCGCCCGGGCGCGTGCCCGCGACCGGATCGAGGTCGTGACCGGCGACCGCGACCTCATCCAGTTGGTCCGCGACCCGACCGTCCGGCTGCTGTTCACCCGCCGGGGGGTGTCCGAGCTCGACGAGCTCGACGAGGCGGCCGTCCTCGAGCGGTACGGCATCGCGCCCGACCGCTACGCGGACCTGGCCATCCTGAGGGGCGATCCCTCCGATGGGCTCCCCGGGGTCCGCGGCGTCGGCCCCAAGACCGCCACGGCGCTGGTGGCGGCCTACCCGGACCTCAACGCGATGCTCGAGGACGCCGAGGCCGAGCGGGCCGGGCCCGGCCCGCTGCGCGGGGCGCCGGGGCTCAAGGCGCGGCTCCGCGGCGCGGCGGAGTACATCGAGGCGATGCGCCGGGTGGTGCCGATCCGGACGGAGCTCGAGGTCTCCGAATGGCGGGGCGAGCCCGACGCCGAGGCCCTGGAGCGAACGGGGGAGCGCCGCGCGATCGCCGAGCCGGTGCGGCGGCTGCGCGAGGCGCTCGAGGCTCAGCGCACGCCCCGACGGGCGCGCCGGACCAGCTGACGGCACCGCGCCGGACCGACCCGGCGCGCCCCTCGACGCCTCAGCTCGGCGAGGATCTCCGGCCGCTGCCCGAGCGCGTTGACCGCCACGACGTCTCCAGGGGCCGAGGCCTCGAACATCCACCCCAGCGCGTGGAGCTCGTCCGGCACCACCGGGACGTCGCGGGCGCCGCCGTCCCGCGCCCCGTCCACCAGCCGCCGGACGACGTCCTCCGGCTGCCGCCCTCGGAGGTAGCGGTGGAGCTCGGCGACGACGACGCGATCCGCCCCCCGGGCCGCCACGTACCCGAGCCCATGGAGGATCTGGTCGGTGCGGTCGCCCGCGGAGCCGAAGGCCAGCCACACGCGGCCCCCCGTCGGCAGGAGCCCCCGGGCGATCTCGACCAGCCCCGCCATCCCGGCCTCGTTGTGGGCGTAGTCGACCACCACCACGCGCCCGTCGAGCTCGAAGAGGTTCCCGCGGCCGGGGTTGCGCTCCGGGTCGAGGACGAAGCTGCGGAGGCCCTCCGCGAGGTCGCCCCGGTCGACCCCCAGGCCGATGGCCGCGGCCGCGGCGGCCAGGACGTTCTGGACGTGGTGGCTCGAGATGCCGGCCAGCGTGGCGGGGACCTCCTCGAGCGGCAGGAGCGGGTGGATCGCCGGCCCCGGCGTGAACAGGGCCAGCTCCCGGTCGAGCGGCGCCATCGCCAGGCCCCCGTCCTGCAGCGCCGACCGGATCGCGGGGTGGTCGGGGTCCATCGAGAACAGGAACGGGCGCCCGGTGGCCACCCGCCGCATCGCGAGCACCCGCGGGTCGTCGGCGTTCAGCACGGCCCAGCCCTCCGGCCGGGTGATCCGGGTGATCGTGGCCTTGACCTCCGCCAACTGGTCGAGGGTCCGGATCCCCTGGAGGTCGAGATGATCGGCGGAGACGTTGGTCACCACCGCCACGTCGTTGTGGGCGGTCCCGATGCCCTTGAGCAGGATCCCGCCGCGGGCGACCTCGAGGATCACGGCCTCGACGCTCTCCTGGGAGAGCGCCATGGCGGCACCGGCGGGGCCCGAGTAGTCGCCCTCCTCGACCAGCCGGCCATCGACGTAGACGCCGTCGGTGGAGGTGTACGCGACGCGGAGGCCGGCAGAGGCCAGCACGTGCGCCAGCAGGCGGACGGTCGTGGTCTTGCCGTTGGTCCCGGTCACCGCCACGACGGGGACCTCGGGCACCGGGACCGCCGGCGTCGGGCCGGGGTCGATCCCCTCCAGCCGGGTGGCGTGGGCCCGGACCGCCGCGTCGAGCCGCCGGCCCGGCCGGAGGAGGGAGCCGAGGAGGTCGGCCACCTCTCGGCCGAGCGCCTCGGCCAGCGCCCGCCGGCGCCACGGGAAGGCCACCACCACCCGGTCCGGGCCGTCGCCGGGGCGGGCCCGCACCGCGAGCCGGACGCCCGCGGCCCTCGCCAGCTGCCGCGTGACCTGGGCGGCCACCCGGGCCAGGAACCGCCGGCGGTGCTCGGTTCCCGGCGGGCCCGGCCGGCCCGCCGGCCGACGGACGG
This sequence comes from Actinomycetota bacterium, assembly GCA_036260395.1. GTDB lineage: Bacteria > Actinomycetota > UBA4738 > UBA4738 > CALAEC01 > DASZZY01. The sequence goes on from DASZZY010000177.1 coordinate 24,404, forward strand.
CGACGAGCCCCACCCGCTCGCCGAGGGCCACGGCCCGGCGCTCGGGGAGCTCCATCCATCCCGGGAGGGCCAGCGTCAGCTTGATCGCCGGCCGGGTGAAGTACAGGTTCGGGCCGTCGAGGACCCGGAGCTCGAGGAGCCGGACCGGGTCGGCGCCCGTCATGGCGGGAGTCTACGCCGCTGCATCCGTCGCCCTGGGCTCGACACCCCCGCACCGCGATGCGAGCATCCCCCCGTGGCGACCACTGATGCCCGCTCGGGCCTCGCTGGATCCCTTCAGCCCCGCGTCCTGGTCCCCGCCCTGACGACGGGCGTGGTCATCGGGATCGTGGAGGTCGTCCTGGCAACGTCCTTCGCGGCCCTGATCTTCTCCGGGAGGATGGCCTCCCACCTCCCCGCCGGGATCGGCCTGGGGCTGTTCGCCGGCGCCGTTCTCTTGCTCGTGGTCGCCGTGACCAGCAGCATCCGCGGCGCGATCGGGAGCGTCCAGGACACCTCCTCGGCCATCCTGGCGATCATGGGGGCGTCCATCGCCGCGCGGCTACCGCCGGACGCCGCCTTCATCACCACGGTCGCGGCCATCGCCATGACCGCCGTGATCACCGGCGGGTTCTTCCTGCTCCTCGGTTCGCTGCGGCTCGGGAACCTGGTGCGGTACATCCCGTACCCCGTGGTCGGCGGGTTCCTCGCCGGGACCGGGTGGCTCTTGTTCAAGGGGGGCATCGAACTGATCTCCGGCAGGTCCCTGACGCTCGCGACGGTGTCCGAGTTCACGCGGCCCGACGTCCTCCTCCGGTGGGTTCCGGGGCTGGGCTTCGCGTTCGCCCTCCTCGTCGTGCTGCGACGCTACGCCCACTTCCTGATCCTCCCTGTGACGGTGCTGGGTGGAGTTGCGGCGTTCTACGCGGTGCTGCTGCTGGCGGGCGGGTCCCCCGCCGAGGCACAGGCGGAGGGATGGCTCCTGGGGCCGTTCCCGGGGCGCGGCCTGTGGCGGCCCTGGCTGTTGACCGCTCTCGGCGAGGCCGACTGGTCGGTGGCGCTCGGCCAAGCCGCCAACATGGGGGCCGTCCTCCTGCTGTCGGTGCTGGCGCTCTTGCTCAACGCCACCGGGATCGAGGTCGTGGCGGGCCGAGATGTAGACCTCAACCGTGAGCTGCGCGCGGCCGGGGGGGCGAACGTGATCAGCGGCCTGGGTGGGGGCCTCGTCGGGTACCAGACCCTGAGCGTGACCGCGCTGGCGGTCCGCAGCGGGGCGGCCACCCGGCTGGTGGGGATCGTCGCCGCAGGCGTGTGCACGGCGGCGCTGCTGTTCGGCGCCTCGACGCTTTCGCTGATGCCTCGCGTGGTGCTCGGTGGGCTGGTCGTGTTCCTCGGAGTCGGGTTCCTCTTCGAGTGGGTCATCGAGGCATGGCGGAAGCTGCCGCGGACGGACTACGCGGTGGTGCTCTTGATCCTGGCGGTCGTCGCCGCACTGGGGTTCCTCCAGGGGGTCGCTGTCGGCCTGGTCGTGGTGCTGATCACATTCGTCATCAACTACAGCAAGACCGACGTGGTCAGGAGCACGCTGTCGTGTGCGACCTACCAGAGCAACCTGGACCGGCCTCCGGCGCACCGGGACGCGCTGCGGAGCGCCGGAGAGCAGGTGCACATCCTGCTGCTCCAGGGATTCCTCTTCTTCGGAACCGCCAACCGCCTGCTGGAAGGGATCCGCGGCCGGGTCGTTCACCCGGCGCTGCCCAAGCTCCGGTTCCTGGTCCTCGACTTCCGGCGGGTGAGCGGGATCGACTCGTCCGCCACCCTCAGTTTCGCCAAGGTGCTCGGGCTGGCCCAGTCACACGCGTTCCAGCTGATCTTCTCCGGGCTCTCCGAGGGCCTTCGCTCCCAGCTCGTGCAGGCGGGCTTCCCACTGGACGACGTGCGCCTGTTCCCCGATCTGGACCGGGCGGTGCAGTGGTGCGAGGACGAGCTCCTAGCGCGGGCACCCATGCCGCTGGATGAGGCGGACGCGTGGACGGGACTACGGGCCCCGGACGGCGAGCCGCTCCACCCGGCCCGGCTGATGCCGTACCTGGACCGGATCGAGGTGGGATCCGGGGAGACCGTGATGCGGCAGGCGGATCCCTCGGAAGACGTCTACTTCCTACAATCGGGGCGGCTCGCCGCGGAGCTGGCCCGGCCGGACGGCACCCCGGTGCGGCTCAGGAGCATGGGGCCGGGGAGCGTGGTGGGCGAGGTGGCCTTCTACGTCGGGACGCCGCGGAGCGCCTCGGTGACCGCCGAGGCGCCGAGCGTCCTCCTGCGGCTGTCGCGGCGGTCCCTGGAGCGGATGGAGGCCGAGCAGCCCGACCTGGCCGCTGCACTCCACCGGATGCTGGCCCGGGCTCTGGCAGGACGCCTGGGGGACACCGTGCGGGGCCTCGAGGCGCTCCTCGACTGATCGGCTCCGGCGTCCCCGCTCAGCGCTCGCGGAAGACCCGCAGCGCGGAGCGTAGGTTCGCCGGGAAGGGCCCGTCGAAGATCCCTCTGGAGACGGCGTCGAGCATCCCTCCCGTGGAGGCCGGGTCCAGGAGCGACGCCCGGGCCGAACCGTCGCCTCCCGAGGCCACCGGGAACGGCGCCGCGGGGCTCGCCCCGGCGGCGGCCCCCGCCTTGATGCTCTCGCCCTTGTCCTTGCCGGGGAGCACGAGCAGCGCGCAGCACACCGCCCGCTCCGACCCGTCCGACGGCCGGTTCACGATCTTGCCCCGGACCACCATCGTGCTGGAGCCGCCCCCGTCGAGGTTGACGGCGGCCTGGGCCCCGAGCGCGCGGAACAGCCGGCCGAACTGGACCAGCGTGAGGCCCTTCGACTTCGCCCTCCTGCCGTCGACCACGACGAGCAGGACGTTTCCCCGCTTCGTGTACCCGACGCCGGTCCGCGGGTGGCGGTCGCACAGCGGCGCGTCGCACGCCGAGGCCACCAGGTCGCCGTCGCGGACGAGCTCGGGGATGCCGCCCAACGAATCCGCGACCTTCCGCCACCCGAAGCCCCACCGGAGCGTGACGGTCTCCCCAACCTCTAGCGACTCGATCAGCACGCCGCCCACGCTGGACGGCCTGGCCGACAGGACCACGCCGTTATTCCGCGGCATGCGCGTGGCGCGGCAGGCCACCGCATCGACGACGTGGTCACGGGCCACGGTCTCGTCGACCGGGCCCCACCGGCGGCCCCCCGCCGGCAGCAGGCGGGCCGAGCACATGTGCTTCGGGGCCCGCCCGTGGGCCGCTCCGCCCGAGCCGGAGAAGGCCGCGATCTCCCCCCACGTCGGCTTGCCGTCGTTCCACCGGTCGAACGACCACACGTCGCCGCTGGAGGTCTCCACGGCGTGGAGGACCTCGACGACGTGCTCGACGTGGAGGTCCTGCTCGTCCGCGGAGATCGCGAAGTTGTGCGAGCCGACCAGCGAGCTGGTGTGGAGGGCCCCGTCCTCGGCGAACGGGTGGGACGGCTTGCCGGAGGGCAGCGGGAAATCGCCGTTCACGGCGGCCATGGCCCCGTGCCGCTTGGCCATCGAGGTGGTCCGCTCCCGGCCGGGAAGCTGGCCGTCCCCCAGCGCCACGTCCATGGTCGAGACGGCGTCCGGCTTGACGCGCAGGACGTAGACGTCGCTCCCCTTGAACCTCCCGGTGATGAGGCGGACGCCCTTCCCGAGCTTCTTGACCTTGGGCTTCGCCAGCCCGCTGCTCGCGCCGGTGCCATCCGCGGGCGCGACGGCCCCACCACCGGGCGAGAGCGTCGGCACGGGGACCGGCGGCTCCTCCTCGGAGACCGCCGCGCTCCAGTCGGGCGAGAGCTCCGCCTGGCCGGAGCTCAGCAGGAGGCGGCGGTCGCCGCCCAGGGCCGGCATCGCGAACAGGTCCTTGTCGCCGCCCTTCCGCGGGTAGGAGACGAACACGACCTCCTGGCCGTCGGGCGACCACGCCGGCTGGACCTCGTGGGGCCACGTGCTCGTGAGCCGCCGCTGCAGCCCGGTGTCGACCTCGACGGCGAACAGGTCGGAGCTGCCCCCGGGGCAGCACCGGTCGAAGACCAGCTCGCGCCCGTCCGGCGACCACGCGGGGTTGCCGTCGATCCAGCTGTTGACGGTGAGCCGGCGCCGGTCGGAGCCGTCCGCGTCCATGACCCACAGCTCGGGGAAGCCCGTCCCGCGGTTGCTGACGAATGCGATCCGCGAACCGTCCGGGGACCACGCCGGGCTCGAGTCGAACCGGCCGGGGATGGCGTTCGTCAGGGACTCCATCCCGCTCCCGTCGGCGTTCATGACGAAGACCTGCGAGGTGCCGGCGTGGTGGACGCTCCGCGTCCAGGCGATGCGTGTGCCGTCGGGGGACCAGGCCGGCTGGCGGTCGATCGGGCCGCCGAAGTCCTGGGTCAGGCGGACCTCGGTGGCCCCCAGCGCGTCCATCACGTAGATGTCCCAGGTGTTGTTCCGGGCCAGCTTCCGGGCGAAGGCGATCCGGGTCCCCTCCGGCGACCACGCCGGGTCGAACTCCTGGGCGTCGGGCGTCCCGGTCAGGTTCTCCTCGTTCGAGCCGTCCTCGTCCAGGACGAGGATGTCCGAGCCACCCGCCCGGGCCGCGGCGAACGCCACCCGCCCCACCGGATCGGACTGGCCCTGGACGGGGGCGCCGAGGGACGCCACCACCGCCGCGGCGAGGAGGACGGGGAAGGCTCTGGGCACGCGCATCGAAAGCCCAAACCGTACGGAGCGCCGGCGATACCGTCAAGGCCTCCGACGTCCGGATGCGAGAAGGGGGGGCACGAAGGCGCCCCCTCCCACCGCCCAGGCCAGGAGCCGCGGGGCCCCTGCGGCTGTGGCAGCGGCTTCGGCCCGTTCGTCCGTGCCGAAGGGCCAGCCGGCCACTTCCGGTAGGGTGGTCGGGTGGCCGGACCACGGACCATCGGCGAGCTCCGCGCAGCAGGCTATCCGGACCGCACGGTCAAGGACGAGCTCCGCGCCAACCTGCTCCAGCGCCTGCGTCGCGGCGACGCGTTGTTCCCCGGCGTGGTGGGGTTCGACGAGTCCGTGCTGCCCGGCCTGGAGCGCGGCATCCTGGCCGGCCACGACCTGATCCTGCTCGGCGAGCGCGGCCAGGCGAAGACCAGGCTCATCCGTCACCTGGTCGAGCTCCTCGACGAGGAGGCCCCCGCCGTCGCCGGGTGCGAGGTCAACGACCACCCGTACCGGGCGATCTGCGCGCGGTGCCGCGCGCTCGTCGCCGAGCGGGGAGACGACACGCCGGTGGCCTGGATCGGCCGCGACGATCGCTACGCGGAGAAGCTGGCGACCCCGGACATCAGCGTCGGCGACCTGA
>DASZZY010000178.1:0-7112 GCA_036260395.1 Actinomycetota bacterium
CGCCGGCGCCGATCAGGGCCCGGCGGAGCCGCCGGCGCCGGGCGCGGCCGACCGGCGGCCCGGCCTCAGCCATCGCCGCCCCGCCGGTACTCGCGCGGGACGCGGGCGCTCACCGCGCACACGATCTCGTACCCGATCGTGCCGGCCCAGCCGGCCACCTCCTCGGCCCGGATGCGCTCCGGGCCCTGCTCGCCGAACAGGACCACCTCGTCGCCGGCCTCCACCGGGTCGTCGCCCAGGTCCACCAGGAGCTGGTCCATCGTGATCGTCCCGGCCACGGGGTAGCGCCGGCCTCGGATCAGGACCCGCCCCCGCTCCGAGAGCGCGCGTAGGTACCCGTCGGCGTAGCCGACCGGGACCGTGGCGATCGTCGACTCGCGGTCCAGCCGGTACCGCAGCCCGTAGGAGAGCGCCTCGCCGGCGGCCACGCGCTTCGCGAGCGAGACGCGCGACCGGAGGGACATGGCCGGGCGCAGGTCGAGCCGCCCGTCGAGGGCCGGGCCCGGCGACAGCCCGTACAGCGCCACGCCGACCCGGACCAGGTCGAAGTGCGACTCCCGCAGGGCCATGGCCGCCGCCGAGTTCGCCGCGTGGCGGTACCGGGGCCGCACGCCGCCGGACTCCAGCGCGGCCACGACGCGCCCGAACCGGTCGAGCTGCTCCCGGACGGAGGGCGAGCCCAGCTCCTCGGACACCGCGAAGTGCGTCCACAGCCCCTCGAGGTCGAGGCCGGCGCGGGCCACCGCGGCCACGAACCGCACCGCCCGGTCGGGATGGAGGCCGACGCGGTGCATGCCGGTGTCGACCTTGACGTGGACGCCGACCGGCCGGCCCAACGCTCGCCCCGCCTCCGCCACGCGCTCCAGTCCCTCGTCGGTGTACAGCGTCGCGGTGAGCCCCGCGGCCAGCGCGTCCTTCTCCGAGCCGGGCGGGAACTCGGTCAGGACCAGGATCGGGGCCTCGATGCCCGCGTCCCGGAGCCGGATCCCCTCCTCGACCAGGGCCACCCCCAGCCAGGTGGCGCCGCCGTCGAGCGCGGCGGTGGCCACCGCCACGTCGCCGTGGCCGTACCCGTTGGCCTTCACCACCGCCATCAGCTCGACGCCCGGCGGCTTCAGGAGGCGGGCGTTGTGGCGGATGGCGTCCAGGTCGACGTCGGCGACCGTCGGCCGGAACCGGGCCGTCACGGCGTGGCCTCCGCGACCCGGCGGACCGCCTCGGGGATCGCGGCGGCCACGTCGGTGGCCACGGTCCCTTCCCCGCTCGACGCGCCCGCCACGCGCCCGGCCACCCCGTGGACGTACGCGGCCAGGGTCGCGGCGTCGAAGGCCTCCAGGCCCCGGGCGGCGTACGCCCCGGCCACCCCGGTCAGGACGTCGCCGGTCCCCCCGGTGGCCAGCGCCGGCGTCCCGGTCGGCGTGAGGCGGGCCTCGCCGTCGGGCCGGGCCACGATCGTCGGGTTGCCCTTCAGCAGCACGACGGCGCCGGTCTCGGCCGCCGACTTCCGGACCGCACCGATCCGGTCGTCGGGGACGTCCCGGGCCGGCATCCCGAACAGCCGCGCGAACTCGCCGGTGTGCGGGGTCAGCACCCGCTCGGCCGCGTGGTCGCCGATGGCGGCGGCCTGGCCGGCGAACGCGTTGATCGCGTCGGCGTCGACGATCACGGGGACGGGGGCCTCGCGCACCAACCGCCGAACGAACGCCGGCGTCTCGTCGTCGGTGGACAGCCCGGGCCCGATGGCCACCGCGTCCACGTCGTCGAGGTCGGCGGCGACCCGGTCCCAGGCCCGCTCCGAGACCGAGCCGGCGGGGCCCTCCGGCAGCGGGACGAACGTGGCCTCGGCCAAGCCGGCCTGCACGATGGCGAGGATGCCCTCGGGCACCGCGACGCGGACGAGCCCCGCCCCCGCCCGGTACGCCCCCTGGGTCACCAGCCGGACCGCCCCGGTCATCCGGCGGGAGCCGGCCACGACGAGCACCACGCCGGAGCGCCGCTTGTGCGTGTCGGGCGCGCGGCGGGGAAGCAGCTCGCCGGCGTCCTCCCGCTCCACGAGGAGCAGGTCGCTGCCCACGAGGTCCGGAGGGAAGCCGATGTCCACGACCTCGACCCGCCCGGGGCGGGCCGCGCCCGGGTGGAACAGGTGCCCCGCCTTGAGCGCGCCGAACGTGACCGTCACCGCGGCCCGCGCGGCCGGGCCGCGAACCAGCCCGGTGTCCCCCTCGACGCCGGACGGGATGTCGACCGCGACCACGGGGACGCGGCCGTCGCCCAGCGCCTCGAGCGCCTCGGCGTGGGGACCCTCGGCCACCCCGCGGAAGCCGGTCCCGAAGACGGCGTCCACGGCCACGTCGGCGCGGGCGAGCTCGCGCCCGGCGGCGTCGGCGGCCCACGGACGGGCCCGGACGCCGGCCGCGGACAGCGCGTCGAGCTCCGCCGCGGAGACCGGTCCCAGCGACGGGCGGTCCGCGAGCAGGAGGACCGCCACGCGCATCCCCCACCGGGCCAGGTACCGGGCGGCCACCAGCCCGTCGCCGCCGTTGTGGCCCTTGCCGCAGACGACGACCGCCCGCCGGCCGTAGGTCCCGCCGCAGACCTCGACCGCGGCCCGGGCCACGGCGCGCCCGGCCCGCTCCATCAGGTCGGAGACCGCCACGCCGCGGGCCTCGGTCCGCCGGTCGAGCTCTCGGGTCTCCGCCGCGGTCAGGATCGGCTTCATCGGCGCTGTGCGAGGGAGGCCAACGTGCCCGATTGAACCACGACGGGCCGCCCCGGGAGGCCGCACCGCCGAGCGAGGACGCCGGCCCGCCGGAGCCGACGTCCGGCCACCTCGGTCAGCTCTCGAGCGCCGTCCCGAGGCCCATCGCCCGGGCCCGCTCGAGGGCCAACGAGGCCACCGCCACGTCCTGGACCCCGAGCCCGGTCAGGTCGCACACCGTGACCTGGTCGTCGGCGGTCCGCCCGGGATGCCGCCCCAGCACCAGGTCGCCGAGCTCGGCCGCCGCCCGGTCGGGGGTGACGGCGCCGGCCTCCAGGGCGTGGTGCAGCTCGCCCTTCCGCGAGGACTGCTCGCGGTCGTCCACCACGAGCACGTCCGCCCGCGCCAGGACGCCGACATCGAGCTCCTGCTTGTCGGGGCCGTCGCTGCCGAGCGCCGTGACGTGCACGCCGGGGGCCAGCCACTCGGCGCGGACCAGCGGCCCGCGGCTGGGCGTGGCCGTAACGACCAGATCGGCGTCGCGGACGGCGGACTCCACGTCGTCGGCGACCGCGACGTCGATGCCGAGCTCCTCCGCCATCTCCCGGGCGAACGCCTCGGCCCGCGGCCGGGTGCGGCTCCACGCCACCGCCGCGCCGACCACGCGCACGTCGGCCAGGGCCCGCAGCTGGAAGCGGGCCTCCAGCCCGGCCCCGATCATGGCCACCTTCCGGAGCGAGGGGCGCGCCAGGTGCTCGGCCGCCAGCGCGCCCGCGGCTCCCGTCCGCAGGTCGGTCAGGAAGCCGTTGTCGAGCAGCAGCGCCTCGGGGACGCCGGTCTCGGCGCTGAACACGGCGACGAGCCCGCCGCCGACCGGCAACCCCCGCTCGGGGTTCCCGTACCAGCCGCCCGCGACCTTCACCGAGAAGTGCGGCGAGCCCTTCATGTGGGCGCCCTTGACGTGCACGTCGCCGTCGAACTCCTGGATGTCCATGTAGATGACGTCAGGCAGCCGGGCCTCCCCGCGGGCCAGCGCCCCGAAGGCCTCGCGGACCACCTCGAGGGCCTCGCGCCGCGTGGCGGCCCGGCGGATCTCCTCCTCCCGCAGGACGAGGATCGTGGTCACCGCTCAGTCGGCCTCCGCCAGCGCGCCGGACAGCTCGTCGAGCGCCGTGGCGACGTCGCGCTCGTCGTTGTAGAGGTGTGGCGAGAACCGGAGGGCGCCCAGGCGCGGCGCGACGTGCACCCCTCGGGCCGCGAGGCGCGCGGCCAGCGCCTCCGCCCGGCGTCCGGGGAACCGCGCGGCGACGATGCCGGCGCGGCCCTCGCGCGCCTCGGGAGTGACGAGCTCGGCCCCCAGGTCGCGCAGGCCTCGGATCAACGCGTCGCCGAGGCCAAGGACGTGCTCGAGGATGTCCCCGATACCCACGCCGAGCAGGTACCGGATCCCGGCGCCCAGCCCGATCCCCGAGCCGTACGCCACCGTGGCGTACTCCATCCGCCGCCCCCCGGCGGCCAGCGTGATCTCGGTGGCGTCGAACGACATGCCCCCCGACCCGGTGGTGCGCCACCCGACCAGGGGCGGCGAGAAGCGCTCCGCGACCTCCGGCCGCAGGTAGCAGAACCCGGCCCCCGGCGTGCCGGTGAGCCACTTGTAGGAGCTGCCGATCACGATGTCCTGGTCGGTGGCCCGGACCTCCAGGGGCACGACGCCCGCGGACTGCGTGGCGTCGAGGACCAGCAGCGCGTCGTGGGCGTGGGCCAGCTCGGCCAGCGCGGCGGGGTCCAGCCGGTGCCCGGTGGCGTACTGCACGTGGCTGATGCACAGAACCTCGGTCCGCTCGTCGACCGCCCGGGCCACGGCGTCCAGCGACAGCGAGGCCGGGTCGTCCAGCGCCCGGACCAGCCGCACGTCGGTCCCCAGGTCCTGGGCGAGCCGGAGCCACGGGTACGTGACGCTCGGGAACTCCAGGTCGACCGAGACCACGTTCGCGCCCTCGCCGGGCCGGAGCCACCAGGCCACCTGGCAGAGTGCCTCGGTGGCGCTGGTCACCACCGCCACGTCCGTGGGAGCGCAGCCGAGGAGACTGGCCGCGGTGTCCCGGACGCCGTCGTAGACCCGGGCCTCCGCGGCGTCGTCGAGGTTGATGGTCCCCAGGCTCACGACGCCGTGCTCGAACTCGTCGATCTCGCGCCGGACCGGCATCGGCGTGAGGCTGATCGAGGCGGTGTTGAGGTACGTGACCCGCTCCAGGATCGGGAAGTCGTCCCGGGGCGCCAGCGAACCGGTCACGACGCCCGCAGGAGCGGCAGGACCAGGCACGTGGGGCCGCCCAGGCCCTTCCCGGCCAGCTCCTCCGCCGGGTACGTCCGCACGTTGACGCCCGCGGCCTCCAGCCGCGACCGCGTGCGGGGGTTCCCCTCGACCATCACCGCGACCCGCGGCGCCAGCGCCAGCACGTTGGGGCCGCCGGACTCGAGCTCCTCCTCGGGCACCTCCACGATGCGGATGCCGCGCACCTCCAGCAGCGCCACGAGCCGCGCCGGCAGCAGCGGCAGGAAGCCGACGGCCAGGTCCGCGTCGAGCAGGCTGATCAGCGATAGCAGGTGCAGCACCTCCCCTGGGCCGCGGAGGTGCGGGAGGTCGAACGCCAGCACCTCGACGCCGGGGAGCGTCCGCCGCAGCCAGCCGATCCCGTGGTCGTTCGTCCGGTAGGACCGCCCCACGAGCAGCGTGCCGCGGTCCAGCCACAGCAGGTCGCCACCCTCGGCGGCCGCGGGCGCGCCCATCGCGCCGAGCACCGGGACGCCGGCGGCCCGCACGTCGGCGGCCATGGCGTGCGGCTCGGCGCGGCGGCCGTCCTTGCCCGGGCGGAGCAGGAGCACGCCGCGATCCGTCACCAGCGCCGGGTCGCACGCGTACACCGCATCCGGGTCGCCGGGGACCGGGGTCGCCCCGGCCACCACCTCGGCGCCGGCGTCCGCCAGGACGGCCCGGAACGCCTCGTGCTCGGCGGCGATCCTCACGGGGTCCGGCTCCGCCCGCCAGCCGTAGTCGCGCCACGCCGCCAGCTCCTCGGGTCGGGGCGGACGGACCAGCGCCCGCCGCAGGGGCGCGGCAGCGGACTGCCCGCCGACCAGGGGGGCGCTCGAGGTCCTCACCGCCCGCCCCGCAGGCGGACCACCAGCTCCCGGAGCCGGTGGAGCTCCGAGACGCCCGTCGCCAGGTGCTCGGCGAGCGCCTTCCGCGCCTCTCGGGCCGTGCCGCGCCGGATGGCCTCGAGCAGGACGCGGTGGTCGTCGCGCTGCCGGCCCAGCTCGACGCTGGAGCGCTCCGTGAGCGTCAGGGCCAGCCGCAGCTCGCGCTGGAGGCCGGCGTAGCACTGGTCGAGCCGGGGGTTCCCCAGCGCCGACACCAGCGTGGCGTGGAACCGCCGGTCCCCGTCGAGGACGCCCGCCACGTCGCCGTGGGCGAACGCCGCCTCGATGTCGTCGACGAGGCGCCCCAGCGCCTCGAAGACCGCCTCCCGCCGCGAGGAGCGGAGGGCCTCGGCCCCCGCCCACTCGAGGACCCCCCGGGCCTGGTAGAGCTCGTCGACGTCCTCGTCCGAGAGCTCGGTGACCACCACGCCGCGGTTGCGCTTGTAGCGGACCAGGCCCTCGGCGGCGAGCGTGCGGGTGGCCTCCCGGACGGTGTTCCGCGAGACGCCGATCGTCCCGGCCAGCCGCACCTCGCGCAGCGGCGTGCCCGGAAGGATCTCGCCCGATAGGATCGCCTCGCGGAGCGCCGCCGCGACCTGCTCGGTCGTGCTCCGCCAGTCGATGCTCCTGCCCAGCGTCCGCGCTCCGGCCTCCATCGCGTCCCCCTCGGCGCTCCGCCGGCCGGCGGACCTCCGCCGGCGCCCGGGCACGTTGCAAAGATTGTCGGATTGTACTACGGTCCGACGGTCCGGCAAGCGAGAGGGGATCGGGTGCGGCACCCATCGGACGCTCGCGGGGACTTCCCCCTGCTCCGCGAGCTGACGTACCTGAACACCGCCTCGATCGGGCTGGTCCCCGAGCCCGTCCTCCGGACGGCGCAGGAGTTCGAGGCCGACCTCGCGCTGCGCGGGACCACCGGCTTCGACGAGGACGCGGAGACCGCCGTGCTCGAGGGTGCCCGCGACGCCGCGGCCCGGCTCCTGGGCGCCCCCCGGGACAACGTGGCCATCGCCACGAGCTTCACCGAGGCGCTGTCCCAGGTGGCGTGGTGGCTGCGGCCGGGCGCGCCGGCCAACGTGGTCTCCACCGACGTGGACTTCCCGAGCGTGACCTACGTCTGGCACCGGATCGCTGAGGAGACCGGCCTGGAGGTCCGCCTGGCCCCGGTCCTGGACGACCCCCAGGCCTTCGACGTCGAACGCCTCGCCGCCGC
>DASZZY010000179.1:0-5576 GCA_036260395.1 Actinomycetota bacterium
CCCGGCGCCCGCCGCCAGGCGGTCGCCGGCCACGGCGGCCGCCACGCTGGCCGGGACGATGGCGGGGACGAGGACCATCCCCAGGACGACCGGCACCGGGCGGCCCGCGTAGTTGCCCCGCATCGTTCCGGGCGGCGCCCATCGGACCGCGACCGCCACACCGGCCGCGCCGGCGGCGACGGCCAGGCCGAAGGCGATCAGGACCGCGGCCAGCGTCTTCCCAACGCTCGCGGGGCGGCGGCGCGCAGGAGGTCGACCCCCTGGCGGGCGCGATGGGCGAACCCCGCGAGGTCGCGGCCGGTCGGGGCGTGGTCCATGGGGACCGGCACCTCCACGACGCGGAAACCGCCCCGGACGGCGTCCACGGTCATCGCGACCTCTACGCCGAACCCGCCGGCCAGCGGCCGGACGGCGTCCAGGAGCTCGCGGCGGACCGCCCGCTGGCCCGACAGCGGCTCGGAGGACCGGAACCCGGACAGCAGCCGGATCACCCCCGCCGCGAGCCGCTTCACGATCCGGAACCCGCCGTGCCTCGGGTCGCGCGGCAGGACGCCGATGGCCAGGTCGGCCCGTCCGTCGAGCACCTCGGCGAGCAGGGCGCCCGCGGCGCTGGCGGAGCCGCCGACGTCGCCGTCCACCAGCAAGTACACGTCGGCCGCCGCCGCCGACAGCCCTCGCTCCAGCGCCGCGCCCTTGCCGGCCGGCCGCCGGGAGGCCAGGACCCGGGCGCCGGCGCTCCGGGCCTCCTCGGCCGTCCCGTCGACCGAGCCGTCGGCCACGACGACGACCTGGTCCACCCCGAGCGATCGGACCGCCGCTACGGTGAGGCCGACGCGGCCGCCCTCGTCCCGGGCGGCGATCACCGCGGCCACGCGGGGGTCACCGCTCGGGCGGCGGGATGACACCGGAGGCTCCGCTCTTGACGCCGAAGTGCCCGCTCTCGCCGGTGGTCAGGAGGTCGTCGAGGGCCAGCACCAGCCCGATCTCCCCGGGGACCTGGCTCACGTTGTCCTGGGTGACGATCTGCTCCGCCACCGTCCCGTCGCTCCGGAGCAGCGTCACGAACTCGTAGGCCGACTCGAGGGTCTCGGCGGCGGCCACCGGCGTCCCGTCGGTGGAGGCCGCGGCCACGAACGGGACCAGGAACCGCTCCGGCTGGGGCGCCGCGGGCTCCGTCCCTCCCCCTACCACCACGATCGCGTCCGCCTCGCCCAGGTTCCGGACGTCCGAGGCGCTGAGCTGCGGCCCCAGGTTGAGGACGAACTCGCTGGCCAGGAGCTCGGGCAGGACCTCGGGGCCGGGCGAGGCGGACGAGAGGTCCTCGGCGAGCTCCCTCGCCGCGTCCGCCTTCAGCAGCTCGGGATCCTGCTCGGGATCCTCCCCGATCGCCTGGGCCAGGTCGAGGCGGTCGGCCTCGGTCGGCAGCGACATGCGGTTGCTCACCGAGAGCAGCGTCAGGATCCGGGCCCCGGCGTCCTCGAGCGTCCGCTGGACGGCGGTGACGGCGGCGTCGTCGGTCCCCTCCTGGGTCAGCACGAGGAGCTCCCGCCCGGCGAGCTCGTCGGCCACCAGGTACCCGGCCACCTGCTCCCCGAAATCCGTCCACACCTCCAGATCGGCTTCGAGCTCGTCGACGCGCGCCCGGAGCGAGGCGTTGCCCTTCTCGAGGTCGGCGGTCTGCTCCTCCAGCCGGGTCACGATCCCCCGGTTGATCACGGTGGTCCCGGAGAGGACGCCCAGGCCCAGCGCCAGGAACACCGCGACCAGCGAGACGAGGTGGAAGCGGAAGGAGATCACCGCTCGACGTCGGTCGGCCGGCCGCTCATCGGTGCGGCCATTGTAGGGCGGGCGGCGGCGCGACCGGCCGGCGCTAGAACAGCTCGCCGATCCGGAACAGCACCTGCCGCCCCATCTCCAGCAGCTGACGGAGGAAGAGCTGCAGCGGCTGTGACACCGCGACCACCGCCACCATCGAGAACAGCGCCGCGGCCACGAGGAGCGCCACGTCGCGGCCGCGGACGCTCCCCCGGTACATCCGGGAGACGCCCTTGGCGTCGACCAAGATCTCCCCCACCCGGAGGCGGACCAGGAACGTGCTGGCCATGCCGCCCCGGCCCTTGTCGAGGAACTCCCGCAGGTTGCCGTGGCTGCCCACCGCCACGATCAGGTCGGCGCCCTTCTCGTGGCCCAGCAGGTAGGCCATGTCCTCGCTGGTCCCGGCCCCCTCGATGACCTTGAACGGCAGGTCCAGCTCCTCGAGGCGGGCCCGCCCCGGCGCGTGCCCCCCCGGATAGGCGTGGAGCACGATCTCAGCCCCCGACCGCAGCGCCCGCTCGGAGACGCTGTCCATGTCGCCGACGATGAGGTCGGGACGGTACCCCTGCTCGAGGAGCGCGTCGGCGCCGCCGTCGACGCCCACCAGCACGGGCTTCACGTCGCGGACGTACGCCCGGAGCGCTGCGAGGTCCTCCCGGTATCGCGTCCCGCGCACGACGACCAGCACGTGGCGGTGCGTGAGGTCCAGGTCGAGGTCCGGCATCCCCTCCCCGCCGAACAGGAGATCGCGCTCCCGCTGGAGGTACTCGACCGTGTTCCGGGCGAAGGCGTCGAACTGTCCCGCCAGCCGCTTCCGGGCCTCGTCCATCGCCGAGAGCACCGAGGCCTCCGACTGGCGGATCCCGACGCCCGCCAGCTGCCCGTCGAGCAGCACCCGGTCGCCCTCGATCCGAAGGTCGTCGCCCTCGCGGACCTTGCTCATGAGGAGCCGCCCGACCCCGTCCAACAGCGGGATGCCGGCCTGGACCAGCAGGAGGGGGCCCAGGTTCGGGTACCGGCCGGTGATGGAGGGGGAGGCGTTGACCACCGCGCCCACGCCGCGGGCGACCAGCCCCTCCGCGGCCACGCGGTCCAGGTCCTCGTGGTCGATGACGGCGATGTCGCCGGGCTGGATGCGGGTCAGCAGGCGCTTCGTCCTGCCGTCGACGCGGGCCGTCGACGTGGCCCGCCTAACCCTTCGAGCGCTGCCTCTGGCGGCCAGTCGCAGCCCGCTTCACCTCCATGTGGACGTGGGGCACGTCCCCGTCCACGTACCGGTCCACCTGGGACTCGAACGCGAATCGGCGCGCCGTGCCGATCCGGGTCACGGACGCCTCCACGCGCTCGCCCGGGACCAGCGTAACCCCCTCGAGGTGGAGCATCACGACCCGGCGTCGGGGCGCGGCCGCCGGCCGGATCTCGACCCGGACGTCCCAGTGCCGGCCGTACAGGCGGTAGCGCCGGACCTCCGTGACCGTCCCCGTGACCGGCGCCAGGGCCGTCCGCCCCCGCGGAAGGACCGCGTCCACCGCTGACGTGGCGCCCGAGGCCCGCCCGCGGGTGTCCATCACGATGTAGGCCGGCCCGCCGCGAGCGCCCCGGGGCGGGTTGAACTTCCACCGGTTCCGGCACACGGCGCAGCGGCCGACGGGACGGAGGTCCACGGCGTCACCGAAGGACGCCTCGTGGAACGCCACGGCGACGACGTCGGGCGAGAGGCCGCGAAGCTCCACCGGGCCCCCCCGGGCGAACACCGGCAGCCGGTCGCCCGGCTGGGGCCGCCGAGCCGCGGGATCTGCCTCCAGCGGTCCGTCCTGGCGAGCAGCGGCCACGGCCGCCGGCCGGACCCCCACGGAGGTGGCCCCCTCGACGAGGAGCGCCGAGCCCCACACCGCGGACGTGGCCACCCACAGGGCCCCGATCAGGATCAGCGACCAGCGGCCCGTCCGCCGGTGCGGCCGGATCACGCCTTCTCCCGCGCCGCCTCGGCCAGGAGCTGCTCGGCGTGGGCGGCGGCCTCCTGGGTCGGGACCCCCGAGAGCATGCGCGTGAGCTCCTCCACGCGGGTGGCTCTCTCCAGGGCCGCCACGCGCGCCGTCCCTGCGTCCTTCGTCACGCGGAAGTGGCGGTCGGCGAAGCAGGCGATCTGAGGGAGGTGCGTGACGACCAGGACCTGTCGCCGGCGCGCCAGCCGGGCGAGGCGGCGCCCGACGGCCACGCCGGCCCGGCCCCCGATCCCGGCGTCGACCTCGTCGAACACGAGCGTCGGCACCTCGTCGAGGTCGGCCAGGACGGTCCGGCACGCCAGCATGGTCCGCGACAGCTCGCCTCCGGACGCCACGTCCGAGAGCGGCATCGGGGGCTGGCCGGCCCCAGCGGAGAATCGGAGGACGGCGGCCTCGGCGCCATCCGGCCCCGCCGCCGGAGCGCGCTCCAGCGCCACCTCGACCGACGCGCCCGTCATCCCCAGGTCGTGGAGCTCGGCCCGCAGCGCGTCCGCCAGCCGGGGGGCCGCCGCGGAGCGGCTGGCCGAGAGGTCCTCCGCCAGCGCCGCGACCTCGGACCGGAGGGCCGACGACTCGGCGGCCAGCTCGTCCCGCTCCTCTCCGGAGCGCTCGAGGGCCTCCATCCGGGTCCGGGCGCGCTCGAGGTACCCGTGGATCGCCCGTTCCCCCTCGCCGTACTTGCGCCGGAGTGACGCGATCGCCGCCAGCCGCTCCTGGACGGCCTCCAGCCGGCCGGGATCGAGCTCGACGGCATCGGCCCGGGCGCGGAGGTCGGCGCCCACGTCGTCCGCGTCCGCGGCCAGCGAGCCCAGGCGCGCGGCGACCTCGCCCGCGGTCCGGTCGAGGGCCGCGGCCTCCCGTGCCGCAGCCGAGGCACGCGCCAGCGCCTCGAGCGCTCCGCCCTCGTCGCCGAGCGCCGCCCGCGCGCTGGCCAGCAGGTCGCGGATGCGCTCGGCGTGCGCCAGCCGGGCCTGTTCGTCCTCGAGCTCGGCGACCTCACCGTCGCGGAGGTGGGCCGCCTCGATCTCGGCGACCTGGTACCGCAGGAGGTCCTTCTCCCGCTCCCGCTCGCGGGCCTCCTCGTCGAGCCGGGCCAGCGCCGCCTCGGCCCTGCGCAGCCGGGCATGTACGTCCCGGTACCGGCCGACCCGTTCCAGCTGGTCTGGGCCCGCGAAGCGGTCGAGGAAACTGAGCTGGGCCGCCGGGGAGAGCAGCCGCTGGGTCTGGTGCTGCCCGTGCATCTCGACGAGCTCCCGTCCGAGCTCCGCCAGCGTCCCCACCGGGCACAGCTGGCCGCCGGCCCGCGCCGAGGAGCGGCCGTCGCGGCCCACGGCGCGAGCCAGGACGAGCTCGCCGTCCTCCGCCCACTCGGCCACGGAGGCGCGGTCGGCGACGGCGAACCGGGCCTCGACCCGGGCCCTCGAGGCACGGGCCCGGACGAGGCCGGTGCGGGCCCGCGCCCCGAGGGCCAGGCTGAGTCCCACCGTGACCATGGTCTTGCCGGCGCCGGTCTCGCCGGTCAGGACGTTCAGCCCCGGCGCCAGCTCCACATCGACGTCGTCGATCACACCGAGGCCGGAGATGTGCAGCTCGGCGAGCACGGGCGGGATACTACCGCCGGCCGCCGACGCGGCGGCCTCGGAAATTCCCGGGCGAAGTGGTTGACATCACCGAAAAGGGGGTAGGATGAGCGCGGAGGCGGACCATAGTCCCCTCCACCCCCTTTCCCCGGCCCCCGGGCACCCCCCGGGGGCC
>DASZZY010000180.1:0-12891 GCA_036260395.1 Actinomycetota bacterium
GTCGGCGGCCGCCGGGCCGACGGGTTCCCCACGGACCTGTACTACGAGCTCACCGTGGTCGACCGGGTGGGCACCGAGACGCTGCTGTTCCGGGACGAGTCGTTCGGGCCGGTGGTACCGGTGACGACGTTCCGCGACGACGAGGAGGCCATCCGCCTGGCCAACGACTCGCACCTGGGGCTCCAGGCCGCCGTGTTCACCTCGAGCCTCAAGCGGGCGTTCACGTTCGTCGACCGGCTCCGAGCCGGCAACGTCGTGGTGAACGACACCACCGACTACTGGGAGGCCCTGGAGCCGTTCGGTGGGGCGTCGGGGACCCGGACCGGCTGGGGCCGGGTCGGCGGGAAGTGGGGGCTGGCGGACATGACGGACCTGCGCACCGCGGTCATCGACTACCGTAACACCCGCGACTGACCCTCCCGCTCGCGCCCGCGGGACGGATCGCTCCACGCACGCCTCGCGGCCGTCCGCCGGATGGCCGACAAGCGATCTGCTCATCGCGGGCTATGGAGTTCAAGCACCGAGGCGCCGAAGCTAGCGGTGACATGAAGCTTTCGGCTGCCGTGACGGGTGTGCGTCGGCTCCTCCCGAAGGGAGACGCGCTCCCGGAGGCGACGTGGCGGCAGCGCCACCGTCTCGTGCTCGTGCTGCTCGCGCTCGCCGGCGTGGCGCTCCCGGTGTTCGGCGTCCTGCGGGGCCACGGTGTCGTCCACTCGGTGTTGGAGGGCGCGGTGGTCGCCGGCGCCGCGGTGACGGGGGCGTGGGCCCGGCTCCCGCGGAGGCTGCGGGCCTCGATCGCCACCGTGGGCCTGATGCTGGTGGCCGCCATCGGGGTGCACTTCTCCGGCGGCACCATCGAGGCCCACTTCGCGTTCTTCGTGTTCGTGGGGATCATCACGCTGTACCAGGACTGGGTGGCGTTCTGCGTGGCGATCGCTTTCGTCGTCGTCCATCACGGCACGGTGGGCGTGTGGGACCCGGGCGCCGTCTACAACCACCCCGCTGCCATCCGGGCCCCCTGGACCTGGGCGGGTGTCCACGGCGCGTTCGTGCTGGCCGCGAGCGTGGCCATGCTCGTGTTCTGGCGGCGGAACGAGGACCTCCGCAGCGTGTCCGAGCACTACTACCGCCGGCTCTACGAGGGCGAGCGCGCGGTCGTCGCCCAGCTGGAGGAGACCCAGCGGTTCAAGGAGGAGCTGTTCGGCATCGTGTCGCACGAGTTCCGGACGCCGCTGACGGCCATCGTCGGGTTCTCCGACCTGCTGCAGCGGGAGCGGGATCAGCTCGACACGGCGGACGTCGAGGAGTTCCTGGCGCGGATCCAGACCCAGGCCGGCCGCCTCCGCCACTTGATCGAGAACATCCTCACGCTGGAGCGGCTTCAGCCGGCCGATGGTGAGGCCGGGGCGTCGCTCGAGCAGATCGTGCGGCAGGTCGAGGCGGAGACGGAGTCGGCGGTGGTCCTGAACGGCGAGCGGCCGCTCATCGAGGTGGAGGTGGACCGGGAGCTGCACCCGCGCATGGCCCGGGAGGGCCTGTACCTGGTGATCTCCAACCTGGTCGGGAACGCCGTGAAGTACGCGCCCGCCCGGACGCGGATCCGCATCCGGGGCCACGACCGTGCCGGCGAGATGACCCTGAAGGTCTCGAACGAGGCCCCATGGCTGGACCCCGCAGACCTCGAGCGGCTCTTCCTTCCGTTCGTGCGGATGAGCGGGCCTCGCGAGAGGACCGTGTCGGGCGTCGGGCTCGGCCTCCACATCGTGCGCCGCGTCGTCGACGCCCACGGCGGCCGGATCGAGGCGTCGCTGCGCGACGGGGTGCTGACGATGGCCGTGATGCTGCCCGCCGCGGATCGCGAGCCGTCTCGGGAAGCGGAGCCCGTCCCGGCCTGACCCGGTGCGCCGGGAGGGATTCGAACCCCCGACCCGCTGCTTAGAAGGCAGCCGCTCTGTCCCCTGAGCTACCGGCGCTCGCCTCCATGGTACCCGCGTGATCGCGCGGTGACGTCGGCTGCGGCAACCGGGAATGGCTGCGCCGGCCAGGGGAAAGAGAGTGTCCGTGCGCTGGAGGAGGGGACGCGGGCGGTCCATGATCCAGGACCGCCGGGGACGGTCGCTGGGCGGGTTCGGTGGCCGGCCGCGGTTCGGCGGGCTCGGTGGCGGGTTCGGTGGCGGGTTCGGCTTACCGTCGCGGCGAGGCCGCAGCGGCTTCAGCCTCGGAGCGCTCCTCCTCGTGGGGATCGTCATCGCGGTCCTGTTCTTCTCCGGCGTCCTCCGTGGGTCGGGCGAGTCGGGTCGCCAGGCGGGCACGGATGCCGACGCTCAGCTGGTGGACTTCCTGGGGTTCGTGGTCGAGGACGTCCAGCTGGAGTGGGTGGACCTGTTCCGAGACCTCGGACGGACGTACCAGGAGACGGACCTGGTGATCTTCGAGGACTCCACCGAGACGGGTTGCGGGCTCGCCTCCTCGCAGACCGGCCCGTTCTACTGCCCAGCCGATCGGATGGTGTACCTGGACCTGGGGTTCTTCCGGGAGCTCCGGGACCGCTTCGGCGCTCCCGGCGACTTCGCCCAGGCGTACGTCATCGCCCACGAGTTCGGTCATCACGTCCAGACGCTGCTCGGGACGGAGGAGCGCGTCCGGCGGGAGCAGCAGCGGTTTCCGCGCGAGGCCAACGAGCTCTCCGTGAGGCTGGAGCTCCAGGCCGACTGCTACGCGGGCGTATGGGCGAACACGGCCGCGCAGGAGAACCTGCTGGAGCCGGGTGACCTGGAGGAGGGTCTGGCCGCCGCCGCGGCGGTCGGCGACGACCGCATCCAGCGCTCCGCCGGCCAGGAGGTCAACCCGGAGAGCTGGACGCATGGCTCCTCGGCGCAGCGGGTCGAGTGGTTCCGTGAGGGGTTCGCGGACGGCGAGCTGCGGGACTGCGACACGTTCAGCGCCAGCCTGTGAGGCGGCGCCGCCTCGGACGCTCGCTTGACCTGCTCACGCCCGCGCGGCATAGTGCGCCGGCGCATCGGACGGGGAGAGGAGGGTTCCATGGGCATGTTCACCGCGCCGACCTGGAGCGGCCGGCCCGCGAGGTGGCTGTACATCACCGCGATCTTCGAGCTCGTGCTGGCCGGCGTGTTCGCGGTCATCGGGTTCCAGAGCCCGCTGCTGCGGTCGGGGTTCTACCTGACGGCCGCCATCCTCGGTGGCGTGGCGCTCCTGTTGCTGCTCTGGGCCCGCCGGTGGGGGCGGCGGTACGCCGAGGCCCAGCGGATCCGCACCCACGGCCTCGCGGGCCAGGCGCGGATCGTGTCGATGACCCAGACCGGCGTGTACCTCAACGAGCAGCCCCAGGTGGAGCTGACCCTGGAGGTCACCACCCCCGTGCAGGGGCCGTACCAGGTCACGGTCAAGGAGTACGTGCCGCTGATCGCGCTCGGGCGGCTCTCCAGCGGGATGCCGCTGCCGGTCAAGGTCGACCCCGCCGACCCCAACAACGTCGTGATCGAGTGGCAGTCGCCGGGCGGGATGATGGGCGGGCCCGGCACGATGGCCGGGGTGTCGACGTTCGGGGCACCGATGGCGGCCCCGGCCGCCCCCACGGCCTCCGGGGACTCGGACGAGGTCAAGGCCCGCGTCCTGGCCGAGGGCATCCCCGGGAAGGCGACCGTGCTCCAGGCCCAGGACACCGGCCAGGTGGACGCCGAGGGGCGGCGGGTCTACGACCTCCTGCTGTTCATCCAGGTCGACGGGCAGCCACCGATGCAGGGACCGGCGAGGACCGGGATCCCGCCGGAGCGGCTCGACCAGCTCGAGCAGGGCGACACCGTCCCGATCAAGGCCGACCGGTCGAACCCCGCGGTGATCGCGGTGGACTGGGACAGCGCCTGAGGAGAGGGCCGCCTACCGGGCCCGCGAGTACCGCCACAGGGCGGCCGCGAGCCCGATGAGGAGTGAGCCCCCGGCCAGCCACGGGAGCACCGGGCCGCCGGTCTCCGCCAGAGGGACGCCGCCGGGCGGCACCCCACCGACCACGCCGTCGTCCGGGGGCCCCGGCTCCTCGGTGGGCTCCACGGTCGGCTCCTCGGTGGGCGTGGGTTCCTTGGTCGGCGTCGGCTCCTCGGTTGGCGTGGGCTCGGTGGGCGTCGGCTCGGTGGGCATCGTGGGAACGGTGGGGGAGGGCTGGGCCCGGCCGGGGCCCCCGGGCTGCCGGATGACCGCGAACACGATGCCTGTCGCCAGCACGGCGATCACGAGCAAGGCCAACGGAAGCGCTCCACGCCGCGGTCCAGGCACTCGGAATCCTTCCCCTTCGCGAGCCTGAGGTCGGCGTATTCTAGCACCGGCCCTCGGGGGCTCAAGCCGTGTGGGTTTGGAGCGGGTGAGGGGAATCGAACCCCCGTCACCAGCTTGGAAGGCTGGAGCTCTACCATTGAGCTACACCCGCGCTCGATCCTCACTGTACCAGCGCGGGACCCTAGAATCCCAGGTCAGCGGGGCGTAGCGCAGCCTGGCAGCGCGCGTGCTTTGGGAGCACGAGGTCGGCGGTTCGAATCCGCCCGCCCCGACCCGTTTGATGCTCGCCTCGGTCGGGTAGGACGGGGCTCGTTGCGATGTGGCCCGCCGATGGCGGGAGGGGAAGAGAGATGGCGTTTCGCGTGATCGAGCCGACACGGCTGCGGGGAGCCGCGATCCTCGCGGCCGTCGCCGGCGTGCTGCTGATCGTGGCCGGCGTGGCCGGACGTCCCATCGCGCTCGGCGGGGCCGTCCTGGTGGCCGCGGCCGGCGCCGCCTTCGACGGCCTGGGCGAGCGGCGGATCGGGCTCCGACAGGTCGGGGTGTTCCTGGCGGCGCTCGGGAGCGGGCTGGGGATCTGGGCGCTCCTCGTCCTGGCCCTCATGATGCTCCTGGGCCTCGCGCCGGTCCCCGCGATGGTCTACCTCCTGCTGGCGGCGGCGCTGGCCTCCGTGGCGGGGGGCGTGGCGCTGATCGTGGCGGCGTCCCGGCGGTCGGCCGACCGTCCCGCGCGCCCGGCATCCCGGCGCCGTCCCGCGCCGGCCCCCCGGCCCCGCCGCCTGGCCGACGTGGCGACGTCCCGCCGCGCCGAGTCCCTCCGCGCTTCCTGATCCGGAGCGGGGCCTCGCTGCCGGTCCGGCCCTCGTGGCGCGTGCCCCGTGGCGGGTGGGTCGCTCGCCCCCACCGTTGAGCCGGAATGTGTACGATTCCGCACCTAGATGCCCGACGAAGCCACCCCACGAGTTGCGCCGGCCGAGCCTGGTCCGGAACCCGTCGACCGGCCTGAGGACCGGCCGGAGGACCGGCCTGAGGACCCCGCGCCCAAGGCCACCGGCTTCTTGGCCAGGTGGGAGGATCTCCCGCCGGTTAAGCCGCAGGAGCTGGGGTCCCGCGTATGGGCGGAGGAGTTCGCCTTGACGGAGCCGCAGGGCCAGGTCACCGGGCGTGAGGCGGCGCCGCCGCCCAGGGCGCGGGGCGGCGCGAGCCGCGGGGCGAGGACGTCCGCCGCCCATGCTCCGCGCCTCTATGGCGGGCCGCCCGACCTCGACCTGTCCTGGGCCGCGATCCCGGAGCTGGAGGCCCGGATCACGGCTGCGGTCATCGAGCGCGTCGACGAGGCGACCGCGGCAGGAACGCGAGCCCTGGCGGAATCACTCGGGAGGGCGCTGACGCGCCTGGGGACCTCGGTGCAGCAGGGGGTGCAGCGGGCGTTCAGGCAGGACATCGCGCGGCTGGTGGAGGAACTGGATGCCGAGCGCGCCGAGATGGGGGAGCGCCTCGAAAAGCTGGAATGGGCCCTGTCCGAGCTGGCGTCCGGCGATCGCACCCGGGACTTGGCCACGCGGGAGGAGCTCGAGCGGGCGGTCGCCACGTTCCACGAGCGAGCGGAAGAGATCCGCGGCCAGTCCACCGCGTCCCTCGAGGAGCTCCGCTCGCTGATGGCTTCGATGCCCAACCGCGATCAGCTCGAGGAGCGGTTGGGGGCCATGGATTCGCGTCTGGCCGAGGTCGACCAGGCCCGCGGCATGGCGATCGAAGGTGGGCTCGACCGCCTGAGGGACGAGGTCGACCGCCAGCTCCGAGGCCTGGCCGAGGGCCTGGAGCAGACCATCTCCGGCAAGATCCCCAGCCTCGAGGGCATCGAGGCGAAGCTCGACGAGGTGGCCGAGCGGGTCCCCGGCGAGGCGCAATCCTTCCACGACCGGATGGCCCGGCTCGAGGCCGGGATCGGGGAGCAGTTTGCTCGACTAGCGACCGAGATCGAGGAGGAGCGGGCCTCGCTGCCCGGGCGGATCCAAGAGATCGTCGCCGAAGTCGCGACGAGGGAGCAGCTTGAGATGGGACTCGCCCAGATGGAGTCCCGGCTGGCGGAGCGGAATCAGGCCCGGATCGCGGCGATCGAGCGCGGCCTCGGTGCGGTCGCGGAGGAGCTCGACCGCCAGCTCCGCGTCCTCGTCGAGAGGATCGAGGAACGGGTCTCCGCGAAGATCCCGCGCCTCGAAGGGCTGGAGACCCGGCTCGATCAGCTGGCCGAGCAGCGGCGGGTCGACGGAGAGGCGCTTGCCCGCCTGGAGGCAGCCGTGACCGAGAGGATCGCTGGGCTGGCGAGCGGCGTGGAGCGGCTGGGCGTAGCGCTCCCGGCCCGGATGGAGGACATCGTCGAGGAACTCTCACGTCGCCTGGACGGGATCTCCTCGCGAACGGAAGCGGCGATGGGGGCCATCCCGGATCAGGTTCGGGGCGTCGAAGCCGAGGTTCGCGGGGCGATCGACGGGGTTCACGGCGAGCTTCGCTCGGCGCTCTCGGCGCTCCAGGAGAAGGACACCGCCGTGGCGCGGGAAGCCGCGGACCGCCTCGCCGGATTGGACGCCCGGATCTCCGACGTCGCCGCGTCCGTCCGCACGGGGCTGGAGGAGGCGGGGCAAGCGCAGTCGGTGGTCGCCTCGGAGCTCGATCGCCGTATCCGCGAAGCGGGAGAGCGGCTGGGCGAGCTGGTGGAAACGGTGGCGTCCTCCGTGCCGGAACGACAGAGCACGGAGCGGGCGCTGGCGGACCTGGGCGCCCAGCTCGAGGAGCTCGCGGGCACGGTGGCGGGCCTGGGATCCCGCTCCGAGCTGGAAGCCGCCCTGCTCGAACGGATCCCCGACCGCGATCGGGTCGAGAACGGCCTCGCGAGGCTGGGGGCGATGATGCGCCGTCTCGAGGAGTCGGCGGCCACCTCGGTCGCGGCGGTGACCGCCGTCGAGCGGTCGGTCGGCGAGCGACTCCAGAAGGTGCAGGCGGCATTGGCACAGCGGGTCGGCGCCGTCAGCGACGAGGTCTCGAGAAGGATGTCCTCCGTCGAGGAACGGGCGAGCGCAGCGGTGGTGGCGTCGCTCGCGGGAGCGGATCGCGCGATGACCGATCGAGTGGAGGCCTTGTTCCGGCCGGAGCTGGACCGAGCCCTTTCGGCGGCGGTGGAGGGGTTCCGCGGCGACCTGCGGGCGGCGATGACCGGGCGTCCCGAGGCGCGCGACCTCCAGGATGCCATCCGGATGCAGAAGAAGTTCGAGCGCGCGGTGGCCGGCATGCGCGGGGAGCTGGATCGCCTATCGAAGGTCGTTTCCACCTTCGGGAAGCCGCGGATGGCGCCTCGGCTGGCCCAGGAGATCCGGGCGCTCGAACGGCGGCTGGACAACGCGGAGAAGGGCCTCGGGAAGGACGTCGCGTCGCTGCTCGAGGCCCGCATCGGTCCTCTGGAGGACCGAGTTGAATCCCTCGTGCAGCGGCTCCGCGACGAAGTGCGGGCCATCGACCTCGCGCCGATCACCGCGGCGGTCGCGGGGCTCGACCGGCGGGTGCGGGAAGCGACGGAGCGGGACGCTGAGGAGCAAGCGCGCCGGTCCCGGTTCCGCCGCCGCTCCTAGCGGCCGGACCCCCGGAGCCCCTCTCCTATAATCGGCGGACCGCCCACCGACGCCATGCAGACCAACCTCGAGAACGTCGACAAGCACCGCGTCCGCCTCTCGGTGGACGTCTCGGCGGCCGAGGCCCGCCCGATCCTCGACCTCGCGTACCGCCACCTCGCCGGATCGATCAACGTCCCCGGCTTCCGGAAGGGCAAGGCGCCCCGGAAGATCGTCGAGGCCCAGGTCGGCCGCGACACCATCCTCCGGGAGTTCCTCGAGCACGCCCTCCCGGAGTTCTACGCCCGGGCCCTCCGCGACCACGATCTGGCGCCGATCGACGACCCGGAGTTCGACGACCTCGACGTCGGGGACGTCGAGGGCAGCGGCCTCCGGTTCACGGCGACGGTCGACGTCCGGCCCCGGCTGTCGTTCGAGGACGCCGACTACAAGGGCCTCACGATCACGCGACCGCCCGTCGAGGTCTCGGAGCGGGAGGTCGACGAGCAGCTGGACCGGCTCCGGGACCGGTTCGCCGAGCTCGAGGTCGTCGGGCGGCCGGCGGCCCGCGGCGACTTCGTCCTCGCGGACATCCGGGGCTACGTGCACGAGCAGGAGATCCCCGAGGCCTCGGGCCAGGACGTGATGTACGAGGTGGGCAGCGAGGCGCTGGTCCCCGAGCTCGACCGGGAGCTGGAGGGCAAGCGACGCGGCGACATCCTCAAGCTGAACGCCACCCTGCCGGAGCGGTTCGGGGACCGGGCCGGGCAGGAGCTGTCGTTCTCGGTGATCGTCAAAGACGTGAAGGCCAAGCGGCTTCCGCCGCTCGACGACGACTTCGCCAGGACCGCCTCGGAGTTCGACAGCCTCGAGGAGCTGCGGAACGACATCCGGGAGAAGGTGCGGACGCTGAAGGGCGTCCAGGCCGACGCGGCGGTGCGCGACCTGGCGCTCCAGGCCCTGATCGAGAAGGTGGACGTCGAGCTCCCCGAGCGCCTGCTGGACCACGAGACCGAGCGGCGGGTGGAGAGCGCCAGGGCCCGGGCCGAGCAGCAGGGGACCACGCTGGAGGCGGTCCTCCGGCAGTCGGACGTCGACGAGCTCCGGTTCCGCTCGGACGCCAGGGCCCACGCCACGCGCGCCGTGAAGGCCGATCTGGCGCTCGAGGCCGTGGCCCGGGCGGAGCAGCTCGCGATCTCCGACCAGGAGCTGAACGGAGCGGTGGAGGCCATCGCCCGCGACGTCGGCCGGAGCGCCAAGGACGTGCGGCGGACGCTGGAGCGGTCCGGTCAGATCACGTCCCTGGCCGGTGATATCATCCGGGAGAAAGCCCTCGGCGTGGTCGTCGAGCACGCCGAGGTGGTCGACGAGGGAAACCCCACTCCGAGCGAAGGGACGGATTGATGGAGAACTACCTGGTTCCGATCGTGATCGAGCAGACGAACCGGGGTGAGCGGTCGTTCGACATCTACTCCCGCCTGCTCAAGGAGCGCATCGTCTTCCTCGGCACCCCCATCGACGACCAGGTGGCCAACCTCGTGATGGCCCAGCTGCTTCACCTGGAGTCCGAGGAGCCCGACAAGGACGTCAACATCTACATCAACTCCCCCGGCGGCGACATCACGTCGCTGTTCGCCATCTACGACACCATGCAGTACATCAAGCCCGACGTGTCCACGATCTGCATGGGCCAGGCCGCCTCGGCGGCCGCGGTGCTCCTCGCGGCGGGCACGAGGGGCAAGCGCTACGCGCTCCCGCATTCGCGCGTGCTCATCCACCAGCCGCACGGTCAGGCCGGCGGCCAGGCCGTCGACATCGAGATCCAGGCCAAGGAGATCCTGCGGTACCGCAGCCTGCTCGACCAGATCCTCGCCGAGCACACCGGCCAGCAGCTGGAGAAGGTGAAGAAGGACACCGACCGGGACTTCATCATGACGGCGGAGCAGTCGAAGGAGTACGGGATCATCGACGAGGTGATCTCGTCGCGGAAGCTCCAGACGCAGCTTGCCGCCGCGGGCGACGGCAGGGGATAAGATACCGGCGTCGGGACCGAGCGAGCGGGGGGAGCCGTGGGGAAGTTCGGAGATTCGGACCTGCTGAAGTGCTCGTTCTGCGGGAAGAGCCAGAAGCAGGTCAAGAAGCTCATCGCCGGCCCCGGCGTGTACATCTGCGACGAGTGCATCGACCTCTGTAACGAGATCATCGAGGAGGAGCTGTCCGAGACCTCCGAGCTGAAGCTCGAGGAGCTCCCCAAGCCGCGGCAGATCTACGACTTCCTCAACGACTACGTCATCGGCCAGGAGCAGGCCAAGAAGGTCCTGTCGGTGGCGGTCTACAACCACTACAAGCGGATCCAGGTCGGGCCCACCGACGACGTCGAGCTCCAGAAGTCGAACATCCTCCTGCTGGGGCCGACCGGGTGCGGCAAGACGCTGCTGGCCCAGACGCTGGCCCGGATGCTCAACGTGCCGTTCGCCATCGCCGACGCCACGGCGCTGACCGAGGCGGGCTACGTCGGCGAGGACGTGGAGAACATCCTCCTCAAGCTCATCCAGGCCGCGGACTACGACGTCAAGCGGGCCGAGACCGGGATCATCTACATCGACGAGGTCGACAAGATCGCCCGGAAGTCCGAGAACCCCTCGATCACCCGGGACGTCTCGGGCGAGGGCGTCCAGCAGGCGCTCCTCAAGATCCTGGAGGGCACCACCGCCAGCGTCCCGCCCCAGGGCGGGCGCAAGCACCCCCACCAGGAGTTCATCCAGATCGACACCACCAACGTCCTGTTCATCTGCGGCGGGTCGTTCTCGGGGCTCGAGAAGATCATCGAGGGCCGGATCGGGCGGAAGGGCGTGGGGTTCGGGGCCGACGTGCGGCGGACCGAGGAGAAGGACCTCGGCGAGATCCTCAGCCACGCGCTGCCCGAGGACCTCCTGAAGTACGGGTTGATCCCGGAGTTCGTCGGCCGCCTGCCGGTCATGACGTACGTCCACAACCTCGACCGCTCGGCGCTGATCGACATCCTGACGAAGCCCAAGAACGCCCTGATCAAGCAGTACAAGAAGTTCTTCGAGTTCGACGGCGTGGAGCTGGCGTTCAGCGACGACGCGCTGGAGTCCATCGCGGACCAGTCCATGCTGCGGGGGACCGGCGCCCGCGGCCTGCGGGCCATCATGGAGGAGGTCCTCCTGGGCGTCATGTACGACCTTCCGTCCCGCAAGGACGTCCATAAGTGCGTGGTCGACAAGAACGTGGTGCTCCAGGGCGTCAACCCCACCCTGGTCCCGAAGGGTGAGCAGGCCCGCCAGCCGACCCGGGCCCGCCGCGAGCGCTCCGCCTAGGTCCGCCCCCCGCGCCGCCTCCCGCGGCGAGGTCCTGTTCCTCGGTCTGGCCGCCGCTGCCAGCGTGGCCGGAACGGCGTTCTGGTACGCGGCCACCATCCGTGGTCAGGGCGACTCCCTCCTGACGGCGAGGCCGCTGTTCGTGGTGTCGTCGCTGACGGCCGTCGCGCTGATGGCGATTGCCGGCACGGTGGTCGAGCGGCCGCCCGCCACGGCGGCCCTGTGGGCCGCGACGGGAGCACTGATGATGCTGGGCTTGATCGGGCTGTTCTCGATCGGCCTCTTCCTGATGCTGGCTGGGGGATTGGCAGCCCTGGCGGCGGTCGGCTCAGGGCGTCGCACGGGGCTCCGCTGGGCGGCGTGCCTGGCGGCCGTGCTGCTCGGCGTGGCGGTGGCCGCCGGTTCCTTCCTGGCCATGGCGAGCGTCGACTAGCGTCGGCCGCCACGCCCCCCGCTACACTCGCTGTCCATGGCCGAGCCGCGCACCGACCTCCCGAAGGCCTACGACCCCACCGGCGTCGAGGACCGCTGGTACGCCACGTGGACCGAGCGCGGGTACTTCCGGGGGAAGCCGTCGGGGCGGACGCCGTTCTGCATCGTGCTCCCGCCGCCGAACGTCACCGGGGCCCTCCACATCGGCCACGCCCTGGATCACACGCTCCAGGACGTCGTCACGCGCCGGAAGCGCATGCAGGGCTACGAGGCCCTGTGGCTGCCGGGGACCGACCATGCCGGGATCGCCACCCAGGTCGTGGTGGAGCGCCAGCTCCGCGAGCAGGGGATCGACCCCCGGGCCCTGGGACGCGAGCGCTTCCTCGAGCGGGTGTGGGCCTGGAAGGAGGAATCCGGCAACACGATCGTCGAGCAGATGAAGCGCCTGGGGAACTCCTGCGACTGGGACCGGCTGCGGTTCACGATGGACGAGGGGCTGTCCCGGGCCGTCCGCGTGGCGTTCGTCAGGATGTACGAGGACGGCCTGATCTACCGGGGCGAGCGGATCATCAACTGGTGCCCGACGGACCGCACCGCGCTGTCGGACTCCGAGGTGGAGCACCGCGACGTGGACGGCGAGCTGGTCACGTTCCGGTACCCGCTCTCGGACGGCTCCGGCCACGTCGACGTGGCCACCACCAGGGTCGAGACGATGCTGGGGGATACCGGCGTGGCGGTCCAGCCCGACGACGAGCGCTACCGCGACCTGCTCGGCCGCACCGTCCGCCACCCGTTCACCGGCCAGGACCTGCCGATCGTGGAGGATGCCGTCGTGGATCCGGCGTTCGGGACCGGCGCCGTGAAGGTCACCCCGGCGCACGACCCCACGGACTTCGAGATCGCCGGCAGGCCGGTCCGCTCGGCGATGTCGAAGTCCGTGGGGTCGTGTGCCGGGGTGACCTTGACCGCGCCGGTCCCGAACGCCGGGTCCACGGCCGCGTCCGCCACGATCGGCAGGTCCTCGCCCGTGAACGGGTGGCGAACGGTGCGGCCGAGCAGGTCGCGGTAGCGGTCGTCGTCGGGATGGACCGCCACGCCGGTGTCCCCCAGCATCGTCTCGACCCTCGTGGTGGCCACGTCGACGTGGCCGGAGCCGTCCGAGAGCGGGTACCGGAACGTGACCAGCTCGCCGTCCACGTCGCGGTGCTCCACCTCGGAGTCCG
>DASZZY010000181.1:0-19148 GCA_036260395.1 Actinomycetota bacterium
GATCGATGCTTTCGCCGCCGGAGCACGTGTCGGTCCCCGCTCCGCCGTCGATGTCGTCGAAGCCACGGCCGCCGCGCAGGATGTCGTTGCTGCCGTTGCCGTCCAGCTCGTCGTTCCCGCGGCCACCGGCCACGCGATCGACGCCGGCGTCGCCGCTCAGGTCATCGGCGCCCGCACCCCCGCAGATGCGGTCCTTTCCGCCGTGCCCGTCGACCTCGTCGTTGCCGCCCTTGGCCACGATGACGTCCGCCCCGGCCGTGCCGTCGATCTCGTCGTTTCCCGCGCTACCTACCATGGTGGCCGCCCGTCCGAAGCATGTCGGTGCGCCGGCGTTCGCGGCGGCTGCCCCTATCGCCGCCAGGCCGAGGACGGTGGCCACGGCGAGCGGGGCGAGCAACAGGCGGCGTCTGATCGGATTGCTGGACATCGCTCCTCCTTCGTCGGTGCCCCTAGGGTCGCACGGCCGTCTGAGCCCCCGATGAGCGCACGGTGAGCGTTCCTTCAGCGCCGCGACGACCTCGATCCCGGCACGGTGCCCCGTCCTCGGATCGCCCTCCGACACCGCAGCGCCAACGGGGAAGGGGCGCCCGAAGGCGGGGACGGCTCCGTGACGCTGTGGGACGCGGAGAGCGGCGAGAGGACCCAGACGATCGGGGAACCGGGCCCCGTCGCCGCAGGCAGTGATCGCCATCGCGGCGAGCCCGGACGGACGCCTGATCGCGACCCCGGGCCCCACGGCGGCCGTGTGGGATGCCGAGACGGGCGAGCGGGCCTTCAGCGTTGAGGCCGGCGACGGCGTCGAGGACCTTGCCTGGAGCCCGGACGGTCGCGTCCTGGCCGCCGTCGGGTTCGGCGGTGCGGCGACCATCGTCGATCGCTCCGGCGCCTCCGTGACGTCGCTTCCCCACGACCGCGAGTTCCGTGTGTCGGCGGTCGGCTTCAGCCCCGACGGCCGACTGCTGGCCACGGCGGCGATCCCGCTCGAGGTCAGGGTGCCGGGACTCGAAACCGTGACCATCTGGGACCGGAAGTCCGGCCGCGCCGTCGAGACGATCACGACGTACGCCGAGGCCGTCTCGTTCGAGCCCGCCGGGAGCCGCATCGCCACCGCCGCCGTCTTCGGCACCGCTGGGGTCTGACATCTCGATACCGGGAAGAAGGTCTTGACCCTCACGGGCCACACCGGGCCCGTCAACGATGTCGCCTACGCGCCTGACGGCTCGGCCATCGCCACGGCGAGCGCCGACGGTACGGTCCGAGTGTGGAACCCCGCCTCCGGCGCGCAGGAGGTGATGCTCAGCGGACACGAGACGGGCGTCTGGGATCTGGCCTTCAGCCCCGACGGCTCGAAGCTCGCGTCCGCGAGCCCGGATGGGACCGTCCGCGTCTGGGCGCTCGACGTCGACGACCTGATCGAGATCGCCAGGTCGGAGCTCACGCGCTCGCTGACCGACGACGAGTGCCGGCAGTACCTCCACCTGGCCGCGTGCCCCTAGCGCGTTCAGGCGGTTCGCCGCTACCGTCCGTGAGCGTCGGATGAACGTCTGGCGGCGGGTCGAGGACACGGGCGCGAGGGTGGCGCTGACCTTCGACGACTGCGACGACGCCGAGGCGTGGACGCGGATCCTCGACACGTTGAAGGCCCATGGGGCCAAGGCCGCCTTCTTCCCGAACGGGTTCCGGGCCGAGCGCCGACCCGACCTGGCGGCCCGGACGGCGACCGAGGGACACTCGGTGGGGAGCCACGGGTGGGATCACGCGCGGCTCGTCCGCCTGCCCCGGGCGGAGATCCGGCGGAGGCTCGTCCAGGACCGCGCCTTCTGGAAGCGCATCGCTGGTCTCGAGCTCCGCTTCGTGCGGCCGCCGATGGGCGAGTACGACGACGCGGTGCTCGAGGAGGTGGCCGCGGTCGGCTACACGGACGTGGTGCTCTGGGACGTCGACCCGGCCGACTGGCGGGACGGGGACTCGGGGCTGATCCTCGATCGGGTGGTGGCGTCGGCCCGGGAGGGCAGCATCGTGGAGCTCCACGCCGTCGACGCCACGGCCGAGGCGCTCCCCCAGATCCTCGAGCGCCTGCGGGACGGGGGCCTCGAGGCGCGGTCCCTGGACGAGCTGCTCGGGCAGGAACCGGAAGGACGCTGAGCCACCGAACCGTGGCCCCGCGGCCGCCGTCTAAGGATCGGCCGACCCGGAAGGAGCGTCCGATGCCGAAGACCCCGTTGGCCGTCGCCCTCGCCGTCGTGGCCTTCACGGCCGCTTGCGCCGGGCTCGGGCCCGACGCCGCCCCGCCGAAGAACGTGCTGTTCCTCCGGACCGCCGACGGCGTCGCGCTCGTGACCGCGTCGCCCCGCGCGGCAGCCGTGAACCTGCCGGGTGCGGTGCCGGCCACCGACTGGTCGGCCGTCGTTCGCGCCGTCCGCGTGGCGGGCGGCACGGAGGTGGTGGCACACGACTCGACCTCCGGCGATGCGCTGTGGTCGCGGACGCTGGAGGGCAGGCTGGAGGTGAAGGTGGCCTCGCCGGACGGGCGCTTCGTGGCCCTCGGCACACCTGGACCGGGCGGTTACTCGGCCGGCCGGTCCTCCACCGATCTCGTGGTGCTGGGCGATCCGGGGTCGCCGCCCCGGACGATCCGGCTCCGCGGCAACTTCCAGCCCGAGGCGTTCTCCACCGACGGCGCCAGCCTGTTCGTCGTCGAGTACCTCCCGGCCCGGAACCCCGACAGCTATCGGGTCCGGCGGCTGGACCTGGCGACCGGACGGGTGGTCGGCGTCTTCACCCCCGACGCCGAGCTCCAGCAGGCGATGGGCGGCACGGCCCGTGTCCAGGCGGCGAGCCCGGACGGGCGGCGCCTATACACGCTGTACTCGCTCGACGGCCCGGACGGGTCGACGAGGTCCTTCATCCACGTCCTCAGCCTCGACGAGCTGTGGGCCCACTGCATCGACCTGCCGGCCCCGTTCGCGGGCGCGTTCGAGGAGGAGGTCGCGCTCTCGGTCTCGCCGGACGGGCGTCGCCTGCACGCCGTCGACACGTCGTCGGCGACCCTGGCCGAGGTCGACACGCGGGCGTTGTCCGTGACGCGGACGGTCGGCGTCGACCTCGACGCCGCGGCCGGGCCTCCGCACGCCGCCGGCCCGGCGCGGGGCAGGCTGTACCTGGCCAGCGGCCCCCGGCTGCTGGCGGTCGACGCCGCGACCCTCGCCGCCCGGCGGTCGTGGGACCTCGACGAGGACATCCGTGGCCTCCAGGCGGCGGCCGACGGCTCCCGCCTGTTCATCGGGCTGGAGGACCGCATCGTCGTGCTCGACACGGTGGCGGGGAGGCTGACGCGGACCCTCAGGCCCGCCGACGTCGGCGTCATCGACCAGCTCGGGCGGTCCACCCGCTCGCTGGACGCGCCGCGCACCGAGTTCACCTGCGCCTGCTGAGGAGCCGGCCGGCGCGTATGCGCCTCCTCCTCCTGGGTATGTACGGGCCCTGAGAACCTCTCGGAGGAGGCAGGGATGAACGCGATCGACCTGATCGTCCAGGACCACCGCGAGGTGGAGGAGCTGTTCGCGGAGCTGGAGGAAGGAGACGGCGACCGGACGGCGCTGGTGCAAGACGTGATCCGGGAGCTCTCGATCCACGCCGCGATCGAGGAGCAGTTCCTGTACCCGGCGATGAGGAGGTCGCTTCCCGACGGCGACCAGCTCGTCGAGGAGGCGCTCGACGAGCATCAGGAGGCCAAGGAGGTCCTGGCCGAGCTCGACGGCATGGAGGAGGAGGACCCGGACTTCGACGCCCGCGTCCGGACGCTGATCCAGGACGTCCGGCACCACGTCGAGGAGGAGGAGGGCGAGCTGCTCCCGAAGATCCGGACGGCGCTGTCGGACTCCGAGCTCGAGGAGATGGGCGAGCGCATGGAGCGCGCCAAGGCCGTGGCGCCGACCCGTCCCCACCCGCGGGCCCCGAGTACCCCGCCGGGCGTGATGGTCGCCGGCGCGGTGGCCGGCGTGGTGGACCGCGCCCGCGATGCCGTCAGCGGGCGAGGCGCGAGGGCGCGCAAGGAGCCTGCGGCCAAGAAGAGCCAGGCCAAGAAGAGCCAGGCCAAGAAGACCCAGGCCACGCGGCCGTCCCGGAAGGCCGCCGCCACCCGTCCGGCGGGGAGGAGGAAGACCGCGGCGAAGTCCGGCGGCGGCAAGCGGGCGCCGGCCCGCAAGCCGCAGGGCCGGGCGCGAGGCGCGAAGGGGCCCGTCTACCACGTCACGCCGGAGGGTGGAGGCGGGTGGCGCGCGGCGAAGGCCGGCTCGAGCCGCGCGCTGGCCCGCGGCGACTCGAAGAGCGAGGTCGTCCGGCGGGCGCGTGAGGCCGCGAAGAGCCAGTCCGGCCGGCTGGTGATCCACAAGGCCGACGGGAAGATCCAGGAGGAGCGGACCTACGGCGCGGACCCCCGCCGGTCCAGGGGCTGACGGCCGCTCGCCGGCCCGGCGGTCAGCCCTCCGTGGGTGACGCGCCGCGGTCCACGACCCGCTTTCCGGCGTAGACGGCGGGGTCCATGCCGTGCCGGTAGGCCAGGCTGATCCTCGGCCCGGCCTGCCCCACCTTGGGGACGCTGTGCTCCCAGGCCCGCTGCGTCTCCCCCCCGGTCACCAGGAGATCGCCCCGACCGAGCAGGAACGACCGAGACCCCCCGCCGCCCTTCGGCCGGAGCAGGAACTTCCGCGGCTCGCCGAGGGATACGAGGGCCACGATCGGATCGACCACCTCCGGGGGGATCTTGTCGCCGTGCCAGGCCACGCTGTCGCGGCCGTCCCGATACAGGTTGAACCCCACCGAATCGAACTCCCGTCCGTAGCGCTCCGCGAGCAGGCGGCGGATCTCCTCGAGGATCGGCGGCTCCAGCGGCTGTCCGGACTCCGCGGTCCACGGTGCCGTCAGCCTCGGCTCGAGCACGCGGTGCTCGTACATGTGGCGCGACCGCTGCTGCCAGTCCCGCCCCCCGAGGATCTCCTCGAACAGCCGGTCGCTGCCCGAGACCCATCCGGGGGCGTGGTCGAGCCAGGACCGGGTGTCGAGGTCGATCCGCCTCAGGGTGGAGAAGGACCGGTCCACGTCCACCCGCTCGGTGGAGGCGAGGAGGGACGGCTGCCATGCGAGGTCCGGGGAAGGCGGCATGGGCTTCCACTGTATCGGTACCGGGGCGGCCGCGCCCCGCGGATCAGAACACGCCGCGGTAGAGCGAGCAGCCCTCGCAGACCTCGGGAGGACGCGCCGAGAGGAGCGCGCGGCGGAAGTCCCGGTACGCGGGCCCGTGCCAGATCGAGGGGAAGTCCTCCACGTTGAGGTCGCCGAGCGTCGCCCGCTCCGGCCCCATGACCATGCAGCACGGCAGGACCTTCCCGTCGTGGGTGATGTACGTCTCGCCGAAGGGCCACCAGCACCCCGGTTCCCCCTCCTGCCGGGGGCCGGCACCCTCCTCGCGCTCGGGGAGTCGGAGCGTGACCCCCACCTCCTCCGCCGCGTGCCGGGCCTCGGCGAAAGCTCGCGCCGCGCCGCCGTCGCCGTGCCCGTTCCCGTTCCACAGGGCCTCGGCGGCGGCGAACGAGCGGATCTCCGAGAACCGGCCCGCCGGCTCCGTGTCGCTGAACGAGTGCGACAGGTTCTGGACCCACACCTTCCCGATCCCCCACGCCCCCGCCAGGCGAACCACGTCCGCGAGCTCGTGGACGTTGCGGCGCATGGCCACGAAGACGAGCTCCAAGCGGGGGGTGCGCGTCCCCCGCTCGCGCATCACCTCGACCAGCCCCTCGATGTTCCGCCGCACGCGGTCGAAGGACGCGCCGTCGCGGACGCCCTCGAACGTCGACGCGGTGGCGCCGTCCAGCGAGAAGTGGAGCCAGCTGAGCTGCCCGTCCACCAGGCGCTCGGCCCGGTCCCGGGTGAGGAGCGTGGCGTTCGTGTTGAACCCCATTCGGATCCCCCGGGGCTTCACGTACTCGATCATCGCGAACAGGTCGGGGGCCAGGAGGGGCTCGCCGAGGCCCTGGAGGGTGATCTTCCGCAGCCCGGGGATGGCGTCGACCACCCGCCGGAACAGCTCGAACGGGAGGCTCCCCTGGATCTTGTTGATCGGGGGCTGGTAGCGGACCAGGCACATCCGGCACCGCAGGTTGCAGGCCCCCGTGACCTCGAACTGCACGTGGCGGGGGAGGGCGGGCAGCAGGGGGTCGTTGGCCGACCCGGCGTCGGCGGCCCGCCTCGTCGACGACCCCGTCATGGGGTGAGCGTGGCGGCCGCCGCAGCGACCCGCGCCCGGCGGCGGCCGGCGACCTCGGCCAGCGCCCGGTCCCAGTCACCGACGAACCGCCGGATGTCGAATCGCTCCCGAGCCACCCGCCGGGCGCCCTCGCCGAGCGACCGGGCCAGCGGCGGGTCCTCCAGCAGGGACCACATCCCGTCGATCAGCGTCCCCACGTCGGTGTCCGCGATCCCCGACTCGCCGGACCGCACCACGCTCGCCACCTCGGTGGTGGAGGGGGCCACGACCGGCATGCCGATCATCATGGCCTCGCAGAGCGCCAGCCCGAGGCTCGTGTACCGGATCGGGTGGAAGAAGAAGCGGTACGGGGCGACGAAGGCCGGGAGCTCCGGCGGCGGCACCTCGCCGAGGCCGCCGGCGTCCGTGGATCCCATGCCCACGAGGTCCAGGGGCACCTCGTGGCGGGCCCGCTCGAACAGGTCGGCGCCGACGCGACGGCCGCGCCGGGGCAGGTTGTTCACGACCGCGATCCCTCGGGCCAGCTGGCCGGTGTAGTCGACACCGGGTGGGACGGCGACGCCGTGCTCGATGACGCGCGTGGGCGTCCGGCCACTGCTCCACATGAGCTCGTTGAAGGGCGTGACGTGCACGAGCAGGACGTCCGGGTCGTCCACCGGGTGGCGGGTGTCGGTCGGGTGCTCACGGGGCGGGTCGTGCTCGAGGTAGATGGCCGGGAGCCGGCGCTGAGCCGGGGAGAGAAGCGCGAACCGATCCTCCTCCCAGGCGCGCCGCGACTGGTACAGCATGACGTCCAGGTCCAGCCGCCCGACCTCGTCGGCGGGCACGTCGTGGACGTTCGGGCCGAACGGGAACGTGGTCCCCCGGCCCCCGTAGCCTTCGCCGCCGTCCGACCTGACGGGGAGGTACAGCTCGTGCGGGATCCGCGAGAGGTACCAGAGGTAGTTGCCGTGGATATGCCAGGTCAGGATCCGCAGGGGGGCCATCGGGAGCGCTTGTTCCCCGATGGCCGGACGTGGAAACGCCGGGTCCGGCGCCCGCCGCGGCGGGCGGCCGGCGTGGGCCGCGGCGCCGCGCTACTCGAACGCCTTGTTGATGCTCTCCCGGGCCTTCTCCTCGGCCTGCGGCTCGGCCTCGGCCCGCTCGCCGCCTCGCGCCGCTCCTCCCTCCGAGCCGCTCGGGGCCTCCTCGCCGTCTCGCTCGTCCTGCGACTCTGCCGTCGCCTCCTGCTCGACGGGCTCGTCCGCGTGCTCGTCGACGCGTCCCTCGCTCGTCTCCCGGCTCTCCATGGCTCCTCCTTCCGTCCCGAGCATTCCCCCGACCCCCGTTACCAAACCGGACGTCGGGGTAGGACGACCGAGGTGGCGACCGACGCCCCGAGGAGACAGGCGATGCCCCAGCGCTCGATGCTCGCCGCGCTCCTGGCGGCGACCCTCCTCGCCGCGTGCGGCGGCGAGGATCGGGGAACGGACGTGGGGGGGGCCGGGGAGGCGGGAACGGCCACGGACAGGCTCGTGATGGGCGACAACTTCTTCCAGCCCGGGCGGTGGATCATCCCGGGCGATGGCGGCACCTTCACGGTGGTGAACGAGGGTGCCGGCCTGCACAACCTCACGATCGAGGCGGCGGGCATCGACGAGGACGTGCCGGCGGGGGAGGAGGTCGAGGTGGAGATCGAGCTCGACCCGGGCGAGTACGAGATGGTGTGCGTGTACCACATCGCGCAGGGCATGACCGGGACGGTGGTCGTCGAGTAGGGGGCGCTACGGGCGTCGGATCGATACGACGACGCCGGCCGCTCGCAGCACCATGACCCGCTCGCCCTGTGCCAGCCGCTCGGGGACGGCCTCCGGCCCCAGCCGGGCCGTCTCGGTGCTTCCGTCGGGATAGGCGAGCGTCACGTCGTGGTAGGTGACGCCGTGGAGGCCGAACGGCCGGGCCTCGGCCACGGTGGCCTCCGTCTCACCGATCATGGCCAGTGGATACCCGCCGGGCGGCTCGTCGACACGGCGGGCAGCCGCTCACCGGTCCACCGCCCGGCGGAAGGCCTCGTACGTCGGACGGTCGAACAAGACGAACCGCACGTCGTCGACGCGGGTCTCGGCGTCGCGGACGGCGGCCATGGCGACCGGAGCGGCTTCCTCCACCGGGTAGCCGTAGACGCCGGTGGAGATCGCGGGGAACGCGACCGTGGTGGCGCCGAGCTCGTCGGCGACCCGGAGCGACGCGGCATGGCAGGACGACAGGAGCGCCGAACCGTCTTCGCCCTCCGCGTAGACCGGCCCGACGGTGTGGATCACCCACCGGGCCGGGAGGGCGCCCGCGGTGGTGGCCACCGCCTCGCCGGTCGGCAGGCCGTCGGGGAAGCGCTCGACGCGTAGGCGCCTGCACTCCTCGAGGATGGCCGGGCCGCCGCGGCGGTGGATGGCCCCGTCGACCCCTCCCCCGCCCATGAGCGAGGGGTTCGCCGCGTTGACCACCGCGTCGACGTGCTGCTGGGTGATGTCGCCCTGGACGAGCGTCATCCGAGGCACGCCCGGATCTTAGACTGGCGCCGTGGCGAGGTCCGCCGACGTCGTCGTCGTGGGAGGCGGCGTCGTCGGATGCGCCTGCGCCGCCGCGCTGGCCGACCGCGGCGTCGGAGTGCTCCTCGTGGAGCGCGCCCGGCTGGCCGCCGGGGCGTCCGGGCGGAACCACGGCCTCGTGCTGTCGCCTTCGGAGCCCGCGCTGGTTCCCATGGCGCGCGAGACGCTCGACGTCTACCGCCGGACGTCCCGGGAGGCCGAGGTGCCGTTCACGATCGACCCCGAACCGATCGGCTACCTGGTCGTCGCCCGCGACGACCGCGAGGCCGAGCAGGCGCGCGGCGAGGCCGGTGCCGCGGAGGCGTGCGGGATCGCCGTGCGGGACGTGGACGGCCCGGCGCTCCGGGCCC
Organism: Actinomycetota bacterium; assembly: GCA_036260395.1. Classification (GTDB taxonomy): domain Bacteria; phylum Actinomycetota; class UBA4738; order UBA4738; family CALAEC01; genus DASZZY01. Next base: position 9,201 of record DASZZY010000181.1, read on the forward strand.
TGGAGCCGGCGCTCGCCGAGGAGCTCACCGGCGGGTGGCTGCTGGAAGACGGCCTGCGGCTGGATCCGGCCGCACTCACCGTGGCCCTCGCGGTCCGGGCCCGCCGGTCGGGCGCCGAGGTCCGCCCGCACCTCGCGGCGCAGGCGCTCGACGTGCGCGACGGGGTGGTCCACGGCGTCGTCACCGACGAGGGCCGGATCGCGGCCGGCACCGTGGTCGTGGCCGCCGGGCCCTGGTCCCCGGGGCTGCTCCGCCCGGCGGGGGTGCGGCTCCCGGTGGTCGGCGCGCGCGGGTGGCTCGTGCACCTGGCGCCCCGCCGGCCGGTCCTCTCGCGGATCGTCGAGCGGGCCGGCTGGCACCTGCTCCCCGGGGAGGACGCCGTGGAACCGCTCCTGGCGCGGGACGTGGCCGAGGGGACCCCGAAGCCGGAGGTCGGGACGCTGCTCCACCCCGGGACGGACGGCACCGTCCTGGCCGGCGGCTCGCGCCAGCTGCCGACGGTCCACGAGCCGGAGGATCACGAGGTCCCCCGGGAGATCGCCAGGCGGGCCATCGAGCTGGTCCCCGCCCTCGCGTCCGCCGAGGTCCTGGGGGCCTGGTGGGGGATCCGACCCATGAGCCCCGACGGCCGCCCGCTGATCGGGCCGGTGGCCGAGGGCGTCTCCGTGGCCACCGGACACGGCTCGCAGGGCGTGATCCTGGCGGGCGGGACCGCCGCCCTGGTGGCCGCCCAGGTGACCGGCGAGCCGCCGCCGTTCGACCCCGAGCCGTTCCGCCCCGACCGGTTCGGGTGATCCTCAGTCGCGGCCCAGCTCGTGGAGGCGCTCGTCGGAGATCCCGAAGAAGTGGGCGACCTCGTGGATCACGGTCTCGGCCACCACCCGCCGGAGCTGGGCGTCGTCGCCGCCCGCCTCGTCCTCGATCGTGTTCCGGAACAGCGTGATCCGGTCGGGGAGGACGCCGGCGTAGTCCATCCCCCGCTCCACGAGCGGGATGCCCTCGTAGATCCCCAGGAGGTCGGGGTCCTCGGCCGGCGGCTCGTCCTCGATCACCACGTCGACGTTGTCGAGGCGCTCGTGCACCCACGCCGGGAGGCCGTCGAGGGCCTCGGCCGCCAGCTCCTCGAACCGCCGCCGGGAGACCATCACACCCAGTTGAACAGGCCCGGGCTGTCGAACCAGATCCGATCGCCCCACGCGGCCTGCGACAGCCGCTGCCCGACCAGCACCGGCCAGAAGAACGTGAACAGCGCCACCGCGGCCACCACCACGGCGGCGACCGCGATGGTGGCCGCCGGGCGGTCGCGCAGCCGGTCGCCGGCGAGGTCGCGCAGCACGAACGTCCCGCCCAGCGCCAGGAACGGCGTGAGCGGCGTCATGTAGAAGAGGAACAGCGGCCGGGTGACCGCCAGCCACGGCAGGTACTGGGCCAGGATGGGGACCAGCACGGCGCCCGCCCGCCAGTCGCGCCTCCGCCACCAGACCATGGCGAGGTAAGGGATCGTGAGGAGCGACCCCCAGAAGAGCACCGGGCTCCCGAGCGCCAGGATCTCCTCGCAGCACGCCGGGTCGCCCTGCCAGTAGTAGGCCACCGGCCGCGCGAGCAGCAGCCAGCTCCAGGCCGGCGACAGGTATGGATGGATCGGCTCCCCGTCGTCCTCGACCGGATCGAGTGTCAGGTGGTAGTCGGCCATGGCCCGGTGGTGGCCGAGGAGCTCGCCGGCGCTCCGGTCCTCGCGCGCGAGCCACGGGGCCCACGCCGCCGCGTAGATCAGGAGCGGGACGAGGACCATGGCCACGGGGATCCCGATCCGCTCCGAGGACGGGCGGGTGATGCCCCGCCGGACCAGGGAGACGCCCCACACGAACGCGAGTGCGAAGGCTCCGGCCAGCGCGAAGATCCCCGACCACTTCACGGCGATGGCCGCGCCGAACGCGGCCCCGGCGGCGAGCCGCAGCGGCCGCAGCCGGCTCTCGCCGGCGCCGCTCGCCTCGCGCCCACCGACCTCCGGCCCCTCGCCGTCCTCTCCGGGCGCGCCGGCGCGAGCCTCCTGGCGCCGGCGATCCGCCACCAGCAGCACGAACCCCAGCACGACGAAGAACGCCAGGAAGATGTCGAGCATCGCTATCCGCGATTGCACGAACTGGAGGGGCTCGACCGCCACGAGCCCGGCGGCGACGCCCGCCCACAGCGCCCGTCGCCACAGGAGATACGCCAGGACCCCGGCCAGCCCCACGGTCGCCGTGCCGGCCGCCGCCGCGGCGACCCGCCACCCGAGCGGCCGGTTGCCGAACCCCTCGACCCCGAGCGCGATCAGCGCCTTGCCGAGCGGGGGGTGGACCCACGACCGCTCGCCTTCGTCCTCGAGGCCGCACCGCCGGTACGGGATCCCCGCGTACAGACAGGCGTCGCTGGCGTAGTAGAGCTCGTCGAAGATCTTCCGCTCGGGCTGCCCAAGCCCCCACAGGCGCAGTCCGCCCGCCAGCGCGGTGATCGAGGCGACGACGAGCGTCACCCTGGCGACGTTGGACCTCATGCGCGCTCCGGTGGCGGTTGGCGGTGCCCCAGGATAGAACCTCGCTCGAACGAGGATGCTCCAGGTCGGGATCGTCGGGTTGCCGAACGCCGGGAAGTCAACGCTGTTCAACGCGCTGGCCCGGGCCCACGCGCCCGCCGCCGCCCACCCCTTCACGACGGTCGACCCCAACGTCGGCGACGCGGTGGTCCGGGACCCGCGCCTCGATCGGCTCGCCGCGGCGCTCCGACCGGAGCGCGTGGTGGCCGCCCACGTGCGATTCGTGGACATCGCCGGGCTGGTCCGCGGGGCGCACCGGGGCGAGGGCCTGGGCAACCGCTTCCTGGGCCACGTCCGGGAGGTCGATGCGATCCTCCTGCTGCTCCGGGGGTTCGGCGCCGACACCGTGCTGCACCCCGAGGGGCAGGTCGACCCCCGGAGGGACCTAGAGGTGCTGATCGCCGAGATGGCCCTGGCGGACCTGGAGACGGCCACCAGGGCGGCCGCCCGTGCCGCGAAGCGCGCGGCCGCCACGCGGGACGACGCCGAGCGGGACCGCGCCGCGGCGCTGGAGCGGGCGGTCGCGCTGCTGGAGCGCGGCGTGCCGTTCCGGACGGCCATGCCGCCGGAGGACCTGGCCCGCATCCGCGACGCGTTCCTGCTGCTGGCCAAGCCGCTGCTGATCTCGCTGAACGTCGGGGAGGACGATGCCGGCCGGGCCGATGCCATCGCCGAGGCGTTCCGCGACCAGGCGCCGCCGGGATCGGAGGTTGTCGCGGTCTGCGCCAAGCTCGAGGAGGAGGTCGAGGACCTCCCGGAGGAGGAGGCCCGGGAGCTGCTGGAGGGCTTCGGGATCGAGCAGCGGGGGACGGCGACGATCGCCGACGCCGCCCGCCGGCTGCTCGGGCTCATCACGTTCTACTCGATCGAGTCCAACGAATGCCGGGCCTGGCTGGTCCCCGCCGGGACGACGGCGCGCGGGGCCGCCGAGGAGATCCACACCGACATGGCCCGGGGGTTCATCAAGGCCGACGTGGCCCCGGCGGACGCCCTGTCGGACGCCGGATCGGTGGCCGCAGCGCGCGAGCGCGGGCTGGTGCGGTCGGAGGGCAAGGACTACGTGGTCCGCGACGGCGACGTCCTCACGTTCCGGTTCCGCGCCTAGCGGCCCGACCGCGGGTGCCTTGCCCGCTGGGCTAGGCTGCGCTCGAATCGGCGGGAAGGAGGCCGCGATGGGCTCGAGGCGCATGGAGGCGATCCCAGGGTTCGGCATCGACCGGGTCGCCCGGGCGGCCGGAGAGGATCCCGAGGTCCTCCGGCTGGAGAACCTCGACACGGACGTCCCTCCCCATCCCGACGCCCTGGCGGCCACCCGAGAGGCCGTCGGGACGGATGAGGCGAACAGCTGGCTCCCGTTCCGCGGCAAGCACGGCCTCCGGCAGGCTGTCGCCGAGCAGCTGGAGGACCGCAGCGGCGTGGAGTACGACCCGATGACGCAGATCGTGATCACCTGCGGCGAGGGCGACGCCATGGTCGACGCGCTCTTCGCCACCACGGACCCGGGCGAGGAGGTGATCCTGACCGACCCGACCTACGCGGGGATGATCAACCGGGTCCGGATCGTCGGGGCCGTACCCCGGATGGTCCCGCTGGTGGCCGATAGCGGGGAGTGGCGCCTCGATCTCGAGGCCCTGGAGGCGGCCGCCGGCCCGCGGACGCGTGCGCTGTTCGTGGCCAACCCCGGGATGCCGACGGGACACGTGTTCTCGGCCGAGGAGTGGGACGCGGCGGCGTCCCTGTGCCGGGACCGAGACATCTGGCTGATCCATCTGGCGTGGATGGAGCGGATCCTGTTCGACGGCCGGGAGTTCCGCCATCCCGCGTCGCTCGCCGGCTTGGCGGACCGGGTCATCACCGTCGGCTCGGTTTCCATGGAGCAGCGGATGATCGGGTGGCGCATCGGGTGGGTCGCGGCTCCCGAGGCGATCGCCGATGACGTGACCAGGGCCCACATCTACAACGGCCTGACGGCCGGGGGGGTGGCCCAGGCGGGGGCGGTCGCCGCCCTCACCGCCGGAGCCGCCGACCTGGAGGCTGCCGTGACCGAGTGGGAGGCGCGGCGCGACGAGATGCTCCGCCAGCTCGAGGGGCTCCCCGTCGTCCCGCCGGCCGGCGGGTGGTCGATGCTGATGGACGTCGAGTCGCTGGGGCTCAAGGCGCCCGACCTCTCGGGGGCCCTCATCGACCAAAAGGTAGCGGCCACCCCGATGACGGCCTGGGGTGAGAAGGTGGCCCCTCGCCATGTCCGTTTCGTGTACAGCAAGGAGCCGGTGGAACGGCTGGCGCGGCTGGGCGACCGGGTCCGGGCCGCCCTCGATAGCCTCCGCTAGGCCCCGCCTCCCCCAGCCGATCGCTCGTTCCCTCCCGTGCCGTGCTTCTCCACATCCGTGCCGCCCATCTCCACGCCCCAGGGCTGACGGAGAGGAAGGAGGCGCGATGGCCCTGTTCATGGAGGTGCATGGCGGAGCGGTGATCGGCGACGTCCAGACGGCTCAGCGGACTCCGGAGGGCCATGGGATCCAGGCGGTCGCGTTGCTCCGCCACTCGGCCGAGCGGGCCCGCGAGGTGCTGTCCCTGGTTCGGGCGCCCAGCCGCGAGGCGATGGGAGCCTCCTGCCGCGAGGGCGGCCGTGCCGAGCACATCCTCGAGCTCCCCAGCTTCGTGGCCTGACCGCGCGGAAGGAGGAGACATGATCGAAGTCATCGCGCTGGCCGGCATGATGGCCGGGAGTGAGCCGGCCTCCGGTACGAGGGGGAGGGTGTCCAAGGCCGTGCAGACAGGCTGGGACGGGGAGCGGATCGCCACCGCGACCCATCCGGGGACCGGGGCCCGGCTGTTCGTGTTCATCCACTCGACGCGGCTGGGGCCGGCGTGCGGGGGGACGCGGATGCGCGTCTACCCCTCGATCGCGGATGCCATGGCCGACGGCATGCGCCTGGCCGCCGGGATGACCCGTAAGAACGCCGTGGCCGGGTTGCCGCTCGGTGGAGGGAAGGCCGTCATCGCGGTTCCCGAGCTCCCCACAGGCGCGGCCCGCCGGGACCTGTTCCACCGGTACGGAGACCTGGTCAACTCGCTCGGCGGCGAGTTCCTCACCGGCGTCGACATGAACACGACGCCCGAGGACTTCGACGTGATGGGCGACGTCTCCCCGTACGCGTTCACCCGTACCGCGGAGCGTGGCGGCTCCGGTGACGCCTCGCCGTACACGGCCCTCGGCGTGCTCCACGGCATCCGCGCCAGCGTCGAGCGAGTGTTCGGCTCGCCGGATGTCGGGGGGCGCTCCGTCTTGGTGCAGGGCGTCGGAGCGGTCGGAAGCAGCCTGGCCCGGCTGCTGACGGCCGACGGAGCCCGCGTGGGCGTCAGCGACCTCGACGGGGACCGGGCGCGGGCGGTGGCCGCCGAGATCGGCGCGGCCGTCGTCCCCGCCGGCTCGGTCCTGCGCATCGAGGCCGACGTCCTGGCGCCGTGCGCGGCCGGCGGTCTGCTCAACGAGCGTTCCATCTCCACCCTGGGCGCGCGAGTCGTGGCCGGGTCCGCCAACAACCAGCTCGGGACTCCCGAGGACGCCGACCGGCTCCATCGGGCCGGCATCCTCTATGCCCCGGACTACGTCATCAGCGCCGGCGGGGTGCTCCAGGCCGTCGGCCTGGACCTCCTCGGATGGTCGGCCGATCACGTCCGGCGCCGGGTCGCGGGGATCGGCGACACGCTCCGGGAGGTCTATGAGATGGCTCGGGAACACGGCACCAGCACGGAAGCCGCCGCCGCCGCGCTCGCCGACCGGCGGCTGGCGGAGGCTTCGGCGGGTCGGGAGAGCAGCCGAACGCAAGCCCCAGGGCACGGGCCGCACAGACCGGACGCATCGGGGCGGAACCGATCGATGAAGCGCGGCCGTCGAGCCGACGGGTAGGGTACGAGCGGAAGGGGGCCGGACTTGGAGGGAAGCCCTCCGTTGCATCGCGACGGAGCCGACACGGCCGCTCGGTCTGCGGATCCTCACCGTGTCTTCGTGGGGCGGAAGAAGGAGCTCGACGCCCTGGTCGGGGCCTTCGAGGATGCCCGGGAGGGTCGCGGGCGGCTGTTCCTCCTCGGGGGAGAGCCAGGGATCGGCAAGAGCCGTCTGGCCGACGAGGTCTCGGTGCTGGCCCAGGAGCGTGGCGCCGTCGTTCTCTGGGGGCGGTGCTGGGAAGCCGGCGGGGCGCCGCCCTATTGGCCATGGGTCCAGGTACTCCGCGCCCACATCCGAAGCAGCGATCCGGCTCGGCTCATCGACGACATCGGTGACGGCGCACCCGACCTGATGCAGGTGGTTCCGGAGATCCGGCGGTTGCTCCCAGAGGTGCCGTCGCCTCCGGCGGTCGATGCGGAAACCGCTCGGTTCCGCTTGTTCCAGGCGATGGCGGAACTGGTGCGTCGAGCGGCCACGACCGACCCGTTGGTCCTGCTGCTCGACGATCTCCAGGCGGCCGACGAGCCCTCGTTGCTGCTCCTGCAGTTCATCGCTCGCGAGCTGGCCGACGCACGCGTGCTGCTCGTCGGCACGTATCGGGATACGGACCTCACAGAGGACCATCCGCTGATGGGGGCTCTGGCGGAGCTGATCCGGGAGCCGGTCACGAATCGACTGTCCCTTCAGGGACTACCTGAGACCGACGTGGGCACGTTGATCGAAGAGGTCTCGGGCGTTTCCGTCACCGAGACCGTGGTGACGACGCTCTACCGCGAGACGGAAGGGAATCCCCTTTTCCTCCTCGAGGTGGTCCGACTCCTGGCGGCGGAGGGCCGGCTGGAGACGGTGGGAGAGGATGACCGGCTCACGATCCCGCAGGGGGTCCGAGAGGTCATCGGACGCCGGCTCAAGCGCTTGTCCGAAGACAGCGTGCGTGTGTTGAGCGTGGCTTCCGTCCTGGGCCGGGAGTTCAGCCTGGAGCCGCTGCGGAGGATGACCGAGCGCTCCTCAGACCGGCTCCTGGAGGTCCTCGACGAGGCGCTCGCCGCTCGGCTGATCTCGGAGGTCCCCGGGGCGCTGGGGAGGCTTCGGTTCTCACACGCGCTCGTGGCCGACACGTTCTACGAGCGGCTGAGCGCGGCGGAGCGGCTTCGGCATCATCGGCGCGCCGGCGAGGCGCTCGAGGCCCTGTATGCACCCGACACCGAAGGCCACCTGGCCGAGATCGCCCACCACTTCATCCAGGCGGCGCCCGCCGGGGAGTTCGAGACCGCGGTGCGGTACGCGCGAGAGGCGGCGGAGCAGGCTCTGAGGCAGTTGGCGTACGAGGAGGCCGCGCGTCTGTTCGGTATGGCCCTCCAGGCCCTGGAGCTAGACCCGGCCCCGGTCCCAGGCGCCCGCGCCGACCTGCTCCTGGCCCTTGCGGACGCCCAGATCCGGTCCGGAGACCTCGCGACCGGCAAGGGGACCCTCATTCGGGCAGCGGATGCCGCCAGGCGCTCGGCGGCTGCCGACCGCCTGGCCAGAGCCGCCCTCGCCTACGGAGGCCGCTTCGTCTGGCCCCGTGCGGGCTCGGACCCGCACATGCTCCCGCTGCTGGAGGAGGCGCTGGAGGCCGTCGGACCGGAAGATAGCGAGATCCGGATCCGGATCCAGGCTCGCCTGGCGGCGGCGCTCCGGGATGAGCCGTCGGGCGAACGACGCACCGGGATGAGTCAGGACGCCGTCGCGGCAGCACGGCGTCTCGGCGACCCCTCCGTCCTCGCTTACGCGCTGGCCGCGGACCTGGCCGCCGGGCTCGCTCCACCAGGGAGCCGGCAGGACAAGCTCGAGCGCGCGGAAGAGCTGGTACGGGTGGCGACAGCCGCTGGCGACCTCGAGCTCCTGATCGAAGGCTTCGCCCATCAGCTGCTGCACTACCTTGCAGTCGGCGACGGACATCGCATGCGAGATGCCGCTTCCCAGATCGCCCATGTCGCCACGGAGCTCCGGCAGCCGGCCCAGCACTGGCTGGTCACCTCGATTCGGGCCGTCCTGGCCCTGGCCGAGGGTCGTCCCATGGAGGCGGAGACCTTCCTCTTCCGCGCCCTCGAGCTCGGCGAGCGGGCGGACACCTGGCAGGCGATGACCTTCTCACGGATCCAGCTGTTCGGGGTCCGTCGCGAGCTGGGAACGCTGGAAGGGCTCGACGAACCCCTCGAGGAGGCGATCCGTGAGTTCTCCTCACGCCCGATCTTCCGGTGCATCCTGGCGAACCTCTATGTCCGGCTTGGAAGGACCGACGAGGCCCGGCTGATCTTCGACCGGCTCGCCGAGGCCGAGTTCTCTCTGATCCCCAGGAACAACGACTGGTCGCTCAGCGTGGCGCTGCTGGCGGAGACGGCTGTGCTCCTCGGCGATGCGGCTCGTGCCGAGGCGCTGTATCGGATCATCGAGCCCCATGGTGGCCGTAACGTCGACACGCTCGAGCTGACGACCGGCTGCCTCGCGCGCCAGCTCGGCATGCTGGCGTCCTTCCTGGGCCGGTGGGAGGACGCCGAGCGGCACTTCAACGAGGCTCGCGAGATGAACGCTCGTATGGGGTTCCGGACCTGGCTCGCTCATACCCTGCACGCCTGGGGAGCGATGCTGCTGGAGCGCGACGAGGTCGGCGACGGAGACCGAGGCGCCGAGCTGCTGGAGGAAGCGGCGTCCGCGGCTCGGGCCCTGGGGCTCGTGGCGCTGGCCGCCGACGTGGACGCGGCGCTCCGCCGGTCGGGCCGATCACCGATGGCCGCCATGCCGTCGAGGCCCGAGGCGCCCAGAGCCGTGTTCCGCCGAGAGGGCGAGTACTTCTCCATTGTGTACGAGGGGGACGCCTTCCGGCTGAAGGACTCGAAGGGGCTCCGGCACCTGGCGCAGCTGCTGGCCCATCCGGGCCGGGAGATCCATGCCCTGGACCTGCTGACTCAGGCCGAGGGAGGACCGATGCGGGCTCTCGCCCCGTCCGAGAGCGGTGGGATGGACGTCGGCGGAGGGAGTGAAGAGATCCTGGATGCGCGGGCGCGGGAGGAATACCGCAGCCGTCTGAGGGACCTCCAGGAGGAGATCGAGGAAGCGGAGTCCTTCGGCGATGCCGAGCGCGCCGCCCGCGCCAGGGAGGAGATGGAGTTCCTGGCGGCCGAGCTGGCCGGCGCCACCGGGCTGGGGGGGCGTGCCCGCAAGGCAGCCTCCGATGCGGAGCGGGCCCGGGTGAACGTCACGAAGGCGATCAAGGTCGCTCGGGACCGCATCCAGCAGCACAGTCCCGCGCTCGGCCGGTATCTGGCAGCGACGGTGCGGACCGGTACGTTCTGTTCCTACATGCCGGATCCGCGGGCGAAGACGTCCTGGCGGCTCTGAGCGGCTGGGGGGTCGATGCCCGAAACGGCGGTGGGGGGGG
>DASZZY010000182.1:0-30806 GCA_036260395.1 Actinomycetota bacterium
GCCCGGGTGGGCTCCTCGAGAGGGACCGGCGCGGCGGGCCCGACGGTCGCCGCCGACGCCGGCGGGCCCTCGACGACGACCTCGAACTGGGTGCGGCCCACGCGGATCACGTCGCCGTGCCGGGCCACCGTCGGCTCCGCGATCCGGCGCCCGTTGAGCCAGGTCCCGTTCGTCGAGCCGAGGTCCTCGACCTGGAGGCCGCCCTCCACGGGGCGGACCACCGCGTGGCGGCGCGAGACCTCGGCGTCGCTCAGCATGATGGCCGCGCTGGCGCGGCCGATCGACGTCTCCTGGGGCACCTCGTGGCGCTGCTCGACGGCGGCCCCGGCCCGGAGCACGAGCGCGTGCACCCTACCCCCTCGGTCCTCCGGCCCCCACGCGCAGCATCTGAGCGTAGGCCACGCCGCTCGGCGGCCGCTTGGCGGGGTCCTTCTCCAGCGCCCGCATCAGCGCCCAGGCGAACCCCGTCGGCACGTCGGCCCGGTCCCGGGCCGGGTCCGGCGGCTCCTCCTCCAGGTGGGCCACGCCGACCTGGAACACGCCCTTGTGCGCGAACGGCGGCTGGCCCGCCACGCACTCGTACAGCACGCACCCGAGCCCGTACAGGTCGCTGGCCGGCGTGGCGGGCTGGCCGCGGATGACCTCCGGCGCCAGGTAGTCGAGCGTCCCCATGACCTGTCCCGGCTTGGTGAGGACGGTGTAGGCCCGCCCCTTGGCCAGGCCGAAGTCGGTCAGCACCGCGTCACCGGAGGCGTCGAGCATGACGTTCGAGGGCTTGAGGTCCCGGTGGAGGACCTCCTTGTCGTGCAAGGCGTCGAGCGCCGAGGCCATCTGGTAGGCCAGCGTGACGATGTCCGGGACCGGAAGCGGCCCCTCCTCGCGGATCCGGTCGTCGAGCGACCGGCCCTCGATGAACGAGACCGCCAGGAAGACCCGGCCGCCGGCCTCGCCCACGTCGAGCACCGGCGCCAGGTGCGGGTGGTGGACCTCGGCCGCCGCCCGCGCCTCGTGGGTGAACCGGCGCCGATGGGTCTGGTCACCGGTCAGCTCCCGCCGCAGGATCTTCAGCGCCACGACGTGGCCGTCCGGCTCGCGAACCGCGCGGAACACGATCCCCATCCCGCCCTCGCCCAGCTGTGACTCCAGGCGGTAGGGACCGAGCGCCGTGCCGGGGCCGAGCTCCTCCTTCGGCTCGCGCTTCCGGCCCCACATGTGCGGCTAGGATACGCCCGAAGTGCCCGAGGCAGGCATCAGCGGCGTCGGCGCCGACGCGGCCTGGATCCAGGTCCTGGAGGGCTCGACGTTCATGCTCTCCGACGAGCGCGGCGACGTCCGCTCGGATTCGGTGGGCGGCCTGTTCCACGAGGACACGCGGTACCTGAGCCGGTTCTCGCTGACCGTCGACGGCGCGTCGCCGGTGCTGCTGTCGTCGGGAAGCGTGGACCACGACGCCGCGGCGTTCTTCCTGACGAACCCGGAGCTTCCGGCGGCCGCGCCCGGGACGCTGTCGATCCAGCGGTACCGCTTCGTGGGGGACGGCCTGGTCGAGGTACTGCTGGTCCAGAGCCACCTCGACCGCCCGGTCCGTCTCGAGGTCCGCCTGAGCACCGACGCCGACTTCGCCGACCTGTTCCAGGTGAAGGGGAAGGCGGTGCAGGACCGCGGGGACCTGACGGTGGCCCCCGACGCCGAGGCGTGCGCCGTGGTGTTCGACTACCGGCACCGGGCGTTCAAGGCCGGCACCCGGGTGCACGCCACGGAGCCGGGGAGGGTCGAGCGCGGCGACCTGGTGTTCGATGTGGACCTCGGGCCCCGCGCGACCTGGAAGACGCGGATCCAGGTCTCCGTCCGCCACGGGGACGACCTGCTCGAACCGATCTCCGAGGAGGAGCGCGCCGCCAGCCGGGCGCTCCAGCGCTGGCGCCAGCCCAGCGCGGTGCTCGAGCGCTGGAACCGGCAGGCGCCGGCCCTGGAGTGCGAGTGGGATCTGGTCGGGCTCGTGTACCAGCAGGCGCTGGCCGACCTGGCGGCCCTCCGGCTCCACGCCGACGTCGAGGGCAACGAGTTCTCGCTGCCGGCGGCCGGGCTCCCGTGGTTCATGGCGATCTTCGGGCGCGACACGCTCATCACGTCGTACCAGGCGCTCCCCGTGGGGCCCGAGCTGGCCCGGGGCGCGCTCAACGCGCTGGCCGGGATGCAGGGCCGGACCGTCGACGACTTCAGCGAGGAGGAGCCGGGCAAGATCCTCCACGAGGTCCGGTTCGGGGAGCTGACGGTCACCGGCGTGACGCCGCACCGGCCGTACTACGGGACCGCCGACGCCACCCCCCTGTGGCTGATCCTGCTGTCGGAGTACTGGCGGTGGACCGGCGACGACCGGACCGCGCTGGCCCTGGAGCACCACGCCCGGTGGGCGCTGGCGTGGATCGACACGTACGGCGACCCGGACGGCGACGGCTTCGTGGAGTACCGGGCCCGGTCCGCCGAGGGGCTGCGGAACCAGGGCTGGAAGGACTCCCCCGGAGCGGTGGCCTTCGCCGACGGGAGCGTCGCCGAGCCGCCGATCGCGCTCTGCGAGGTCCAGGGCTACGTCCACGACGCCAAGGTCCGGATGGCCGAGGTCGCCGAGCGGGTGTGGGGCGATGGCGAGACCGCCGCGCGGCTCCGCGACGAAGCGGGGCGGCTGTTCGACCGCTTCAACGACGCGTTCTGGCTCGATCGCCGCGGCGGGTACTACGCGCTGGCGCTCGACGCCGACAAGCGGCCGGTCGACGCCATGACCTCCAACATGGGGCACCTGCTGTGGTCCGGCCTGGTCCCGCGGGAGCGGGCCGAGGCGCTGGTGCGCCAGCTGCTCGGCCCGGCGATGTTCTCGGGATGGGGCGTCCGGACGATGTCGGCCGACGACGTGCCGTACAACCCCATCGCCTACCACAACGGGACGGTGTGGCCGCACGACAACTCGCTGATCGCCGCGGGGCTCCAGCGGTACGGGTTCCGCGAGGAGGCCAACCGGATCGCGGTGGCGATGTTCGAGGCCGCCTCGTTCACCGGGTTCCGCCTCCCGGAGGTCTTCGCGGGCTATCCCCGATCCGACAGCCGGTTCCCCGTCCGGTACCCGACCGCGTCCAGCCCGCAGGCCTGGGCCACCGCTGCCCCGTTCCTGTGGCTGAGGCTGATCCTGGGCCTCGAGCCCCGGGACGGCCGGCTCCGGGCCGACCCGCTGGTCCCCCGCCGGTTCGGCCGGCTGGCCCTCCGGGGGGTCCACGCCTTCGGCCGGCGGGCCGACGTCGAGGCCGCCGCCGGGGAGGCCGCGGCGGGGTGAGCGCCGCCGCCCCGGCAGGCCGGATCGCGCCGTGACCCTCGACGAGCGGAAGGCCGGCGCGGCGCACGTCGCCTCCCGGCGCCGGATGGCGGTCGGCTACGTGGCGCTGCTCGGGGCCGTGGCCGTCGTCGTGGCCTGGTCGTTCGCCGCCGGGGCCGGGCGGCGGCCGGCGCCGTTCGTCGCCGGCGTGTACGCCGTCGAGCGGGGGACGCCGTGCCTGGGCAGCGAGGTCCGCCTCGTCCAGTCCGGACGATTCGTGAACGTCGAGCCCGAGGCGTCCACGGCGGTGGCCGGGAAGCTCCGGTTCACGGGGCGGGCGCTCGCGGGGAGCGTCACGTGTGCCGACGGCGAGTCGTTCCCGGCGCGCCTCACCGTCGTGCCCGGGACCGGCCTCGAGGGGACGGTCGCCGGCAACCCCGTCGAGCTCCGGTTCGTGCGGTCGCTGCCGCCCCCCGAGACCGCGCACGCCGAGGAGCCGGAAGAGGGGGGGATCGCCACGGAGGCGGCCGACCGGCCGGTCACCGCCCCGGCCGAGGACGGCGGCGCCGAGGGCGCGCCGGCCCTCGCCCCCCCGCCGTCGGCCGAGGAGACGTTCGGCCGGCTCATGCTGGCCATCGCGGTCGTGGTGCTGGCCGGGAGGGCGCTGGGCTCGGTGGTGAGCCGCATCGGGCAGCCGCGGGTCATGGGGGAGGTCCTGGCCGGGATCCTGCTGGGGCCCACGCTCCTCGGCGCGCTGGCCCCCTCGGCCCAGGCCGCCCTGTTCCCCCCGGAGGTCGTCCCGCTGCTGTCGGCGGGGGCCGACATCGGGCTGGCCTTCTACATGTTCCTGGTCGGCCTGGAGCTCGACCTCCGGATGCTGCGCGGCCGGTTCGAGCAGGCCGCGTTCATCTCCCACGGGAGCATCGCGGTCCCGATGGCCCTGGGGATCGCGGCCGCGGTCCCCGTCTACACGCTGGTCGGCCCCCCGCGGGACTTCATCCCGTTCGCGCTGTTCATGGGGGTCTCGATGTCGATCACCGCGTTCCCGGTGCTGGCCAGGATCCTCGTCGAGCGGCGGATGCTGAAGCGGCCGGTGGGGGCCATGGCCATGGGGGCCGCGGCGGTCGACGACGTCACCGCCTGGGCCCTGCTGGCGCTGGCCAGCGGGGTGGCCACCGCCACGGCGGGTGCCGGCGGCGCGGGCCAGGTGGGGATCGGCCTCCTGCGCATCATCGGGCTGGCGATCGTCTTCTGCCTGGTCATGGCGTTCCCGGCTCGGCGGCTCCTGGCCCGCGTGGCGGATGCCTACGACGAGGCCGGGCACGTCCCCGGAGGATGGATCGTGGCGATCTTCGTCGGGGTGCTGCTGTCCGCCTACCTCACCAGCGCGATCCCGATCGCCGCGATCTTCGGCGCGTTCGTGATGGGGCTGGTCATGCCGCGGCGCGCGGACCTGACCCACGACGTCAGCCGGCGGCTGGAGGACTTCGTGACGACCGTGCTCCTGCCACTGTTCTTCGTCACCACCGGGCTGAAGGTCCGCGTCGGCCTCCTCGACCGCCCGCTCCTGTGGGCGGTGACCGGCGGGCTGATCGTGGTGGCGATCGTGTGCAAGTGGGGAGGGGCGATGCTGGCCGCCCGGTACACCGGGATGCGATGGCGGGAGTCGGCGGTGATCGGCGCCCTCATGAACACCCGCGGGCTCACCGAGCTCATCGTCCTGAACCTGGGGCTCGGCCTGGGGCTCATCACGCCCACGCTGTTCGCGATGCTGGTCCTCATGGCCCTGGTGACCACGTTCATGGCCGGTCCGGCGCTGCGACTGATCGACCGCCGGGGGGAGTTCTCGGCGCCGGCCGACGAGGAGCTGGAGCGGGCCCAGGCGCCGCTACCGGCCCGGCCGGAGCGCGCCGTCCTCGTCGCCCCCCAGGACGAGCGGAACCTGGACGCCCTCCTGGCGGTGGCCGAGCCCCTGGCGCGCTCGGAGCCGCCGCGGGAGGTGATCGTCGCGGCGCTGCTCGATCCGCCGCGGGCGGCCACCAGCGCCGTGCGGGCCACCGACCGGGCGCTGGCGGAGGCCACCGCCGAGCTGGTCGCGCGGCGCGACCACCTGCTCGCCACGGGCGTCGCCGCCCGGGCGGTGGCGTTCACGTCGGCCGAGCGCGGCGCCGACCTGCTGCGGCTGGCGGGAGAGGAGGGGGTGGACCTCGTGCTCGTCGACGGGCGCCGCCCGCTGCTGGGCGAGGGCGTGCCCGGCGGCGAGGTCGGCACGGTGCTGAACGAGGCGCCCGGCGACGTCGCGGTCCTCGTGGAGCGCGGTGGCCAGCCGCCGGTCATCGGGCCCGCGCATCCCGTCGTGGTCCCGTTCGGGGGCGCGGACCACGACTGGGCGGCGCTGGAGCTGGCCGCGTGGCTGGCCACGGACCGGGGCGCGCCCCTGCGGCTGCTCGGCATCGAGGCGGACCGGGCAGCGGGCGAGCGTGATGCCAGCCGGCTCCTGGGGAACGCCTCGCTGGTCGTCCAGCAGCTGGCCGGGGTCCCGGCCGAGCCGGTCCTCATCCCGCCGGGGCGCGAGGGGATCCTCGAGGCCGCCCGCGGCGCCGGCCTCCTGGTGGTGGGCCTGTCTGAGCGGTGGCGCCAGGAGGGGCTGGGGCCGCTTCGGTCCGAGATCGGCCGCCACGCGGTCGCCCCGGTGCTGTTCGTCCGGCGCGGCCAGCGACCCGGGGCCCTGGCGCCGAGGGACGACGTGACGCGGTTCACCTGGTCCCGCGTCGGCCCGGCCCGGTAGGCCCGCTCAGGCCCCGATGACCGCCACGCCCGAGCTGCGGCGTCGGGCCTTCAGCTCGACCTCCTCGCGGCGGAGGAACACGTCCACCAGGGGCCCGGTCATGAGCGTGGTCACCACCGCCCCGATGACGAACACCGCCTGCATCTCCTGGGTGATGAGCCCCAGCTGGAGCCCGATCAGCCCCACGACCAGGATCAGCAGCCCCCGGCAGTTGAGCAGGACGCCGACGGTGTGCGCCATGTTGCTGCGGAGCCCCACCGCCCGGCCGGCCGCGTAGCCCGCCCCCCACTTCCCGACGACCATCAGTGCCAGGAACAACAGGAGCCCCGGCACCAGGTCCAGCGAGATCGTGCGGAGATCGGTCCGGAGCCCGGACACCGCCAGGAACACCGGCAGGAAGAACAGCACGACGGCGTCCTCGAGGCGCTCGACGACGGCCTCGGGGAGGCCCTCCTTCGCCGGGACCGCGACGCCGAACAGGAAGCCCCCCACCAGGGCAACCCCCAGGATCCGGTCCGTGGCCAGGGCCGTCACCAGCGCCCCGACCAGCATGACGGCCAGCAGGTTCCCGAGCGGCTTGCCCGGCTCCCAGCGGTCCACCCACAGCCGCAGCAGCGGCCGGATCGCGAGCAGCAGGAAGGCCGCCAGGGCCAGGACGAGGCCGAGCCGGAGCGCGACGCCGCTCACCACGCCCGCCCTCGCGGCGGCCGCGCTGGCCGCGGCGATGGCCAGGAACATGAGGACGGTGACCACCGCGGCGGTGCCGATCCCCACCGCGGCCATCTTCGTCCGCATCAGGTCCTTCTCCTGGAGGATGCGGGCCATCACCGGAAACGCCGTGACCGACAGGCCGGCCCCGAGGAGCAGCAGGAACGGCAGGGTGGCCACCCCCGGCGGCTTCCAGGTCGGATCGTCGAAGTAGAACCCGGTGGCGAAGCCGAACCCGATGGGGACTCCCACCGCGGCCACGGCCATGACCGTGACCGGCCCTCCCTGGCCCCGGAGCAGGCGCTGGTCGAGCTCCAGCCCCACCAGGAACATGTACAGCACGAGCGTGACCTGTCCGATGAGGTTGAGGAACGAGAAGGCCTGGAGCGGGTAGATCTCGTTGACCAGGCCCGTGCCCGCGATCCCCTGCGGGGCCGTGGGGCTCGGTGCGGCGGCCAGGGTCCCGCCCAGGACCGTGGGGCCGATGAGGATCCCGGCGATGATCTCGCCGACGACCCGCGGCTGCCCCAGCCGGACGAAGAGCCCGCCCACCAGCCGGGCGGCGGCCAGGATGATCGCCAGGTCCGCCAGGACGTAGGCGACCACGTCCGCCGGGGGCAGGAACTCGGCCGGCGGGGACATGGCGAGCGTACGCTCGCAGAGCGACCGCACGCTGTCAACGACCGAGCCGGATGCCGCGGCGACGACGCGTGCTAGCCTCACCGCCGTGCCGCTGAGCCAGCCCCGGGACTCGCAGGTCGCGATCGTCGGCGACGGGTTCGGCTCGCTGCTCGTCTACGCCACCGCGGTGTACCTGGGCTTCCGCCCGGACCAGGTCACGGTCTACGGCACGAACGACCACCCGGTGGCCACGTACCAGCAGTTCGCCTACAACCTCGGCCAGACCGTGCTCCGCTCGGAGTCGGAGTCGCACTTCCTCCCCGCCGACTGGCCGACGTTCGGGCAGCTCGACGCCTGGTCGAGGCGGAGCCCGGCGGCGCTGTTCCGGTCGATCGGCCGGAAGTACAACCCCGGGGTCCCCGACGTCCTGGCCGAGGCCACGGTGGTCGCCCGGCGCCTGGGGTGGGACGAGAACCGCTTCCCCCGGAAGGTGGGCTGGCTCCAGCGGGAGCACTCCGGGGTCCCGCACTTCGTCCTCTACGACGAGGACGCGAACTGGATCGGCCGCGCGAAGCACGTGATGCTGGCCATCGGCCACGGGCCGCTGTCGTTCCCGCCTGTGCTAGCCAAGGCCCGGGAGGACGCCCGGCTCGCCGACCGGATCGTCCAGGCCTACGAGCCCAAGACGTACGCGCCGGGCGGCCGGTACGTCGTGGTGGGCGCCGGGATCGCGTCGGTCAACGAGTGGGCCAACATCATCGACACCGGCGGGAAGTGCATCTCGCTGTTGCGGAACCCGGCCCCCGACGAGCAAGACCTCAACACGCCGCGGTGCCTGTTCGAGGCGCGGGGGATCGACGTCTTCCAGGGGCTCCCGTTCGAGCAGCGGATCGCGTTCCTGGGGAAGATCCTCAAGGGGACGACCCCGAAGCGCCGGTCGTGGCTGGAGAAGATCCAGCAGGCCACGTACCAGGGACGCTTCGAGCAGATCATCGGCGAGATCGACCGCATCGAGCCTGGGCCGGCCGGGCTGCGCGTGCACATCTCGAGCCGGCACGGGCCGGACTACGGCTGGCTGGACATCACCGGCGTGATCGCGGGCACCGGCTTCGTGAAGTCCGTCCTCACCGTGCCGCTGCTCCGCCGGCTGATCGAGTTCTACAACCTGCCCGTCGAGAACGGCCGCCTGCGGCTCCGGACGAACTGCGGGGTGCCCGGCCTGGACATGCCCCAGTCGCGGCTCGGGATGATGGGGATCTTCGCCAACACCGTGATCCCCCACGGCGACACGATCGCCGGGCTCAAGTACATCGGGCGGCGGTTCGCCGCGGACTGCGCCCGTGCGGAGGGGATCCGGCCGCCGTCGTTCTTCCGCCGGCTGGGCCTCCAGGTTGACCTGGCGGCGGAATCGGCGGGGGCGATCCGGCGGGTCCGCCGCGTGGAGCAGCTCGCATGAGGAGCGACCGGTAGATGTGCCCGACGATCCTTGGCCGGCTCCAGACCCGGGTGGCGATCCTGGTCGGCCCGGCGATCATCGCCCTGATCCTGTCGCTGGTGGACGGGAACCCCGGGTGGATCGTGACGATCGGGGTCTTCCTGCTGATGGGGGTGGCACTCGACACGCTGCTGTACTCCTGGCTGATCCGCTGGCAGCCCCCATGGCTGACCGGCGTGCTGGCCGTCGGCGAGTTCGTGCTCCTGTTCGTCCTGCTCCAGGTGCTCCAGCCGGGGATCGGGCCGTGGGCGGCGACCGCGCTGTACTGGTGGAGCTGGGTCCTGGCCACGGCGACCCGCATCGTGGTCCTGCCGCTCGTGTCGCTGGCGTGGATCGAGAACGGCGGCGAGTTCCGGGCGGTGGGGTGGTCGATCCCGCCGGAGCTCGAGCCGCTGCCGCTCATCGCGATCCCCGAGCCGGAGCGGCCCGGCGTGCTGGTGCGCGAGTTCTCGACGGTGCGGGAGATCCCCGAGGAGATCCGCGACCTCCCGCCGCCCTCCGGCGTGCACCGGGTCCCGGCCGCGCCACCGGGCAGCTGAGCCCCGCTCGGCGCCTAACCGGCCGGCGGCTCGGCGACCTTCGGGGCGAGCCGCGCCTCGGCGCCCGCGTCGCCGGCCCGCCTGGCCACCTTCAGCGCGCGGAGCCACATCTCCCTGGCCTCGTCCGGGCTCCCGCTGGCCATGGCCTTCGACCCGGCCCGGTCGAGGTACTCGAGCGCCCGGGGGAGATCGCGGGCCTCGGTGTAGTGGTGTGCCAGGACCTCGACGTGGTCCTCGAGGGAGTCGGGGAACACCTCGGCCACCGCCTCGGCGACGCGGCGGTGGAGGTCGCGCCGAGTCCCCTCCGGCAGCGTAGCCAGGGCCGCCTCCTGGAGGAGCCCGTGGCGGAACGTGTACTCCAGCTCCGGGTACCGGCGGTGCTCGCGGATCATGTCGGCGCGGAGGAGCGTGGCGATCTCGTCGTCGATGTCGGCGGCCGTGACCCGCTCGAGCAGCCGCTTGAGGAACGTCCTGCCCACCACCGCCGCCACCTGGGCCAGGGCCCGGGCGGGGGCCGGGAGGCGATCGATCCGGGCGACCAGGAGGCTCTCGAGCGCCGGCGGCAGCAGGTCCTGCTGGGAGAGCGAGAGCGTCCAGGTCCGGCGGCGCTCCAGGACCCCCGATTCGATCAGCCCGTGGAGCAGCTCCTCGAGGTACAGCGGGTTGCCCTCGGCCCGGTCCACCACGGCATCCTTCGTCCATCCGTCGAGCTCCCCGGCGGCGACCAGCCGCTCCGCCAGGGCCTCGGCCGCCTCGCGGGAAAGCGGCCCGAGATGGAGCTCGACCAGGCGGTGGGGATGTCCGGCGGTGGCCCGGAGGCGGAACGCCCAGGCCTCGGACTGCGGGTCGGGCCGGAACGTGGCCACGATCGTCACCGGGGCGCGGTCCGTCACATCTAGCAGGTCCTCGGCGAGCTGGCGGGTGGAGGCGTCGGCCCAATGGAGGTCCTGGAGGGCCACGACCACCGGACGGGTGGCCGCCAGCGACTCGATCCAGACGCCGAAGGCCGCACGGACGCGGCGGCCGAACTCCTCGGGGGTGAGCGACCGGAGGTGGGCCTCGAACTCCGGCTCCGGCCGGAGCGACAGCAGCTGTCCGAGGTACGGCAGGGCCTCCGGCAGCCGGTCGCCGAGCCATGCCCCCATCCGGGCCCGGAGCCGGGTGCGGATCCCGACCTCGGCATCGCCCTCGCCGACCCCCAGCCACTCGCGCAGCATCTCGACGAACGGCCAGTAGGGCAGGGCGCCGCCGTACGACAGGCACCGCCCCTCGAGCCACAGCACGTCGTCGCCCGCCAGGTGCCGCAGCTCCCACAGGAGCCGGGCCTTGCCGAGCCCAACCTCGCCCACCAGCGTGACGACCTGCCCGCGGCCGGCCTTCAGGTCCTCGAGGGCCGCCGCCAGCCGGCCCATCTCGGCCTCCCGCCCGACCAGCGGCGTGGTCGGCTCGTCTCGGTCGGTCCGCGGCCCGACCAGCCGCCACGCCGACACCGCGGCCTCCCGCCCCTTCAGCTGGACCTCACCGATCGGCTCGAGGACGAACCGGTGGGCCAGGAGCTTGGCGGTCTGCTCCCCCGCGGCGATGGTCCCCGGCGCCGTCGCGCCCTGGAGCCGGGCGGCGACGTTCGTCGCGTCGCCGAGCCCGACGGCCTGCGGCTTGCCGGCCCCGACGATGCCGGCCGCCACCTGCCCGCTGTTGATTCCCACCCGGACGTTGAAGTCGGTGATCCCCCACGCCCGGTCGATGTCCCTGGCGTACTCCTCGACGACCTCGAGGATCCGCAGGGCGGCATGCGCGGCGCGCTCGGGGTCGTCCTCGTGGGCGGCCGGGAGGCCGAAGTACGCGGCGATGCCGTCGCCCATGTACGCCTGGATCGTCCCGCCGAACTCCTCCACCGCGTGGCTCATGCGGCTGACGCACTCCCCGATGAGGGCCTTGACCTCGTCGGGCCGGAGCCGCTCCCCGAGGGAGGTGGAACCGACCACGTCGGCGAACAGCGCCGTCAGGGGGCGGAGCTCGGTGGCGAGCTCGCCGGGGCCCTCGGCCGGCGGCGGGGGCTCGGCGGCGCCCGGCGGCTGGAGCGCGGTGCCGCACGACGGGCAGAAGCGGGCCTCGGCCGGGGGGCGCGCCGAGCAACGCGGGCAGGGAGCGGGGAAGTCCTGGGCCACGGGCCTACGATAGCCGAGGGGAGCGGCGCTCCCCCGGCGCGACCCGTTAGGCGAACTCGAAGTCCGGGTTCACCATCCGGGGCCCGGCGTGGCGGCGCTCGCCGAGCATCCCCTCGAGGATCACCCTGGTGCCGAGGTGCAGCCCCTCGATGTGGTCGCGCCCGGTCCACTGCGCGGTGATCTCCCCGGTCCCGTCGGTGACCACCGCCTCGAGCGTCGTGGAGCCGTCCTGCGGACGGATCGTCAGCCGGCGGACCACCCCCGTGATCCGGACGCGCTCCCGCGTGGGACAGTCGTCGATGCGCCGGGTATCGGCCACCGACCGGGCCCACTCCTGGAGCTCGTCCGAGAGGCGCTCCTCGTCGGTCTGCCCCGCCCGGTGGAGCAGCCGCCGCAGCCAGCCCATCGTCGCTAGGAGGCTTCGGTGGTGACCGCCGCGGCCTCGGGGCTGGGCGGGCGCTCATCGACGAGCTCCTCGGCCCGCTGCCGCTTCGAGTACCAGATGGCCCCGGCCACCACGACGAGCGTCCCGATCCCCACGACCACCCGCGTGGCGACGTCGTCCGCCACCGCGACGACCATCGGCGCGATGAGCAGGGCCACGAGGTTCATGACCTTGATCAGCGGGTTGAGGGCGGGCCCGGCGGTGTCCTTGAACGGGTCGCCGACCGTGTCGCCGATCACCGTGGCCTTGTGCGGGTCGGAGCCCTTGCCGCCGTACAGGCCCTCCTCGATGAGCTTCTTGGCGTTGTCCCAGGCGCCACCGGCGTTCGAGAGCATCACGGCGAGCAGCTGCCCGGTCAGGATCGCGCCGGCCAGGTACGCGCCCAGGGCCTCGGCACTGAGCGCGAACCCGACGAAGATCGGGGCCAGCACCGCCAGGAGCCCCGGGGTCAGCAGCTCGCGGAGCGAGGTCCGCGTACAGATGTCGACGACCCGGCCGTAGTCCGGGGTCTCCGTCCCCTCCATGATCCCGGGGTGGTCGCGGAACTGGTTCCGGACCTCGACGACGACCCGGGACGCCGCCCGACCCACCGCCCGGATGGCCAGCGCCGAGAACATGAACGCGATCGAGCCGCCGATGAGCAGGCCCACGAGCACGTCGGGGTGGTTGATCCGGATGTCGAAGGTGCCTCCGATGGCCTCCTCGAACGACCCGAACAGCGACGTCGCGGCGATCACCGCCGTGGCGATGGCCATGCCCTTGGTGATGGCCTTCGTCGAGTTCCCCACGGCGTCGAGCCCCTGGAGGATCTCGGCGGGCGGCCCCTCGAACTCGCCGGACATCTCGGCGATGCCCTGGGCGTTGTCGGCCACCGGGCCGTAGGTGTCCATGGAGACGATCACGCCGACCGTCGTCAGCATCCCCATCCCGGTCAGCGAGATGAAGTACAGGCGCTCCGCGGTGGTGTTCCCCAGGAGGAACGCCGCCATGATCGTCACCGCGATGACCAGGATCGCGTAGACCGTCGACTCCAGCCCCGTGGAAAACCCCGACAGGATCGTGGTGGCCGGACCCGTCCTCGACGACTCGGCGATCTCCTGGACCGGCCGCCGCGTCGTCGAGGTGAAGTGCTCGGTGAGGACCGAGATGACGCCCGCCAGCACCAGTCCGATCACCACCGCCCAGAACACCCGGAGGTCGCCCACGTACAGGTCGGCCACGAAGTACACCGCCGCGGCCGACAGGACCGCCGAGAAGAAGAACCCCCGGTTGATGGCCCGCATCCCGTGCTCGGTCTCCGACCTCGACCGGACCGCGTAGATGCCGATGATCGAGGTGATGACGCCGATGGCCCGGACGAAGACCGGGAACATCACGCCGACGATGGCGCCCTCCACCGAGCCCGCGAACGCCGCGGCGCCGAGGATGATCGATGCCACCAGGGTCACCTCGTACGACTCGAACAGGTCCGCGGCCATCCCCGCGCAGTCGCCGACGTTGTCGCCGACGTTGTCGGCGATCGTGGCGGCGTTGCGCGGGTCGTCCTCGGGGATGTTCTTCTCGACCTTGCCGACGAGGTCCGCGCCCACGTCCGCGGCCTTGGTGAAGATCCCCCCGCCGACCCGCATGAACATCGCCAGCAGGGCCCCGCCGAACCCGAACCCGACCAGCACGGACGTGGCGTCCTGTCGGTAGAGCAGCAAGATCACCACGGCGCCCAGCAGCCCGAGCCCCACCGTGAACATGCCGGCCACGCCGCCGGTCCGGAACGCGATCGTCATGGCCCGCCGCAGGCCGGTCTCCCGCGCCGCGTTGGCCACCCGGACGTTCCCCCGGACGGCCAGCCACATCCCGGCGAACCCCGTGACCGCGGAGAACCCGGCCCCGAGGATGAACGCGATCGACCGCCCGAACCGGATCGAGAACTCGCTGTGCGTGGGCGTCGTCTGGGCTGGGAGCACGAAGAACAGGGCGATCGTCAGCACAACGAGGAACAGGAAGACCGTGCGGAACTGGCGGTTCAGGTAGGCGCGGCTGCCGATCTGGATGGCGGTGGCGATCTCCCGCATCTTCGGCGTGCCCTCCGGCGCGGCCAGCACGCCGCGCATGAGGCCGTACGCCACCACCAGGGCCAAGAGCGAGATCCCCAGGATCACCAGGAGCGACAGCTCCTCGAACGACCCGAATCGGGCGTTGATCCGGGTGGCGCCCTCCTGGGCGACGAGATAGGGCATGACGTCGTTCCTCCGGGGTCGGTCGGCTTGAAGCCGCAGGATTATACCTACCCCTCGGCGGCCTCCTCCTTCCGCTCCTCGGCGCGGCGCCGCTCCCTCTCGCGCCGGACGAGGGGACCGAGGACGGGGGGCGTGACCAGCGTGGTCACGACCGTCATCACCACCACGACCCCGAACAGCTCCGCGGAGATCACCCCCAGCCCCAGCCCCAGCGAGGCCACGATGAGCCCGACTTCTCCACGGGGCACCATCCCGACCCCGACCGTGAGGCGTCCCAGGCGGCCCATCTTGACCGCCCCGGCGTAGCCCCCAGCCACCTTGGTGACGATCGCCGCCACGGTGATCACCGAGGCCAGCCCCAGGATCGTGGGGTCCGCGAACACCGTCGGGTCCAGGCGGCTGCCGGTGAACGCGAAGAAGAACGGAACCAGCAGCTCGTAGACCGGCTCGATCTGCTCGGCGACCTCGCGCCGGCTGAACTCGAAGATCATGCCGGCCAGGAAGGCCCCGATGATCGAGGCCAACCCGATGGTGCCCGACAGGGCCGCCAGGCCGAGCGTCAGCAGCACGGCGAACACGAACGGCGACCGCGGCACCAGCGGCGTGTGGGCCAACGCCGAGAGTTTCCGGACCGCCCGGGGCCCGAAGACCACCACGATGACCAGGAACACCGCGATGACCAGGGACGAGACGACGATGCCCGCGGTGGTGAGGGTCCCCGCCGCCAAGCCGCCGACCAGGGCGAGCACCATGATCGCCAGGATGTCGTCGACGACCGCGGCCCCGAGGATCACCCGGGCCACGTCCGTCCGGACCGCACCGAGGTCCCGCAGGACCCGGGCGGTGATCCCCACGCTGGTGGCCACCAGGGCGGCCGCCACGAAGAGCGACTCCTCGGCGGCGTGGTCGAGGCCCAGCATGATCCCCACCCCCGCGGCGAACGGCAGCGCCACGCCGAGGGACCCCACCAGCAGCGCCTGCCCGCCGACGCGGCGGAGGTCGCGGACGCTCGTCTCGAGGCCCACCGTGAACAGGAGGATGATCACGCCGAGCTCGGCGATGACCTCGAGGACCGCCTCGCTCTCCTCGCCCACCCACCCGAGCAGGTGCGGCCCGACGAGGATCCCGGCCAGCAGCTCCCCCACGACCTCGGGCTGGCCGACGTGATCGAAGAGCTCTCCCAGGAACTTGGCCGCGGCGAACAGGATGAAGAGGTCCACCAGGATGACCTGGAGGGGGACCTCCTCCGTCATGCAGGGCCGGTCATCGGGAGGCCTCCCCGACCAGCGCGGGGAGGAGCGCGTCGACCGTGACCACGCCGAGGATCCGGTCGCCCTCCACGACCAGGACCGCGGGGTCGCCGGCGCGGACGATGCTGGCGGCCACCTGGACCAGCGAGTCGCGGGGTCCCACGGGCTCGTAGGCGCGCCGCCGGAAGTTCAGGACCTCCTGGACCCGCCTGCCGCGGAGGCGCCGCCGGAGCTCGCCGGCACAGTCCCGCTCGAGCGCGGCGGCCACGGATTCGTCCTCCACGACGTACGGGGGCAGGAGGGCGTAGAGGAGGTCCTCGTCGGTGACGAGGCCCAGGACCTCGCCTTCGGCGGACACCACGGTCACCGCGCGGACCTCGGGCCGGCGGAGGGCTTCGATCAGCGCCTCGGCCGGGTCGCTCGGGCCGACCGCGACGACCTCGCGCATCACGTCGCTGGCTCTCACCGTGCCCCCCAGTCGCCAAACGAAAGGGTGCCGGCCCGCCGACCAGGCTTCCCGGCACCCCGGCAATCCTAGCCCGCCGCGCGGGTCACTTGCTGGACCCGACGGCCGTCGCTAGGCTCCCGCCCCGTTGTACCAGGGAAGCAGGGAGCGAGGGGGCGGGGCGGTCCGCTGGCCGGCCGTCGGCGCCACGCTGGTCGTGGCCGTGGCGGTCGTCGCGGTGGCCGTGTGGTCGCTCTTCAGGGGCGGCGGACCGGGCGACGCGCCGGGCCCCACCTTCTCGTTCGAGCTCCGCTCGGTGACCGGGGTGGGCGTCGGCGGGAACACGCAGGACCGAGCCCTCCAGCGGCCGGCCCGGCAGGTGCAGTCCACGATCGACGGCCTGTACACCGCCGCGTTCGTCGATCCGGCGCAGTGGCAGGAGCGGGGGTTCGCCGGGGCATTGTCCGCGTTCTCCGGACCGGCGGCGCGCCGGGCCCGCGAGGACCTCGACGACCTGACGCTGGGGTCGACGGCGCGGATCGTCCGGTCGGTCGACCCGGGACCCGGCGGCCTGGCCATCCGGTTCCTGCTCGACGAGGGCCGGCCGCTCGCCGCGGTGGCCCGGACGACGTTCACGGCGACCGCCACCCTGCGGCAGGGTGGGACGCTTCGGATCGTCCACCGGGGCCGGTACCTCCTGCGCCGGTTCGGGGAGCGCTGGGACATCGTCGGCTACGACGTGAACGGGCGGCTCCGCACGCCGAGGACGGGCCCGGGATGAGGCGGACCGGCTGGCTGGTCGTCACGGTCGTCGGGCTCGGGGCATTGCTCGGGGCGGGCGCCCTGCGCCCGGTGCTGGGTCCCGTCGGGGCCCAGACGCCAGACCCCCCCGTGCAGATCCGCCGCGTCCAGCACGCCGACTACCTGCCGGCGCCGGCGGCCGGGGAACCCATCTTCCTGCTGGCCATCGGGAGCGACGCCCGCCCGGGCGTCTGCATGCCGGTGGAGCGGTGCCTGGCCGACTCGCTGCACCTGATCGGGGTCAACCCCGCGCAGGGGGCGGCCACGATCCTGGGGTTCCCCCGGGATTCCTACGTCGCCATCCCGGGCGTCGGGACGAACCGGGTCAACGAGGCCCTGCACCGCGGGGGGCCCGAGCTGGTGGTCCGCACGGTCGAGGCGCTGACCGGCATCCGGATCGACTACTACATGCTGACGTCCTTCGCCGGGCTGCCGGCCATGGTCAACGGCGTCGGGGGGATCGAGGTCGACGTCCCATACCCCATGGACGACGAGGCCTCGGGGGCGGCGTTCGAGGCCGGGCCCCAGCGGCTCGACGGCCGCCAGGCGCTGGCGTTCTCGCGGAACCGCAAGGACACGCCGAACGGCGACTTCAGCCGCTCCGAGAACCAGGGGATCCTCCTCCGCGCGGCGCTCGAGGAACTCCACCGCGACGTCCGCCAGGACCCGGCAGCGCTGTTCCGCTGGGTGGTGACGGGACTCCGCCACGTCAGCACGGACCTGTCGCTCGCGGAGGCCTTCGACCTGATGCTCACCGCGCTCTCGGTCGATCCCGAGCGGGTCACGAACTGCGTCGTCCCGGGCACCCTCGGCTTCGCGGGGAGCGCGAGCATCGTGGTGATCACCGATGCCGCCGAGGACGTCTACCGCGACCTGGCTCGGGACGGCGTGGCCCGCTGCTAGCGGCGCTCCTCCGGGGGGTGCCACCACGGCACGGTGTGCCGCAGCGACCGCAGCAGGGCCCGGCGGACGTCGCCGTTGACCACGATCATCCCCACGGCCAGGACGATGTACGCGATCGAGAAGCCGTAGCGCACCTCGGACTGCGGGAAGCCGAACTGCCCGAGGAACAGGACGAGCAGGCCGACGGCCTCCCACCTCGAGATCGAGAGGTTGGCGATGACCGACACCGCGAACAGCGATTGGGCGGCGGTGAGCAGGACCTCCTCCCGCTGCGTGGGGTCCATGTGGAGGGGGTTGAAGAAACCCGATCCCGGGCCGGCCTCGCCACCGCCGATGGCGAACACGATCCAGAGCGTGCCGACCAGCAGCGTCCACTGGTTCACCTTCGAGGAGATCAGCGTGCCGAGGCCGGCCTGGGCCTTCAGCCGCAGGGTGAACAGGATCGCGATGATCATCTCGGGGGCCTCGGACGCCAGCGGGGCGACCCATTGGATCAGGAAGAAGGAACTGATGCCGAAGTCGGTGCCGATCTCCTTGAGGCCTTCGGCGAAGGGCTCCGCCACCATGAGGATGGCGAACGCCGAGTACAGGAACAGCAGCACGGTCGTCACCCGGCGCGGGACGCGGGGCAGCGCGCCGAGGGCGGCGGCCGCGCCGATCAGCTCCGGCTCCTCGACCTCCTCCCTCGCGGCCCGGGCGATGTACGCGACGAACAGCGCCCCGAGCACCACGAAGTCCGGCCACCACAGCTGGCCGCGGATCGGGATCGAGAACGCCCACAGCGTGGCCAGCAGGAGGAACCCGACGTCGGTCCGCTGCTCGGGGCGGAGGTCCACCCGGTGCTTGCGGGCCTTGGCCCAGAACACCAGGACCACCACCGCCCATCCCAACCCGATCAGGAGGCGGTTGGCCCCGGTCATGTTGGCGATCGAGAGGTGCCGGTTCTCCTCGCCGACCGGGCCGCCCTGTCCGGCGCTGTACGCCAGGTAGAGGTCGACGGCGTACTCGGGGAGCACGGCGATCAGCGCGAGCACGGCGATGGCCAGCGTCTGCGAGATGTCGAGCTGGGCCACCTCGGCGGCCCAGGACAGCAGGAACGCTGCCCCCACGATCCCCGCCCCGAAGAGCGAGACCTCGGCCAGGATCGGGAGATGGACCAGCCCGAACCGCACCACGAGCCCGGGGATCGGGGTCAGGAGCGCCAGGATCAGCGACAGCCGGAGCAGTGAGGGCGGGCCGATCCCCACCGGGAGACTGAACTTGCGCTCGGACACGAGCGCACAGCATATCCGCAGGCGCCCGGCATGAGCCAAGCGGAGACGTGGGAACATCGGTCGCCGTGGACGCCCGATCGTTCCTCGACGCGCTGCTCTCGGAGGAGGGCACGGGCGACAGCCTGGTCCACGTCGAGCGGGTGCCGGCCCGCGAGCCGGAGGTGGCGCCCTTCCCGGGCCTGCCCGACCCCCTCCCCGACCGGCTCGCCAACCTCGGGATCGCCGGCCTGTACCCGCACCAGCGTCGGGCCCTCGAGCACCTCGAGGAGGGCCGCAACGTCGTCGTGGCCTCCGGGACGGCCAGCGGGAAGACGCTCGTGTACGACCTGGCGTTCGCCCGGGCAGCGATCGAGGACCGGCGGGCCACGGCGCTGTTCCTGTTCCCGACGAAGGCCCTGGCCCGCGACCAGCTCCGCCAGATCCGCGCCCTGCGCCTGCCCCAGGTCCGGGCCGCCGTCTACGACGGGGACACGCCGGCGGGCGAGCGCCCGATGATCCGGCGGACCGCCAACCTCATCCTGTCGAACCCCGACATGCTCCACGCCGGGATCCTCCCCGCGCACGCCCGGTGGGCCGACTTCTTCCTCCGGCTGTCCCTCGTCGTGGTCGACGAGGCCCACGTGGCCCGCGGGGTGTTCGGTTCCCACGTGGCGATGGTGCTGCGCCGGCTGCGGCGGCTGGTGGCCCACTACGGCGGCGACCCCCGGTTCGTCCTGGCGTCGGCGACGATCGGCAACCCGGGGGAACTCGCCGAGCGGCTGACCGGGCTGCCGTTCGAGGAGGTGGCCGACGACCGCTCGCCCCGGGGCGAGAAGCTGTTCTGCCTATGGAACCCCCCGATGGTCGACGAGGACGCCGGCATCCGCCGGAGCGCCGTGTCCGAGGCGGGCTTCCTCCTGTCCCGGCTGGTCGAGGACGACGCCAGGGCCATCGGGTTCACGCGCTCCCGCCGGGCGGCCGAGCTGCTGGCGGACATCTCCCGCCGCGGCCTCCCGGCCGAGGTGGCCGGGCGCGTCAAGGCCTACCGCGCCGGGTACCTCCCCGAGGAGCGCCGCCGGCTCGAACGCGCGCTGGCCGACGGCGAGCTCCTGGCGGTGGCGGCCACCAGCGCCCTGGAGCTGGGCATCGACATCGGCTCGCTCGACGCGGCCGTGCTGGCCGGCTACCCGGGGACCCGGGCCTCGATGTGGCAGCAGGCCGGGCGGGCGGGCCGGCGGACGGGGTCGTCCCTGGCCTTCCTGGTGGCCCAGGACGACCCCCTGGACCAGTACCTGGTCACCCACCCCCAGGACCTGTTCTCCCGGCCGCCGGAGGCCGCGGTGATCGACCCGACCAACCCGTACGTGCTGGGGCCGCACCTGGCGTGCGCCGCCCGGGAGCAGCCGCTGGTCGAGGGCGAACTGGCGTTCTTCGGAGAGGCCGCCCCTGGGGTCGCGCGGGCCCTCCTGTCCGAGGGGCGCCTGGTGGAGCGCCGCGGACGGATCCACGCCCGGGGCGGCACCTCGCCCCACCGGGAGGTCGACATCCGGTCGGCGTCGGGGCACCTGTTCCTGCTGGTCGAGGAGGGCGCGGGCACGGTGCTGGGGACCGTGGACGAGTCGCGGGTGTTCCTCCAGGCCCATCCCGGGGCCATCTACCTCCACCAGGGGGAGCAGTACGAGGTGGCCGGGCTGGACCTGGACCGCCACGTCGCGCTCGTGCGGCGCTCCGACTCGGACTACTACACGCAGAGCCGCGACACGACCGACATCGAGGTCCTCTCGGTGCTGGCGGAGTCGAAGCTCGGCGACACCCCGATGCTGTTCGGCGATGTCCGGGTCACGACCCAGGTCGTCGGCTACCAGCGGAAGCACCACCTGACCGGCGAGGTCCTCGACCTCGTGGCCCTCGACCTCCCCGAGCAGACGCTCGAGACGCGGTCGGTGTGGTGGGCGGTGCCCGACGCCGTCATCGCCCGGGCCGGCGTCCCGCCGGCGGCGCTGCCCGGGGCGGCCCACGCGGCGGAGCACGCCGCCATCGGGCTCCTGCCGCTGATCGCCACGTGCGACCGCTGGGACGTGGGGGGCGTCTCCACGGCCTTCCACCCGGACACGGGCTCGTGCGCGATCTTCATCTACGACGGCTACCCCGGCGGGGCCGGCATCTCGGAGCGCGGGTTCGGCTCCGGCGAGCGCCTCCTCCGAGCCACGATGGAGGCCATCCGGGCCTGCCCCTGCCAGAGCGGGTGCCCGTCGTGCGTGCAGTCCCCGAAGTGCGGCAACGGGAACGAGCCGCTGGACAAGGACCGGGCCGCGGACCTGCTGCGGGAGATGCTGCCGTGACCGGCGTGACCGGCCCCTACGTGCTGGTGTCCGGGCCCGGCGAGGCCACCGCCGAGGAGGAGGCGTGGGCCGAGGAGGTGGGCCGCCTGGTCGCCGAGGCCGGTGGCATCGTGCTGTGCGGCGGCCTGCGCGGCGTGATGGACGCCGCGGCCCGCGGGGCCCGCACGGCGGGCGGCATCTCGGTGGGCATCCTCCCGGGCGAGAGCCGGACCGGCTCGGGGACCAGCCTCACGGTGGCCATCCCCACCGGGGTGGGAGAGACGCGCAACGCGCTGCTGGTGCGGGCCGCGGACGTGGTGATCGCGATCTCCGGGGAGTTCGGGACGCTCTCCGAGATCGCCTTCGCGCTGAAGATGGGGAAGCCGGTGATCGGGCTCCACACCTGGGACCTGTCGAAGCCCGGCGACGGGGTGGATCCGATCGTCAGGGTCACGTCGCCGGAGGAGGCCGTCGCACGGGCCCTGGCCGAGGCCGGCCGCGGCGGCGGGTAGCGGGCGGAGGAACCCGCGGCGGCGGGCAGGCGCCCGCCCTCAGGGCTCGCCGGGCCGGTCCTCGGCGTCGACCGCCTCGCCCTCCGCCACCAGCTGGGTGTCCGAGACCGGCACGACGCGTCCCTCGGTCAGGTCGCGGACCCGGTAGAGCGCCAGGCAGCGCTCGCACGAGATGAAGTCCGTGTTCCGCCGGAACCGCAGGTGCCGGCCCCGGATCGTCACCACCTCTCCCGGCGCGATCCCCGCCACCAGCGACACCCCGCAGACCGCGCACGGGAGCGCCCCCCCGGGCGCCTCGCTCACCGGGCGGGCGCGCCCGCGAGGAACCGGCGGACGAGGAGGGCGGCCACCGCGAGGATCAGTCCGGTGGCGATCAGCGTGGGCGCCTGGCGAGGATCGGGCCCCGCCTCGCGGGCGGACAGCGGAGCGCCGTCGGCCTCGACGTCGACCCCCTGGGTCACCGTCCTCGGGCCGTACGGCAGGCGGTCGCCGTAGGCGCCGTCGGACACCTCGAGCTTGCCGCCTCGGAGCGCCGGCGGCGGGGGCGGCACGGCCCTGGCCCCGGAGCCGGTGACGAACCCGGGATCGGCCGGCACCGTTCCCCCGGCGCCGGAGGGCGGAGCGACGGCCACCCGGAGGGGGGCCGACGGGGCGGACGCGATGACGCCCGACACCTCGCTGGAGCGCAGGGCGGCCACCCGGAAGCAGTAGCTCCCGGGGGCCGACGGGGGCCCGGTGAAGGCGGTGGCGCTGGTCTCCGCCACGGCCACGTAGCCCGACGCGCCGGCACAGGACGGGGCGCGCTTACGCAGCACCCGGTAGCCGAGGAAGTCGCTGCGGTCCGCGGTCGCCACGGGGGCCCACCGCAGGCGGACGGAGCGCGAGGCCACGGCCCCCGAGAGGTTCGCCGGCGCGGGGGGCGCGTTGTCGACGCTCACGTGGAGGACCTGCCGGGCGAAGGTGTTCGCGTCCCCCGGGTCGTAGGGCGGCACGTCGCCCCAGATACGGACCTCGAGCCGGTAGGTGCCGTTCGGGAGCCCGGCCGTATCCCACGGCCGCTGGACCGCCCGGAACATCGCGTCGGCGATCTTGTCCATGGGCACCTTGGCGCCCTCGGACCACGCCGGGCCGACGTGGTAGGCGGCGTACTCGGCGTCGCCCACGCCGCCGGCCGCGTGGGCCCGGACGGCGACGGCGCCGCGGGCGATCGTCCCCGGCTCGTCGATCTGGACCGAGTAGCCGACACCCGCCATGGCCGGACCGGCCGCCAGGACCACCGCCGCGGCGGTCCCCAGGACGATCCGCCCGATACGCATCGGCATAGTCTACCCGGCGGGTCCAGCCCCGCCGGCGGTTGGGCGCCGCAGCAGCACGGCCACCAGCGACCTCGCGGCGCGCTTCTCGGCGGGGGGAAGCCCGGCCGCGTACAGCGCGATGGCGTACGCGGCGGCGGCCGCGGCCCCCGTGGCCACCAGGTCGGCCTGCCAGGCGCCCCCCCGGGCCACCAGGTGGGCGGCCACTCCGGCGGCCAGGCCGGCCGCGGTCGGGACGGCCAGCCGCAGGTAGTCCCGGTCGAACGGCTGGATGCGCACGAACCGCCACACCAGCCCGAGACGGGCCAGCTTCGACAGGGCCATGGTCACCGCGCCGGCCACGGCGGCGCCCTCCATCCCGAGGACCGGGATCAGCGCGACGGCCACGGCCACGTCGAGGGCCACCGACCCCGCGTAGACGACCAGATCCCACCCGGTGCGGCCGACCATGATCAGGACGAACCCCACCGCGCCCGTGGCCACGTTCGCCAGCTGGCCCACGAGCAGGATCAGCAGCGCGGCCTGGCCCACGCCGAACTCCGCGCCGAACAGCCGCAGCGCGGAGCCCGGCGTGACGGCCAGCACGACGAACAGCGGCAGCGTGGCGGCCATCGTCCACCGGGTGAGCTGCTTGAAGAGCCGATCGAGCTTGTCGCGCTCGCCGCGGGCGTGGAGGTCCGCCACGAACGGGCTGAACATCAGGCTGACGGCGATGATGAACAGCAGGATGACCTGCGCGGCCCGGGCCGCCGCCGCGTAGATCCCGACCTCGGCCTGCGAGACGCCGGCCCGCCCCACGAACTGGGCCAGGACGAACAGGTCCGTCCAGAACAGCAGTTGGGAGAACAGCGCGGCCGGGGCCCTGGGCGCCCCGTACCGCAGGAGGTCGCCGACCTCGCCGGCGGCCGGCGGCGCGTGCCCGAGCCCCCGTGTCTCCCGGCGCCACAGCCACGCGGCCCACGCCGTGGCGGCGACCCACGAGCCGGCGTAGGCCAGCGACGTGGCGCCCACCGAGCGGGACACCGCCCAACCCACGCCGATCAGCGCCAGCCACCCCAGGGGCTGGCCGATCCAGAACACGTACAGCGTGTGCCGCATGATCTTGAGCCCCCGCGTGGCGCCCAGGTACACCTGGACCAGCGCGGTGAACGGGATGGCCAGGGCCGCGGCCCGGAAGGCGTTGACGGCGTCGGAGCGGGCCTCGTAGCCCGAGGCGAAGGCCCGGGCCAGCGGCTCCGCCAGGACGAACACGGCGCCGCCGACCGCCACGCTCGCCACGGCGGCGATGAGCGAGGCTCGGGACACGACGGCCCGGACCCGATCCGATCGCCCCTGCCCCACGTCGATCGCCACCCGGCGGACGGCGGCCATGTCCATGCCGACCCGCGAGAAGAACCCCAGGACGAGCGCCCCCTGGGTGGCCAGCGTGACGACGCCGAAGGCCGGGGCGCCGAGGACCCTGGTGATCAGGACCTGCGTGGCGAACGTGGCCAGGATGGCGACCACCAGTCCCGCCGCGCTCTGGCCCGTCCCGGCCAGGATCGTGCGCTGGTCGCCGAACCGCTCGACCGGGAGGACCGACTCGAGCGCCCGCCGGAGCGCCCCCTGGCGCCTACTCGAGGTACCCAAGGCCGCGGAGGTGCTCCTCCACCTCCAGGGCCTCGTCCGCGTCGAGGTCGGGGCCCTCCCTGCCGACCTCGCCGGACGGGGTGGCCGCCGCCGCCACCTCCGCCTCCTCGCCGACGACCGAGGACAGGACCCGGCCGTCGTGCTTGACCGAGGCGGGCACGTCGAGCGCCGCCAGGACCGTGGGCGCCATGTCGACCAGCAAGGCCGGCTCGGCGAAGGCGTCGGGGCCCACCCGGGGCCCGGCCGCGGCGATCACGCCCTCCATCCGGTGATCGCCGGAGAGCCAGTCGGCGTCCTCCACCGCGGTGCGGGCGTGGGTCAGGCTGTAGTGGGTGGCCGGCTCCAGCAGGATGTCCGGCGCGGTCTCGGCGAACCGGCCGCGGAAGACCTCCTCTCGCTTGAGCGCCCGGGCCACCGGCTTGCGCCCGGTCTTGGGGTCCACGAACGCGGCCAAGGCGTCCATGACCTTGTCCCGGACCTGCTCGAACTCGGCGGGATCGACGATGCCGTCGGGCTCCCGTCCGGCCAGGTTGATCGAGATCCCCTCCCCGGTCGAGCGGACGGAGGTGTAGGCCACCGTCTTCTGCCAGTTGACCGACTGGGGGAGCGACACGCGTCCGTGCAGGCCGAGCTTGTCGTACACCTTCCGGGCCACGGCCCGCATCCGCCCCCACTGCATCGGCCCGAACACCGCCCGGCTCGCG
The DNA here is from genome assembly GCA_036260395.1 of Actinomycetota bacterium. Classification (GTDB taxonomy): domain Bacteria; phylum Actinomycetota; class UBA4738; order UBA4738; family CALAEC01; genus DASZZY01. The sequence continues at coordinate 25,434 of DASZZY010000182.1, forward strand.
GAGAACTGGAGGAAGCCCAGCTGCTCCAGGAGCCGGTCCATGTGCACCGCCCGGGTGCAGGTCTGGAACCCGTGGTCGGAGACGAACAGGACGAGGTCGTCGTCGGTGGCCCGCTCGAGGATCCGCCCCAGCGCGTCGTCCAGCAGCCGGTAGACGTCGCGGATCTTCGGCGCCAGCGCGTCGCGGGACAGGCGCTCGTACTCCGGGCCGTCGGGGGAGACGTACTTCGCCAGGCAGTGCTGGATCCGGTCGGTGGCCACGTAGATCAGCGCCGCGAACCGCCAGTCGGTCGTGTCGAGGAGGTGGAGGTTGGCCTTCGTCCGGGCCCGGGTCAGCTCTGCGGCCTCGTCCAGGAACGGCACCGGCCGGTGCCGGAAGGTCGTCCACGACATGCCGTTGATGGGGAAGGGCGCGCCGGCCGACTCGAGCTCGGCCGCCAGGCCCTCGGGATGGGTGAACGGCCGCCACTTGGGGAGGACGCCCCCGGCCACCAGCTTCCCCTCGATGCGCGCCGGGGGGAACGTGAGCGGGAGGTTCGTCATCACGGTCGTCATCCCCGCGGCGGTCAGGTCGGCCAACATCGTCTTCTCCCGGATCGAGTGGTAGGTGACCGGGAGCTGGCGGCGTGAGCCGAGGTTCCGCTCGAAGATGTCGTAGACGCCGTGGTTGGACGGCTCCACGCCGGTGAGGAACGACGGCCAGGCCGACCACGAGTGGTTCGGGGTCGTGGACCGGAGGACGCCCCGGGCGCCCCGCGAGATGAGCGAGGACAGGTTCGGGAGGATGCCGGCCTCCAGCATGGGGTCGAGGATCCTCCAGTCCGCGCCGTCCCAGCCCACGAGGAGCACGCGTGACATGGCCCGGTAGTCTAATCGGCCCCTCCGCCGGCCGACCAACCGCGGGGACCGGGGGCCGAAATCGGGCGTCCCCAAGGCAGGAGCCGGCCGGTGACGTGTCGAAACCCCCCTCTGTCACCTCGGGCCGCAGGCCCGCGTGCGGCCCGGGGTGCTTCCTCTTTGGGGGATGATGTCGAGGTTGACGCGCGGGACGCTCCTTCGCCCGGCGTGGCGTCCGGTGTGGCGCCGCGAGGGACGCCCGGCCGGCCGGCCCGGCGCCCGGACGGGGGGACCGTCCGCGCTCGCCGCTCGGCGGGTACGACGGGGCGTGTGAGGGGAGCCATGCCGGATCGTTCGAAGCAGGAGGGGCGCTCGCGGTCCAAGGGCGGCTCGGCACGGACGACCCGGCGCCGCCGGGGCGGCAGCCCCCGCGGCGACGCCGGCGACGCGGCCGCCCGGCAGGAGGAGAAGGCCCGCGAGGAGACCCAGGAGCTCGACCGCCGGGCGGACACCGAGGACGACGCGGAGGTCGAGGCCGAGATCGGGATCCGCGACCTGACGAAGACGTTCGGCCCCCAGACGGTGTGGGAGGGCGTCACCTGCGACATCCCCCGCGGCCGGATCACCGTCATGCTCGGCCCCTCCGGGACCGGCAAGAGCGTCCTGCTGAAGCACCTGGTCGGCCTGCTGAAGCCCGACCGCGGGGAGATCTGGATCGGCGGCCGGAACATCCCCGCGCTGAAGGAGCGCGAGCTGTACGAGGTCCGCCGGAAGTTCGGGGTCCTGTTCCAGGACGGCGCGCTGTTCGGCTCGATGAACGTCTACGACAACGTGGCGTTCCCCCTCCGCGAGCACACCAAGAAGAGCGAGAAGGACATCCGCCGGATCGTCACCGAGAAGCTCGAGATGGTCGGGCTCCGGGGAGCCGAGAAGAAGCTCCCCGGCGAGATCTCCGGCGGGATGAAGAAGCGCGCCGGGCTGGCGCGGGCCCTGGTCCTCGATCCCCAGATCGTCCTCTTCGACGAGCCCGACTCCGGCCTCGACCCGGTCCGGACCGCGTACCTGTCGGAGCTCATCCGGGACCTCAACAGCAAGCTCGGGACGTCGATGGTGGTCGTGACCCACGACATCGCCACCGCCCGGCGGGTCTCGGACTACATCGGGATGCTGGTCCGCCGCCACCTGATCCAGTTCGGGACGGCCAAGGAGATGTTCGAGTCCGACATCCCCGAGGTGAAGCAGTTCCTGGCCGGGGACACCCACGGCCCGATCGGGATGGCCGAGGAGAAGGACGAAGAGATCGCCGCCCGGTCGAGCTTCGGGATGACCGCCGAGGAGACCGAGGAGATGGAGCGCGCCGCCGGTGCGGGCGACGACCGCGAGCGGCGGGCCGAGGAGGAACCCTCCCCCCGGGCCGAGAAGGAGGCCGGGGCCAAGGTGCCCTCCGGGGACGGGCAGCAGGAGAAGGGGTCGTGGCTGTTCAGGTAGGCCGGCCGGCCGTCGGCCGGAAGGTCTGGGGGTTCGTCGAGGAGACCGGCCGGATGTGGTCGGTCGGCCTGGAGTCGATGCGCCTGGTGTTCCGGCGGCCGTGGCCGTTCGAGGAGTTCCTGTCGCAGGTGTGGTTCATCATCAAGGTCACCACCGTCCCGGTCATCCTGATCTCGATCCCGTTCGGGATGATCATCTCCCTGCACGTCGGGTCGTTCCTGACGCAGCTCGGGTCGCAAGCCCACATGGGCGCGGCCATGGTCCTGGCCGTGGTCCGCGAAGAGGCGCCGGTGGCCACCGCCCTGCTGATCGCCGGCGCCGGCGGATCCGCGATGTGCGCCGACCTGGGTGCCAGGCGGATCCGCGACGAGATCGACGCCATGGAGGTGCTGGGGATCAACCCGATCCAACGGCTGATCATGCCGCGGATCCTGGCGGCCATGGTGGTGGCGATCCTCCTGGACGCGATCGTCTCCGTGGCCGGCATCGCCGGCGGCTGGTTCTTCGCGGTCATCGTGCAGGGCGGGACCACGTCGAGCTACTTCGCGTCGTTCAACGAGCTCTCGCAGATCGCCGACCTCTGGATGGCGCTGTTCAAGGCCCTGATCTTCGGGTTCGTGGGCGGGATGGTCGCCTGCTACAAGGGCTTCTACGCCAAAGGGGGGCCCAAGGGCGTCGGCGACGCGGTCAACCAGGCGGTCGTCATCACGTTCCTGGTCCTGTTCTTCCTGAACTTCCTGCTGACCGCCACCTACTTCAACTTCGTCCCCCAGAAGCTGTAGGAGCGCAGATGGCCGTCGCCGAAGCCGCAGGAGGAGCGGGGAAGATCCGGCGGGCGCCCTCGTACGAGGGGCTGTTCGGTCAGTTGCTGTTCTGGTGGCACGGGATCAAGGCCATGCCCCGGGCGCTTCACTACCGGAAGCAGATCGCCGCGATCACCTCGGACATCACGATCGGGGTCGGGGCGCTGGTGGTCGGCGCCGGGACGTTCTTCGTGATCTTCTCGATGGCGTTCTTCACCGGGACCCAGGTCGGCCTCCAGGGGTACCAGGGGCTCCGGTCGATCGGCGCCGAGGCCTTCACCGGGCTGGTGTCCTCGTGGGCGAACACCCGGGAGATCACGCCGCTCGTGGCGGGGGTGGCCCTGGCGGCGCAGGTCGGAACGTCGTTCACCGCAGAGATCGGCGCCCAGCGGATCTCCGAGGAGCTCGACGCCCTGGAGACCATGGCCGTGCCGGCCATGGTCTACACCGTGGCCACCCGGATCTGGGCGGCGATCATCACGATCATCCCGCTCTACCTGGCGGCGCTGTTCGCCTCGTTCATCGCCACCGAGGCCATCGTCACCAGGTTCTACTCGCTGTCCTCGGGGACCTATACCCACTACTTCCATCTGTTCCTGCCGCCCATCGATGTCGTGTACAGCCTCATCAAGGCCGTCGTGTTCGCGATGCTGATCACGCTGATCCACTGCTACTACGGCTACAACGCCTCCGGCGGGCCGGCCGGCGTGGGCGTGGCGTCGGGGCGGGCCATCCGGGCCTCGATCGTGATGGTCGTGGTCGTGAACCTGTTCCTGTCGCTGCTCATGTGGGGCGGCAACGAGACCGTGAAGATCGCCGGATGAACAACCCGCTGGTGCGGCGGCTGATCGCGTTCGGGTTCATGGGCGTGCTCGGCGTGGGGCTGTACTTCGGGGTCAAGGCCAGGTACGGCTCGTACGACGAGGTCTACCACGTCTCGGCGGTCCTCCCCCGCGCCGGGCAGCTGATGCGCGTCGGCGCCGACGTCCAGGAGAACGGCGTGGTGATCGGCACGGTGACCGCGATGCGCCTCCGGGGCCGGCAGGTGGAGCTGGTCCTCGAGCTCCAGCCGCGGTACCGGGTCCCGGCGAGCGCGCGGGCGGTGATCGAGCTGAAGACGCTGCTCGGCGACAAGTTCGTCGACCTGCGGTTCGACGAGTACGCGCCTCCGTTCCTCGAGGACGGCGACCGCATCCAGGGCGACGTCGGGCCCGAGCTGGAGGACGTGCTCCAGGTCGGCGTCGACGTCTTCGGCGCCATCGAGGCGGACGACCTGGCGACGATCGTCGGGGAGCTGGCCCGGGGGGCGCGCGGCCACGGGGACGACGTGGCCCGGGGGTTGGAGACGGGCGCCGAGCTGTCCACGATCTTCCGCGAGACCCTGGATCCCCAGCTGCGCTCGCTCCGCGACTTCCGCATCCTCTTCGAGGCGCTCGACGACCGCGCCGACGACCTGAACGCCCTGGCGGATGCGGTCAACGAGGGCGTCCCGGTGTACGCCTCGGAGCGCGCCCAGCAGGACCTCCGGCGGGTGCTGGACGCGCTGGTCCCGTTCGCCCATCACCTGGCCGACCTGCTGATCTTCGAGCGCGACGACTGGGACCGGATGATGGACCGGGGCGACGTGGTGCTCCAGACCATCGCCGAGCGCCCCGGCGACCTCCACGACCTGGTCCACGGGCTGTACCGGTACGTGTTCAAGCTCGGGCAGGAGCCGCCCTTCCTCGATGACAGGACCGCGGCCGCCCCCTTCGCCAACTTCATCGGCGGCGAGGAGGAGGGCGGCGAGGCCGAGTTCGCCGCGGCGATCCGGGCGTTCTGCGCGGAGCTTCCGCCCGGGACGGCGGACGACATCCTGGCGTGCGAGGCCGCCGGCTGACCATGGGGTACCGGGGCCGAACGCTGACAAAGGTCGGTCTGTTCGTGCTGGCCTCCGCCATCCTCACCGTCCTGCTGGCGATGCGGATCGCGAACCTCAGCCTGAGCGACCTGCTGGGGCAGACCTACACGCTCGAGGCGGTGTTCGAGAACGCCGCGGGGGTCTTCCCGGGCGACGCCGTGAAGATCGCCGGCGTGGAGGTCGGCCGGGTCACCGAGACGCGGATCGAGGACGGGCACGCCGTCGTCACGTTCGATGTCGATCGGGACACAGAGCTGACCACCACCAGCCGGGTGGCCATCCGCTGGCGCAACGTCATCGGGCTCCGCTTCCTCTACGTGTACCCCGGGGAGGGGGGCGAGCCGCT
>DASZZY010000183.1:0-21400 GCA_036260395.1 Actinomycetota bacterium
GGCCGCTCGCTCCTCCCCGGTGAGCACGGTGGGAGCGAGGGGCCGGCGAAAGGGAACGATGCGGGACGGGCCGGGCCGCGTGCCCGGTCCCGTCGTTCGAGGGGAGCAGCGAGCGATGAGGGCAGCACCGGGACGAAGACGTGCGGCGGCGCTCCGCGAGGAGCGCGGCGCGGCGGCCGTGGAGTTCGCCCTCGTCATGACGATCCTCTTCTTGCTGCTGTTCGGGATCCTCGAATGGGGCCGGGTCGAGGCGGAGATCACGATCTTCGAGGGCGCCGCTCGCGAGGGCGCTCGGCGCGCCGCGGTCGGAGAGCCCTACGAGGACGTCGTCGCGGCCGTCCAGAATCACTCGAACCCGTTCGCACCGACGCCGCCGATCAGCGTGGCCGTGGCGGACACCGCGGAGAACACATGCAGCGGTACCGACACGGTGGGCAAGGAAGTGACCGTCAGCTGGTCCCAGTCCTTCTCCGTGTCCATCCCCTTGTGGAAGGACGTCAGCTTCTCTCGAGCGATCCAGGGCGTGTTCCGATGCGAGCGCTGAGCCGGCTGCATCGAGAGGAACATGGGGTCTCCGCCATCCTCGTCGCGATGTCGTCCATGGCCCTGTTCGGGATGATGGCCCTGGTCACCGACCTCGGGTTCCTCATCATCAACCGGCGGATGATCGTCCGGAGCGTCGACTCCGGCGTCCTCGCCGCGGCCCAGTCGTACGCCACTGGGGAGGATGACCCCGAGGCGATGGCCCAGGCCGATGCGTACGCGTCGGCGAACGAGGGCGGCGCGATTAGGGACGCCTACCAGGCGTTGCCGCTCGGCCTGTGCAACCTCCCGGAGATCAGCGGCCTCTCGGTCGGGTGCGTAACGGCGACCTACCACGTCGACCAGGAGATGATCTTCGCCCCCATCATCGGCATCGACGACGTTCGGAGCGTCAACTGGACGGCGACGGGGATCTGGGGTCCCGCCGGTGCCGCCAACCCCCTCCCGCTAGAGCTCGACCTGACGAGCTTGCTGCCCTGTATCACCGAGGCGGAGATCGGGACGACCTGCGCGTTCTGGTTCGACAACACGGGAAGTCCGGCGAGCTCGTGGGACGTCATCGATCTGCGGGTGCCGGAGGGGTGGGGCGTCGCACCGGACGCCTCGTGCTCGGACCCGGGTCAGAAGGTTCGCGAGTGGATCGAGGACGAGGATGCTGCCCCTCTGGTGGAGCTCCAGAACCCGCCACCGACGTACTCGTGCCGGGTGACCGGTGTGAACCAGGGGAACGTCTGGGGACCACTCGAGGGACAGGTGGGCGAGATCCGGTTCTTCCCCGTGAATGACCCCGCGCAGGAGATCCCGGGAACGCACCGCAAGTACGCGATCGTGATGTTCACACCGATGAAGATCGAGGAACTGCTCAGCGGCAACGAGCCCGCCGCGTATGGTTCCGGCCTCCAGAGCTGCGAGGACGAGACGTGGAGCCCGACTGGACCCGGCTCACTCGTGGACCTGGACCTGTTGACTGGGTCGCAGTCGCGACCCTGTCCCGCAGGGACCGACCCGGATGTGCTCGAGAACCTCGTCATCAGCAAGAAGGACAAGGGCAAGACCACCGTGTACGACCTCGGGGTCGATTACGAGTTCGACGCGACGAGCCACGTCGTCACCTGGAACAGGGACGAGAACGTTCCCAACGTGAAGATCGAGTTCGACTGGGCGACCGCCGGAGCATGCGGGGTCCACCAGCCGGACCCGAATGCCCGCTGCCTGATCGTGTCCTATCCGGGTCCCCAGGTTGGAGGGTCCCTGCCCGGCCAAGGCCCGGACCTCCCGGGCGCCCTGCAGGCCGTTGGGCTCGCTAAATGAACGAGCGAAGGAGGGTGTGAGGTGAAAGCACGAGGCGCGATGGTGTTGGTGGCGTTGCTCCTGGCGATCGGGGCGACGGCCGCGGTCTACCTGTACGTCCGGGGCGTTCGCAGCGACGTGGCCGCCGACCAGGAGATGGTCGAGGTCATCGTGGCGAAGCAAGAAATCCCGGCGGGGGCGGACCTCAGCACGCTGATCCAGCAAGGGGCCTTCACGACCAGGGCCATCCCCCGGACGCTGTTGATCGAGGGCGCCGTCGTCGGGTTGGCCCAGCTCGAGGGGCAGCAAACCAGCTCGACCATCCTCGCCGGCGAGCAGATCTTGCTCGCACGCCTCCGGGGGGAGGACGAGATCGGCGGGGGCATCCTCGGCATCCCCGAGGGGATGAAGGCCGTAACCATTCCCCTCGACGTGTCCAGAGCGGTGGGCGGCGTCCTCCGTTCTGGGGACCACGTGACGATCTACGCCACGCTGGACGGCAGCGACGCGGGGGACACCACGGTAACGCTCGTCGCCGACGTGCAGGTCCTGCGAGTGGCCTCGGCCACGTCGAGCACCGGCGCGACGGCGGGGGACGTGCTGGCGACGCTCGCGCTGAAGCCGGCCGACGCCCAGAAGCTGGTGTTCGCGTTCGAGAAGGGCGACGTGTGGCTGGGGCTCCTTCCGCCGAACCAGAAGGGGTCACACGAGCAGCCCGTGTCCTTCGGGAGCGTGATCCGATGACGGACTATCGGGCGGTCGCCGTCGGGACGCCCGCGGCGTTCCGGCATCAGGTGGCCCGAGCCCTGCAGCTCGACCCCGAGGCGGTGGACTGGGTCTCGACGGTGGCGGCCGGGGAGGAGCTGGTCGCGTCCAGCCGCGGCTCGGTGGCGCTGGCCGTGCTGGCGCCGTCAGTGAAGGACCCGGATGCTCTGGGGATGGCGGAGTTCGCCGCCCGGACGTCGCCGGCCACCGCCGTCATCGTCGTCCGCGACCGCGCTCCTGACGGGTTCCTGACGCCGGCGATGCGGGCCGGCGTCCGGGATGTGGTCGACCTCTCCCGGGGCATCGAGGAGCTCGAGGAGGCCCTTCGCCGGGCGGTGCAGTGGTCGATGAAGGTCCGGACCGGGTCGGGGAACGGGGCGGAGGCGCCACGGCGCCGCGGGAAGGTCATCAGCATCTTCTCGTCGAAGGGCGGCACCGGGAAGACGTCGCTGGCGACGAACCTGGCGCTGTCGCTCGGCGCCGAGGCCGGAGAGGACGTCGCCCTGCTGGATCTCGACCTCCAGATGGGCGACGTGTTCGCGCACTTCGGCAAGGAGGCCACGAAGGGGCTCCAGCACCTCACATCGCTGGGCGACGACGCCGATCGTGAGGCGGTGCTCGAGGCGGGGACCATGCTCGCCGAGGGCGTCCGGGGCTATGGGGTCCCGTCGGATCCGGCAGCCGAGGCTCCCAGCGGGGAAGCGATTGGGAAGGTGCTTCGCGGGCTCCGGTCGCAGTTCCCGTACATCGTGGTCGATACCGGGGGCGGCTACGCGGACCCCGTGCTGGCGGCCCTCGACGTGTCGGACACCGTCTGTCTCATCACGGGGCTCGACGTCGTCTCGGTCCGGCACCTTTCGGTCGCGCTGGACACGCTGCTCTCCCTCGGGCTTCCGCGCGAGCGGTTCCTGTTCGTGCTGAACCGCGCAGACAGCAAGGTGGGGCTCGACGTCACGGAGGTCGAGCGCGTGATGGAGCTGAACGTCCACGCGAGGATTCCCTCCAGCCGCCTGGTTCCGACCTCGCTCAACAAGGGCCGCCCCGTTGCCCTCGAGGCGCCCCGCTCGCCCGTCTCGCAGAGCGTGATCGCGCTGGCGCGGCTCATCCAGAACGGTGAGGCGGCGCCCGCCAAGAAGCACCGTCTCTTCACCAGGGGTTAGGGAGGACATATGTCACTCGCGGAACGGTTTGCGATGTCGGACCGGCCGGACCGGGTCGCCGAGGTGCGGGCCAGGATCCAGCAGCGGCTCGTCGATGCGGTCGGCCCGAAGCTGTACGACACGACGCTGGACGAGCGACAGCTCCATGGGCTGGTGCACGAGCGCCTGCGTCAGCTCCTGGACGAGGACGAGCTGCCGCTGTCCTCGATGGAGAAGGCGCTCGTCGTCCAGCAGATCGGCGACAGCGTGCTCGGGCTCGGCCCGCTCGAGCCGTTCCTGCGGGATCCCGAGGTGACCGAGATCATGGTCAACGGCCCCGACCAGCTGTACGTGGAACGGGGTGGCAAGCTCTACCCGACGGGGGCTCGCTTCGTCGACGAGGAGCAGCTCCGCCGGACGATCGACAAGATCGTGGGCCGCGTCGGGAGGCGGGTGGACGAGGCCTCTCCGTACGTCGACGCCCGCCTCCCGGATGGGTCCCGCGTCAACGCCGTCATCCCGCCGGTCGCGGTGGACTACCCGGGGCTCACGATCCGGAAGTTCTCCGTCGAACCCTACACGGCCGAGGACCTGATGCATTTCGGCACGCTCTCCTCCCCGGTGGCCAGGTTCCTCCGGGGCTGCGTCGAGGGTCGGGTGAACGTGCTGGTCTCGGGGGGTACCGGGGCCGGGAAGACCACGACGCTCAACATGCTGTCCTCGTTCATCCCGGACGACGAGCGCATCATCACGGTGGAGGACGCCGCAGAGCTGAAGCTTCAGCAGCCGCACGTCTTCCGGCTCGAGTACCGCCCACCGAATATCGAGGGGAAGGGCGAGGTCACGATCCGCGACCTGGTCCGGAACGCCCTCCGGATGCGTCCGAACCGCATCGTCGTCGGCGAGGTCCGTGGGGGCGAGGCCCTCGACATGCTGCAGGCGATGAACACCGGCCACGAGGGCTCCGTCTCGACGATCCACGCCAACTCTCCGCGGGACGCTCTCAGCCGGTTGGAGACCATGGCGCTGATGGCGGGGATGGACCTCACCGTCCGCGTCATCCGAGAGCAGGTGGCCTCGGCGATCGAGCTGATCGTTCACCAATCCCGGTTCCGAGACGGCACCCGCCGGTTCACCCATGTCACCGAGGTGGTCGGCATGGAGGGGGATGTCATCACGCTCCAAGACGTCTTCCTGTTCGACTGGAGCGCCGGCGTGGACGAGGAGGGGAAGTTCCGCGGCCACCTCAAGCCCACAGGGCTGCGGCCAACCTTCCTCAGCAAACTCGAGGACAAGGGCATCGCGCTTCCGGCCGACCTGTTCATGCCCGAGGAAGAGCAGTCGCCCCGAGAGGCGGCGTCGGGCCAGAGCCGGGATGGCCGCTGGGGCCGCACCGGCTTCTGGGGGGAGCGGTGGTGAGGCGCTCCGTCCCCCTCCTGCTGGCCCTGTTGCTCGTCGGCGCGCTGGCTGGGCCGACGGCCGCCGCGGGCGAGATTCACATCCGGCAGATCGACACCTCCGCCTTCCCGGAGGTGGGGATCACGCTGTCCCTCGAGCAGCCGGTCGCGCTTGGCGCCGATGATCTGACGGTGACCGAGGGCGGCGCGCCCGTCGAGGGCGAGCTCGCCGTCCGTCCGCTGGACGAAACCGGCCTGACCGTCGACGTGGCCCTCGTCATCGACACCTCCGGCAGCATGCGGGGGGAGCCCATCGCGGCGGCCATCAAGGCTGCCCGGGAGTTCATCGCGGGGCTGCCGGCGAACGTTCGCGTCGCGGTCGTGGCGTTCTCGGACGTTCCCCGGGTGCTCGAGCGCTTCGGCTCGGAACGCGCCGACGCGCTGACCGCCGTCGACCGCCTGGAGGCTACGGGCGAGACGGCCCTGTACGACGCGGTCGAGACGGCGGCCGGGCTCTTCGCCGGGACGAGCCAGGCGAACATCGTGCTGCTCTCGGACGGTGGCGACACCGCCAGCCGCACCGGTCTGCCGTCAGCGGCAGCGGCGGCGAGGCGGGCGGGAGCCACGATCTTCGCCATCGGCCTGCGATCGTCGGAAACCGACGTGGCGGCGCTCCGCCGGCTCGCGCGCGAAACGGATGGTCGCTACGCACCCGCCGGGACGGCCGACCTCGGCACGATCTACGAGACGCTCGCCGCCGAGCTCTCGAACCAGTACCTGGTCTCGTACACATCGGCGAGTCCCGTGGGCGCGGAGGTGGCGATCGCCGTGAGCGCCCTGGGGGCGACCGACACCGCGCTCGTCCTCACGCCCGGGGCGTCGGTAGCGCCACCGCGGGCACCCGAGCCCCGCGTCGTGCAGTCGGAGGAGTCGCTGCTCGCCGGGACGGTCGGGCTGGCGATCGCGCTGGGCCTGACGTTCATCGCCGTGTTCGCCTTCTTGGTGATGCTTCTGGGTGCGGGGGCCAGGCAGCGGCGCGACGAGGCCCTGTCCCGCCGCCTGGCGCGGAGCACCTCCCGCGAGGAAGCCGCCGAGGCGCTGGAGCGCGAGCCCGGCCTGCGCCTGCCGCAGGGGCTGGTCGCCGGGGCCCAGCGAGCCGCGGAGGCCAGCGGGATGGCCCGCGGCCTCGATGGCCGGCTCGAGGCGGCAGGCATGTCGATCCGGCCCGGCGAGTTCCTGGTGCTCGCGGCCCTGGCCGTGCTGGGAGGGATCCTCGTGGCGGTCGGCCTCCTCCAGAACGCGCTATTGGCGGTTCCGCTGGCCGCGGTCGGTGGGATCGTCCCGTTCGCGTTGCTCTCGTTCCGGGCCAGGCGGCGGCTCAGCAAGTTCGACGCCCAGCTGGCGGACATCCTCATGCTCCTGGCGAGTTCGCTGCGCGCCGGCCACAGCTTCCTCCAGGCGCTGGACATGGTGGCCAAGGAGATCGGCGATCCGGGCGGACACGAGTTCGCGCGCATCGTTGCGGAGATCCGGCTGGGGCGACCGATGGACGATGCCCTCAACGCCATGGTCGATCGCATCGGCAGCGAGGATCTGAAGTGGGCGATGATCGCCGTCAATGTCCAGCGGGAGATCGGTGGGAACCTCGCCGAGGTCCTGGACACAGTCGCCGAGACGGTCCGCGAACGCGAGCGGATTCGCCGCCAGGTGCAGGTGCTCTCGTCCGAGAGCCGGCTGTCCGCGGCCATCCTCTCCGGGCTGCCGTTCCTGTTCTCCCTGTATCTCTTGATGGTCAACCCCGACTACCTCTCGCTGCTGGTGACCGACCCCATCGGTTACTTCCTGCTCGGTGGTGGCGGGGCGCTCTTGGTGGTCGGGATCTTCTGGATGCGAAGGCTGGTGAAGATCGATGTCTGAACTGCTGCTGCTCCTGGGGCTCGTCGGCGCCTTCGGCTCGGTCGCCGCGGCCGGTGTCGCCGTGGAGATGTCGAACGCCCGGCGCCGCCGGGCCGTCCAGCTCCTCCGGTCGCAGGTGGTCAAGACGCGGGTGAGCCTCCGCGACGAGGAGCTGGCGCGTTCGTTCACCCGGCGGGCGGTGCTGCCGCTGCTGAACGGACTCCAGCGCGTCGCGCTCCGGCTCACGCCCGTCGGGATGCGACGACGGATCGCCACAAACCTGGTTGCCGCCGGAAACGCGGAAGGTTGGGACGCCGAAAAGGTGGCGGCGCTGAAGCTCGTGGGTGCCTTCGGCGGCGCGGCGCTGGCGTTCGTCCTCGGACGGCTGGCCGGCTTCGGCGGCATCCGGCAGACCGGGCTGCTGGCGTTCTTCGTGACGATCGGCTTCCTCCTCCCGGACGGTCTCCTCCATACGCGGATCCGGCGGCGACAGGACGAGATCCGGAAGGCGCTCCCGGACACCCTCGACCTACTGACGATCAGCGTGGAGGCTGGGTTGTCGTTCGATGCAGCGCTGGCGCAGGTCGTTCAGAACTCGCGCGGGCCGCTGGCGCTCGAGATCGCCCGGATGCTCCAGGAGGTCCAGCTGGGCGTCTCGCGCGCCGACGCCCTTCGGAACCTGGCCAAGCGCACCGAGGTCGAGGACCTGAACGGCTTCGTCTTGGCGATGATCCAGGCGGAGGAGTTCGGAGTCAGCACGACCAAGGTCCTGCGTGCCCAGGCGAAGCAGATGCGGGAGAAGCGTCGTCAGCGCGCGGAGCTGATCGCCATGCGGGTCCCGGTGAAGCTGGTGTTCCCGCTGATCCTCTGCATCCTGCCGTCTTTGTTCGTGGTGGTCGTGGGCCCCGGCGCCATCCGGATCGTCCGGAACATCTTCCCGGCGATCTGACGCCCGGAAGCTCAGGCGCCGGATTCGACGAGCCGCCGGAGCTGCTGCAGGTCGCCGCGGAAGATCCGGCTCATCCGGCCCTTGAGGAGGCGCATGCCGATCCTCCCGAGGACGCCCCACGGGGGGATCAGCTCCTCGCGCCAGAAGAGCGTCGTGCCGCCCTCCTGACCCGGGGTGAGCTCCATGTACCCGCGCCCCCGGACCCACCCTAGGTGCTCCATCTCGAGGACCCACGGCGGTTCCCAGCGCAGGACGCGGATCCGGTCGTGCGTGGTGATCCCGGCGATCCTTACCCGAGCCTCGGCCTCCACGCCCACGCCCTCGCGGCGGTCGCCGGTGACCCGGAACCGGTCCGCCTCGCTCATCCATCGGTCGAGCCGTTCCCAGTCCACGAGATACGGCCACACGAGGTGCGGCGCGCGCCGGATCTCGATGGTGTTCGCGATGTAGGCGGTCCTGTCGCCGCCACCGGGGGGACCGACCAGCCAGGCCATCCTCCCGAGTGTAGTTGTTGGTCCGCGGGTCCCTCGCTACCCTGGGTCGCCGTGGGGATCCGGGCGATCGGCCGCACCGCCACCCTGGCGCTGGCGCTGGTCCTCGTCGGCACGGCGTGCGGCGGGTCGGTGGCGGGGCTCTACCGGTCCGAGGCGAGCCTGAAGACCCTCGAGCTGAGCGACGACGGCACGTTCCGCCTCGACCTTGGGGTGGCGGCCGCGGAGCTGGCCGAGGGCCCGATCGTCCTCGAGGGGCGGTACGAGGTCGAGGACGGCACGATCCGGCTGTTCCACGAGGGGAACGTCATCGACGAGGGCACGGTCAAGGGCGACCGGGTCGTCCTCGAGAACAACGGCGTGCTCGTCGCGGTGTAGCCGCCGCGCGGCGGGCACCCCTCTAGACTGGGCGGCCGATGGACGCTCCCGAAGCGGTCCGGCTCCTCGAGGACGCCCGGCGGGACGGCCTGGCCCGGATCGGCGAGGCGGCGACGCTCGACGCCCTCCGGGAGGCCGAGGTGGCGGTCTTCGGCCGCCGGGCCCCGCTGAGCCGGGTCCAGCGGTCGCTGGGTGAGGTCTCCGGCGAGGACCGGCCCCGGATCGGGCGCCTGACGAACGAGGTCCGCGAGGCCCTCCGGTCCGCGCTGGCCGAGCGCCAGGCGGCGCTGCGGGCGGAGGCCGAGCACGCGGTGGCCGAGGCCGACCGGATCGACGTCTCGCTGCCGGGGCGCCGTCCGCCGCTGGGGGCGCTTCACCCGCTGACCCGGACCGAGCGCCGGATCGTGGACGTGTTCGTCAGCCTCGGGTACCGGGTCAGCGATGGCCCCGAGCTCGAGACCGACTGGTACAACTTCGAGGCCCTGAACATCCCGCCCGACCACCCGGCGCGGACGATGCAGGACACCCTGTACCCGGACCTCCCCGCGCATCCCGAGCTCGTCCTGCGCACGCAGACCTCGCCGGTGCAGATCCGGACGATGGAGAGCCAGCCCCCGCCGATCTACGTGGTGATCCCCGGACGGTGCTACCGGGCCGACGTGGCCGATCCGACGCACTTCCCGATCTTCCACCAGGTCGAGATCCTGGCCGTCGACGAGGGGCTCTCGCTGGCGGACATGAAGGGCACGCTCGAGGCCTGGGCCCGGGCGATGTTCGGCCCCGAACAGCGGATCCGGCTCCGGCCGTCGTACTTCCCGTTCGTCGAGCCCGGGGCCGAGGTGGACGTGTCGTGCTTCATCTGCGGCGGCTCCGGCTGCCGGGTGTGCGGGACCGGGTGGATCGAGCTCATGGGGGCCGGCATGGTGCACCCCAGGCTCTTCGAGAACGTCGGGCTCGATCCCGAGCGGTACACGGGGTTCGCCGCCGGCATGGGGATCGAGCGCGTGGCGATGGTCCTCCACGGGATCCCGGACATCCGGCTGCTGTTCGAGGGCGATCTCAGGTTCCTGACCCAGTTCGCGGGGGGAGGCTGAGGTGCGGGTCCCCGTCCCGTGGCTCCGCGAGTTCTGCCCGACCGACCTGCGGGCCGAGGAGCTGGCCGACGCGCTGACGCTCCGGGGCGTGGAGGTCGGCGGCGTGCTCCGCCCGTGGGCGGACCTGCGAGGCGTGGTGGTGGCCCGGGTCCTCGATGTGGCCGACCACCCGAAGGCGGATCGCCTCTCGGTGGCCACGGTGGAGTCCGGCTCGGGGGACCGGCAGGTCGTGGTCGGGGTCCGCAACTACCGGCCCGGCGACCTGGTGCCGTACGCGCCCGCCGGGGCCACGCTTCCCGGGTTCTCGGCTGCGCTCGAGCGGCGGGAGATCCGGGGCGTGACCTCCGACGGGATGCTGTGCTCGCCGAAGGAGCTGGCGATCTCCCCCGACCACTCGGGGATCCTGGTGCTGCCGGAGGAGCTGGGGCCCGGGGAGGAGCTCGCCGCGCTGTTCGAGCTCGACCAGGCCGTCCTCGACGTCGAGGTGTTCCCCAACCGGCCCGACCTCCTGTCGGTGGTGGGGGTGGCCCGCGAGGTGGCGGCGGCGACCGGCGAGGAGCTCCTCCCGCCGGAGGCGAAGGCGCCGGAGGCGGTGGAGCGAGCCGCCGGGGCGGCCTCCGTCGAGGTGGTCGACCCCGACCGATGCCCCCGGTACCTGGCCCGCGTGATCCGCGGCGTCGGCCCCGGGCCGTCGCCGCTGGCGGCTCAGGTGCGGCTGACGGCGGGCGGCATGCGGCCGCTGTCGAGCGTCGTCGACGCCACGAACTACGCGCTCCTCGAGCTGGGCCACCCGCTCCACCCGTTCGACCTCAACCTGCTGGCGGGTCCGGGGATCGTCGTCCGGCGCGCGGCAGGAGGGGAGCGGCTGCGGACGCTCGACGGCATCGACCGGGTCCTCGAGGAGGACGACCTGGTGATCGCCGATCTCGAGCGAGCCGTCGCCGTGGCCGGGGTCATGGGCGGCGGTGACTCTGAGGTGGGTCCCGGCACGGTCGACGTGCTGCTCGAGAGCGCCTACTTCCAGCCGCTGGGGGTCCTCCGGACGGCCCGCCGGCTGGGGGTCCGGACGGAGGCGTCGGTCCGGTTCGAGCGCGGCGCCGATCCCGAGGCCGTGGGTCCCGCGGCGACCCGGGCGGCGGCGCTCATCCTCGAGTGGGCCGGCGGCACGCTGCTCGCCGGCGAGATCGACGTGGGGAGGGCGCCGCCCCGGCGCTCTCTGAGCGTGCGCCCAGAGCGGGCCTCGGCGCTGATCGGCACGGACCTGGGCTCGGCCGAGGTCCGCGAGGCGCTGGGGCGCCTCCGCCTCCGAGCCACCGACCGGGACGGCGAGGTCATCGTGGAGGTCCCGGGGTACCGGGCGGACCTCGAGCGGGAGGTCGACCTCATCGAGGAGGTGGCCCGGGTCGCCGGCTACGACCGGGTCCCCTCCACGCTGCCGGGCGTCCGCCAGGCGGGCGGGCTGACGCACGACCAGCGACTGCGCCGGCGGGTCCGCGACGTGCTGGCCGGGGCGGGGCTCGTCGAGGCGTCGTCGTCGTCGTTCGTGGCGGCCTCCGATCTCCGGCTGTTCGAGGACGTCCGCCGGCACGGCGTCCGCATCGCCAACCCGGTCTCCGAGGAAGAGGCCTACCTGCGGACCAGCCTCCTCCCGGGGCTCGTCCGCGCCGCCCGCCGGAACGTGGCGAACCGGCGTACGTCAGTGCGCCTGTTCGAGGTGGGGCGGACGTTCACGGCCGAGGGCGCGGACCCCGACGAGGCCGAGCGCCTGGCCGTCCTGCTCACCGGCCCGGCCGCGGAGGAGTGGCCGGGGGAGCGGCGGCCGCTCGACTTCCTGGACGCCAAGGGTGTGCTGGAGCACCTGCTCCGGGCGCTGGGCGTGCGGAGGTGGGGGCTCAGCCAGATCGCCTTCGCGCCGTTCCATCCGGGGCGATGCGCCGAGATCGTCCTCGAGGGGCAGCCCCCGGTCGGCGAGCTGGCGGAGCTCCATCCGGGCGTCGCGGAGACGTTCGACCTCCCGGATCGCGTGGCGGTGTTCGAGGTCCGCCTCGATCGCCTGCTGGCGGAGGCCGCCGACGACGTCGTGTACCGGGACGTGTCCCGCTTCCCGCCGCTGCGGCGCGACCTGGCCTACGAGGTGGGGCGGGACGTGCCGGCGGGCGCGGTCCGCGCCGCCCTGGTGGACGAGGCGGGCCCCCTGCTGGACCGGGTCCTGCTGTTCGACGTGTTCGAGGGGCCGCCCGTCCCCGAGGGGCGCAAGAGCCTGGCCCTCCACGTGGACTTCCGGGCCCCGGACCGGACCCTCACGGACGAGGAGGCCGACGAACGCGTCCGGGCCATCACCGAGCGCCTGGGTCGCGAGTTCGACGCGCAGCTCCGGGCCTGAGCCCCGGTTCGCCGTCCCGGCGGGGCGGACGCTAGACTCGCCGCGTGACGCGGGACTTCCTCTCGGTCGACGACGTCAGTGCCGAGGAGCTCCGCGACCTGCTCGATCTGGCCGCCCGCGTCAAGGCCGCCCCCGGCGAGTACGCCGGCCGGCTGGCCGGGAAGGCGGTCGGGCTGATCTTCGAGAAGCCATCGACCCGGACCCGGGTTTCGTTCGAGGTGGCGGTCTCGTCGATGGGGGGCCATCCGCTGGCCCTGTCCTCCACCGAGCTGCAGCTGGGAAGGGGCGAGACGATCGAGGACACCGGCCGGGTCCTGTCCCGCTACGTGGACGCCATCGTCCTTCGGACGTTCGGGCAGGAGCGCCTGGAGGCGCTGGCCTCGGCGGCCACCGTGCCCGTGGTGAACGCCCTCTCCGACTACGAGCACCCCTGCCAGATCCTCGCCGACCTCCAGACGATCCTCGAGCGCCGCGGCAACGCGCGGACCGTCGTGACCTACGTGGGCGACGGGAACAACGTCACGCACTCGCTCCTCCTCGGCGCGGCGATGCTCGGCATGGAGGCCCGGGCGGCCACGCCGGCCGGGTACGAGCCGATCCCGCAGGTCGTCGAGCGGGCCCGCGAGCTGGCGGCGGCGGCCGGCGGAGCGGTGGAGATCGGCAACGATCCGCGCAAGGCGGCCGAGGGGGCCGACGTCCTCTACACCGACGTCTGGGCGTCCATGGGCCAGGAGGCGGAGCACGACGAGCGCGTCCTGGTGTTCACGCCGTTCCAGGTCAACGAGGACCTGGTCTCCCGGGCCAGCCCCGACGCCATCGTGATGCACTGCCTCCCGGCGCACCGGGGCGAGGAGATAACGGATCCGGTGATCGACGGCCCCCGATCCGTGGTGTGGGACCAGGCCGAGAACCGGCTCCACGCCCAGAAGGCGCTGCTGCTCTGGCTGCTCGGGGGCGCCTGAGCAGCTCGATGCGGATCGCGGTCTTCGGGGCCGGCGCGGTCGGCGGGTACTTCGGCGGTCGCCTGGCGGAGGCCGGCGAGGACGTCACGTTCATCGCCCGGGGCCGGCACCTGGAAGCCGTCCGCGCCCACGGGCTCTCGGTCGCCAGCAGTCTCGGCGATCTCGTGGTCCATCCCGCGCAGGTGACGGATGACCCGCACCGCGTCGGGGTGGCCGACGCCGTGTTGGTGACGGTCAAGGCCTGGCAGCTTCCCGAGGCCGCAGCCAGCATGGCGCCGCTGGTCGCTGAGGAGACCGCGGTGGTTCCGCTGCTGAACGGGGTCGAGGCGCCGGACGTCCTGGCCGGGGCCCTGGGGCCGCGTTCCGTCCTCGGCGGCCTCTGCCGCATCTTCAGCCACCTGGAGGGCCCGGGCCGGATCGTGCACACCGGCTTCGAGCCATCGGTCGAGTTCGGCGAGCTCGATGGCCGCCGGAGCGAGCGCGCCGAGCGATTGGCGGAGGCGTTCGGCCGGGCCCGCGGCGTGACGGCCACGGTGTCGCCCGACGTCCGGGCCGCGATGTGGGCCAAGCTGGCGTTCATCGCGCCGGCCAGCGCCATCGGGGCCGCCACCCGGGCCCCCTACGGTGGGTTCCGCGCGGTGCCGGAGACCCGGGACGCGTTGTGGCGGGCGGTGGACGAGGTCCGGGCCGTGGCCCGGGCGCGGGGCATCCCGTTCCCCGACGACCTCCCGGACCGCGTGATGGACGTCCTCGACGCGCTGCCGGCGCACGAGGTGACGTCGATGCAGCGCGACGTCCTGGCCGGACGTCCCTCCGAGCTGGACGCCCAGGTCGGGGCCGTGGTGCGCTTGGGCCGCGAGGCCGGCGTCCCCACGCCCGTCTCGGAGCTCCTGTACGCGGTCCTGCTGCCGCAGGAGCGCGCGGCTCGAGCGACGCGCCCGCCCGTAGACTGACCTCGATGCCCCGAGCCAACGACGAGGTCGAGGAGCTCCTCCAGGAGTACGCCGACCTAATCTCGATCTCGGGCGGCGACGCGTTCAAGGCACGAGCCTACGAGAAGGCCGCCCGCTCCGTCGGCGGCTACCACCGCGACATCAGCGGCCTCGACGAGCGGGGCCTGTGCCGAATCGACAACGTCGGCAAGTCGATCGCCGAGAAGGTCCTCGAGTACTTCGAGACCGGGACGATCCACGCCCTGGAGGACCTTCGCGCGGAGGTCCCCGCGGGCGTCCGGGCCCTGATCGGCATCCCGACCCTCGGGCCGAAGAAGGCCATGAAGCTCTACCACGAGCTCCACATCTCATCGCCCGAAGAGCTGATGGACGCCCTCCACGAGCAGCGGCTCCGGGAGGTCCCGGGGTTCGGGCCGAAGACCGAGGAGAACCTCCTCCAGGGCATCCAGCACCTGCAGCAGTCCGGCGAGCGGATCCAGCTCGGCGTGGCGGTCGATCTGGCGGAGGAGATGCTGGGCGAGCTGCGCGCGCTGAAGGCCGTGCGCCGCTGCGAGTACGCCGGATCCCTCCGGCGGATGCGGGAGACCATCGGCGACATCGACCTCCTGGTGGCCTCCGAGGACGCCGATCCGGTCATGGAGGCCTTCGGCTCGATGAAGTACGTCGAGCGGGTGCTGGCGAGCGGCGAGACGAAGTCCTCCGTGCTCACGACCAAGGGGCTCCAGGTGGACCTCCGGGTGGTGGAGCCGGCCGTGTGGGGCGCGGCGCTCCAGTACTTCACGGGCTCGAAGGCCCACAACGTCCGGATCCGCGAGATGGCGGTCCGGAAGGGCCTCAAGCTGTCGGAGTACGGGCTGTTTCGGGCGAAGTCGGGCAAGCTCGTCGTCGCCGAGACCGAGGAGGAGGTCTACGAGCGGCTGGGCCTGGCGTGGATCCCGCCGACGCTCCGCGAGGACCGCGGCGAGGTCCAGGCCGCGCTGGACGACGCCCTCCCGCGCGTCGTGCAGGAGCGCGACGTCAAGGGCGACCTCCACACCCACACGAATCTGACCGACGGGCTGGCCTCCCTGGAGGAGATGATCGAGGCGGCCCGGGGCCGGAAGCTGGCGTACTACGCGGTCACCGACCACGCCGAGCTGCTGTACATGCAGCGGATGACCCGCGAGAAGGCCCTGGCCCAGCGGAAGCGCATCCGGGCCCTGGAGCGGAAGGGCGACATGGTGATCCTCCACGGCTCCGAGCTCAACATCCAGCCGGACGGCTCGCTCGACTGGGACGAGGAGTTCCTGGCCGGCTTCGACGTCCTCGTGGCGTCCGTCCACTCGCACTTCAACCAGTCGAAGGCCGACATGACGCGCCGGATCATCCGGGCCATGGAGCACCCGGCCGTCAACATCATCGGCCATCCCACGGGGCGGATCCTCGGGCGGCGCCCGGGGATCGAGTTCGACCTCGACGCGGTGTTCGACGCCGCGGCGCGTACCGGGACGGCGCTGGAGATCAACTCCTTCCCCGACCGGCTGGATCTCCGCGACGAGCACGTGCAATGGGCGCGCGAGCACGGCGTGCGGTTCGCCATCGACACGGACTCGCACTCGACGGTCCACCTGCCGCATATGCGCTTCGGCGTGGCCACCGCGCAGCGTGGATGGGTGACGAAGGCCGAGGTCATCAACACCTACCCGCTGGGGAGGCTCCGCCGCTTCCTGGCCAAGGGCCGGCTCGACCGCACGTGAACCTGCGCCCGCTGGCCCGCCGGTTCTACGGGCGGGACGCCGTGACGCTGGCCCGAGACCTCCTCGGCCGTCTCGTGGTCCGGGAGCTCGACGGGGCGCGGCTCGTGGGCCGGGTCGTGGAGGCCGAGGCCTACGCCCGTGACGATCCGGCGAGCCACGCGTACCGGGGGCCGACGCGCCGGAACGCCTCGATGTTCGGCCCGCCCGGGCACGCCTACGTCTACGTGTCGCACGGCATCCACCACTGCCTGAACGTCGTGGCCCGGCCGGGAAGCGCGGTGCTGATCCGGGCGCTGGAGCCGCTGGAGGGGCTCGACGACATGCGGCGCCGCCGCGGCGTCGAGGCGGTGACCTCCCTCTGCTCCGGCCCGGGGCGGCTCTGCCAGGCGCTGGGGATCACCCTCGCCGACGACGGGGCGGACCTGACGGACGGGGAGCGACTGTGGGTGGCGCCCGGGCGGCCGGCCCGCGACGCGCTCGTCACCGCCCGGATCGGGATCACGGCGGCCGCCGAGGTCCCCTGGCGGTTCGTGGCCCCTGGGACGACGTTCGCCTCGCGGCCGCCGGCTATCCGGAGGCGACGACGAGCGTGACGGTGGTCCCCGGCGGGGCCTCGGTCCCCGCCGGCGGCGACTGGGAGAGCACGGTGCCGGCCGGGTAGGCCTCCGTCTCCTGGACCGTCTGGGTCACCGCGAAGCCGGCCGCGGCCAGGACGTCGTACGCCGAGCTGGCGTTCATCCCCACGACCGAGGGCACACCGACCACCGCCGCCGGCGGGCTGATGCTCGGGCACTCGGGCGGGAGCTGCCCCGGGAGGAAGTTCTGGTAGTCGACGCCGCCCACGGGGGACGTCCCGGGCGTGAGGACGCACCCGCGCGCCGTATCCACCGGCAGGGTGACGTACGCCTGGTCCGGCGACTTGAAGTCCAGCACCCGCATGCCCTGCGTGGCTTCCGCCATGAACGCGTGCCAGATCTGGGCCGGGAATGATCCCCCGGTGACGTTGCCGATCCGCGTCCCGGTCATCGAGATCTGGCCCTGGGGCCACCCCACCCATACCGCCGCCGAGAGCTGGGGGAGGAACCCGGCGAACCACGCGTCCCGCCACTCCTGCGCGGTCCCCGTCTTGCCGGCCTGCGGCCGGCCGATGTTCGCCGCGGTGCCCGTCCCGTACAGCACGACCTTGCGGAGGATCTGCGTCGTGAGCCAGGCCACCGCCGGGTTCACGACCTGCTTTCGCTTCGGCTTGTGCCGGTAGACGACGTCGCCGTCGGCGTCGGTGATCAACCGGATGGGCGTGGGCCGGACGTTCTTCCCGTTCCTGGCGAGCGTCCCGTAGGCCGACGCCATCTCGACCGTGTTGACCTCGTTCGTCCCCAGCACCGCGGAGCAGTAGGGCCGGAGCTTGCTCCGGATCCCCATCCGACGGGCCACCTCGACCACGCTCTCGGGCCCGACGTCGCGGATGATCTGGGCGTAGACCACGTTGATGCTGGCCACCGTGGCCTGCTCGATCGTGACGGTCCCGTAGCCGGAGCCCTCGTAGTTCTCGACGTCCCACGGCTCCTCCGGCCGGCCGCAGGGGGGCTCGGCCAGCACGATGTTCGGCGAGGCGCTGTACGTCTTGGACGGCGGGATCCCGCTCTCGAGCGCGGCCACCAGGGCGAACGGCTTGAACGCCGACCCCGCCTGCCTCCCGGTCGAGCCCCCGGCCGCCAGGTTCACCTTCGAGTAGCGGTCCTCGCGGCGAGGGACCCAGTAGTCGCGGCCCCCGACCATCGCCTTGATGTGGCCGTTGCGCGGGTCGATCGCGGTCAGCGCGCCATAGGGGTCCCCGGGCTGGGACAGGATGCCGTTCACCGCGTTCTCGGCGGCCCGCTGCATGTCGAGGTCGATCGTCGTGTAGATGCGGAGCCCGCCCCGGAACAGGAAGTCGTACCGGTCCTGGTACGTCTCGCCGAACCGCTCGTTGGTGAGGATGGCCCGCTTCACGTAGTCGACGAAGTACGCCGCCGCGTACTGGTTCCGCTCGCGGGAGGGGTCGAGGCGCAGCGGCGACCGGAGCGCCCGGGCGTGGCGCTCGGGCCGGACCATGCCGAGATCGAGCATGCGGTCGAGGACCACGTTGCGCCGGACCAGCGCCCGCTTCGGCCGGTCGAGTGGGTCGTACCGTTCGGGGCCGGCGATGAGCCCGGCCAGCAAGGCGGCCTGCGGGAGCGACAGCTCGGCGGCCCGCACCGAGAAGTACGTGCGGGCGGCCCGCTGGATCCCGTACGCGCCGTTACCGAAGTAGACGGTGTTCAGGTACCGCTCGAGGATCTCCTCCTTCGAGTACTTCTCCTCGAGCTGCCACGCCAGGGCGGCCTCCCGGACCTTGCGATCCAGGGTCTGCGCGCTGCCCACCAGCCGGTTCTTGACGTACTGCTGGGTGATCGTGGAGCCGCCCTCGACGACCGCCCCCTGGGTGGCGTTCACGTACGCGGCCCGGAGGAGGGCCTTCAGGTCGATCCCCCGGTGCGTCCAGAACCGCTGGTCCTCGATGGCGATCACGGCCTTCTGCGCCGATCGGGGGATGCGGTCGATGGGAACCAGCACGCGGTCCTCCTCCGCGTGGAGGGTGGTGATCAGTCGCCCCTCGGCGTCGTAGATCTTCGATGTCTGAGCCAGCGGAGGGGCCTGTCGCTCGACGTCCTTGAGGTCCGGCAGGGCCCCACAGGCGGTGGAGAGCATCGCCAGCCCGACCACGGCGCCCAGGAGACGGGCGACCGGGCGCGGGGAAGAAGGGCTCATTCCGGCCAGAAGTATACCCGGGGGTCCTGAAATCCCTTTGCTACGATGCGCCGGCGATGGCGTTCCCGGAGGTGTCCCGGCAGCTCGAAACGCTGCTGGCCGGGGGCGCCCAGGCCATCCCCGCCGAGGAGCTCGAGGCCAAGCTGCGCGCCGCCGAGGGCCGCCCGCTCCGGGTGAAGCTCGGGATCGACCCGTCCGCCCCGGACCTCCACCTGGGGCACGCCGTTGTGCTCGGCGCCCTCCGGCGCTTCCAGGAGCTCGGGCATACCGCGGTCCTCATCATCGGCGACTTCACCGGCCGTATCGGGGACCCCAGCGGGCAGTCGGAGACCCGCCCGATGCTGACCGTCGAGGAGCTCGACGCGAACGCCCGCACCTACCTCGAGCAAGCGGCCAAGGTCCTCGACACCGGGGCGGCCGAGATCCGACGGAACAGCGAGTGGCTGGGCGGCCTGTCGTTCGCCGACGTCGCCACGCTGGCCTCGACCCAGACCGTGGCCCGCCTGCTCCAGCGCGAGGACTTCGCCGAGCGGTACGCGACCGGGC
Organism: Actinomycetota bacterium; assembly: GCA_036260395.1. Classification (GTDB taxonomy): domain Bacteria; phylum Actinomycetota; class UBA4738; order UBA4738; family CALAEC01; genus DASZZY01. The sequence continues at coordinate 19,313 of DASZZY010000183.1, forward strand.
GCCCGATCAGCCTGGTCGAGTTCCTGTACCCGCTGATGCAGGGCTACGACTCCGTGGCGGTGGAGGCCGACGTGGAGATCGGCGGCACCGATCAGACCTTCAACCTGCTGGTGGGCCGCGACGTCCAGCGGATCCACGGCCAGGACCCGCAGGTGGCGTTCACGCTGCCGCTGCTGGTCGGGACGGACGGCGAGCGCAAGATGTCCAAGTCGCTCGGAAACCACGTCGGTTTGACGGACCCGCCCGAGGAACAGTTCGGCAAGGTCATGAGCATCCCGGACGCCCTGATCGTCCCGTGGTTCCGCCTGTGCACCGGCCTGGGGCCCGAGGAGCTCGACGGCATCGAGGCAGGGCTGGCGGAGGGATCGCTCCATCCCGCCGAGCAGAAGCGCCGGCTGGCCCGCGAGGTCGTGGTTCGGTACCACGGCGAGGAGGCCGCCCGGGCCACGGAGCGGCGGTTCGATCAGGTGTTCCGCCAGCACGAGGTCCCGGAGGACGTGACCGAGGTCGACATCCCGAGCGAGGCCGTGGAGGACGGCCGAACGTACCTGCCGCGGCTGATGGTGGCGATCGGCCTCGCCGAGTCCAACTCCGACGCCCGCCGGCTCATCGAGCAAGGCGGAGTCCGCCTCGACGGCGAGCCGGTCGGCGATCCCAACGCCGAGGTCCCGGCATCCGACCTGGCCGGGCGGGTCCTCCAGGTGGGGCGTCGCCGCTTCGTCCGTTTCCGATAGGGCGATGGAGGCTCCCGACGTCCGGTACGCGGTCAGCGGCGATGTGCACATCGCTTACCAGGTCGTCGGCGACGGGCCGCTGGATTTGGTCTACGTCGCCGAGTTCTGGAACTCGATCGAGGCCCAGTGGGAGGAGCCGCGCTTCGCTCGCTTCCTTCAGCGATTGGCCTCCTTCAGCCGGCTCATCTGCTTCGACCAGCGAGGGAAGGGGCTGTCCGATCCCGTGGCGCTCACCGCGCTGCCGACCCTCGAGCAATGGATGGAGGACGTCCGCGTGGTCATGCAGGACGTGGGATCGGAGCGCGCCGCGCTCCTCAGCGTCGGCGGCGGCGGGATGATGAGCATGCTGTTCGCGGCGACCCATCCCGGCCAGACCGAGGCCCTGGTCCTGCTCAACAGCTATGCGCGGCTCACGCGGGCCGCCGACTATCCGTGGGGGACCGCCCCGGACAGCGAGGAGCAGGTCCTCCGGGAGATGCGGTACGGCTGGGGGCGCGGGATCCTCCTCGATCGGGTGGCGCCGTCCATGCTCGGAGACCACCGGTTCCGTGCCTGGTGGGCGCGCTACCAGCGGCTGGGGTCCAGCCCCGGGACGGTCCTCGCGATGCGCCGGATGATCCAGGAGTCCGACGTCAGGTGGGTGCTGCCCTCGATCCACGTCCCGACGCTCGTGGTGCACCGGAGGGACAACTGGTGGATCGAGGGCGGCCACGGCCGGTACCTGGCCGAGCATATCCCGGGGGCCGGGCTGGTCGAGGCGCCCGGCCTGGACTACTTCCCATTCGTCGGGGACGCCGACGCGATCCTCGACCCCATCCAGGAGTTCCTGACCGGCGCCAAGGGCGCCGCGGGGTCCGACCGGATCCTGGCGACGGTGCTGTTCACCGACATCGTGGGCTCCACCGAGCTCGCGGCCCGGCTGGGGGACCGCCGGTGGCGGGAGCTGCTGGAGACCCACAACGATCTCGTCCGGCGGGAGCTCGCCCGCTTCCATGGCCGGGAGGTGAACACGGCCGGAGACGGCTTCCTCTCGACGTTCGACGGCCCCGCCCGTGCCGTCCACTGCGCGCTGGCCATCCGTGACACGGTTCGCGGGCTCGGGCTTGACACCCGGGCCGGTCTCCATACCGGCGAGATCGAGCTCGTCGGGGACGACATCGGTGGGATCGCCGTCCACATCGGAGCCCGCATCGCGGCTCTGGCTGCAGCCGGCCAGGTACTGCTCTCCTCGACGGTCAAGGACCTCGTGGCGGGATCGGGGATCGAGTTAGAGGACCGAGGGGTCCACCAACTGAAGGGCGTCCCCGGCGAGTGGCGCCTGTACGCGGTGCGGGGGAGCTGAGATGCAGCCCCC
>DASZZY010000184.1:0-6196 GCA_036260395.1 Actinomycetota bacterium
CCCCCACCAGTCTAGGCGGCCCATGGAGCCCGCGGTGCTGCGCGCCGAGGCGTACACTCTTCGGACCAGGTGAGCGAGGAGGTCCCCACCCCATGAACCGCACCCGCCGGTATTGGCGCTGGCTCAAGCGGGCCCTGATCATCTACGCGGTCTACATCGTCGTCGGCACGCTGCTGCTCGACGCCAGCCCGGCGGAGCTCACGTTCAGCCCCGGCGCCACGTTCGGGGAGTACCGCCAGATGATCGTCCAGCTCCTGTTCGCCATGTCGTTCCTCGTGGTGCAGTTCGTGGCGCTCTTCTGGTTCCTGGCCCGCGGCACGTACTACGTCGTCTACCCCAACGAGTACGACCACACCTTCAGCGACGTGCGGGGGCAGCCGGCCGCGGTCCGCTCCACCAAGGAGGTCCTCCGGCTGTTCATGGGGTTCAAGAACTTCAAGCAGATGGGCGGCTACCCACCCCACGGCATCCTGTTCGAGGGCCCGCCGGGCACCGGGAAGACGCTGATGGCCAAGGCCATCGCCGGCCAGGCACAGGTGCCGATCCTGGTGGCCGACGGCAGTCGGTTCATGAGCATGTTCTTCGGGATCGGCAACATCAAGGTCCGCCGGATGTTCACCCGGGCCCGAGCGATGTCCGACAAGTACGGAGGCGCCGTCATCTTCATCGACGAGCTCGATGCGCTGGGGGCCTCGCGCGGCGCGGTGTCGCAGCGGATGACCCCCGCCCCCCAGGACTCGCCGGCCCACAAGATCGTCATGGGCGCCGGGATGGGCGGCGCCGGGATGGGCATCGTCAACGAGCTGCTGGTCGGCCTCGATGGCTTCGTCCAGCCCAAGGGGCTGTGGCGGCACGTCAAGCGGATGCTCCGCCTCGGCAAGCCGAAGGTGCCCTTTTACAACATCCTCATCATCGGGGCCACGAACCGGGCCGCCACGCTCGACCCGGCGCTCCTGCGCCCCGGCCGCTTCGACCGGAAGATCCACGTGGGGCTCCCCGACCACGAGGGCCGCGAAGACATCGCCAAGTACTACCTGGCCAAGGTGCGCCACGAGCCGATCGACACCGCCAAGCTGGCCCGGATGAGCAAGGGGTACTCCCCCGCGATGATCAAGAACATCGTCAACGAGGCCCTGATCTTCGCCCTCCAGGACGGCCGCGACGCGCTCCGGTGGGACGACCTGTGGCAGGCCAAGCTGGTCGAGGAGATCGGCCTCAAGCAGCCGGTCAAGTACACGCCGCGCGAGAAGGAGATGGTCGCCGTCCACGAGGCCGGCCACGCCGTGGCCTCGTACACGCTGGAGAAGGGCGAGCTCCAGATCCAGGTCATCACGATCCAGAAGCGCGAGGGCGCCCTCGGCCTGGTCCACGGCCAGGAGGTCGAGGAGATGTACACCAGGACCCAGAAGCAGATCCTGGCCCGGATCCAGGTCTCGCTGGCCGGCCTGGCCGCCGAGGATGTCTGGTTCGGGCAGACCACGACCGGGCCCTCGTCCGACCTCCAGAACGCCACCCAGCTGGCCGCGGCCTATGTCGGCCTGTTCGGCATGGGGAAGAGCCTGATCTCGGTCGGGGCCATGCAGCCGACGCCGATGGACGGCGATCCCATCCGCGCCGTGCTCTCCGACCCCGACCGGAAGAAGGAGATCGAGGAGCTCCTGGCGACGTGCCGCCGCCAGGTCACGGTGCTCCTGCGCGAGAAGCGCCACGTCGTGGAGGGGATCCGCGACGCGCTGCTTGACCGCGAGGAGCTCATCGGCGACGAGATCGAGGAGCTCATGGCCGAGCTCGGCGAGCGCGAGCCCCTGTCCGTCGCGGTCACCGGGAACGGGCCTGTGGCGGCGGAGGCCGAGGTCGTCGAGGAGCCCGCTCCGCGGAAACGGCGGGCCGCCGGCCGGAGCGGGGATGGCCGCGGGAACGGGCGGGGCAGCGGCCGTGGGACGTCCCGTCGCCGGGGGCGCGGCAACGAGCCTCCCGACGGCCCACCGGGCGGCGCCACGCCACCGCAGCCGCCGAACACCGAGGGGTAGCTTCCGGGCGGTGCTCGCCCGGGGGGCGGTCCTGGGCGCGGTCGTCGCCGTGGCGCTCTCGGGCGGTTGCTCCGTGGAGGGGCCCGACGTCCCGGCCGCTCCCACCGGCGTTCCCGAGGAGCGAGATCGCCCCGGGGAGGACGACCATCGTGTCCGGCCGCCGCGGCGCCCGTCCGCCCCCGGGCGCCGGCTGGTCCCCGTCCTCCGCGTGGTGGACGGGGACACGCTCCACGTCCTTCGACGCGGCCGCGACGAGACCATCCGGCTGATCGGGATCGACACCCCGGAGGTCGACTGGTACGGCGGACGGGCGGAGTGCTTCGGGGCGGTCGCCGGCCGGTTCCTGACCGGGCTCCTGCAAGGGGAACGCGTCCGCCTGGAGTTCGACGAGGAGCGGATCGATCCCTACGGTCGCACGCTCGCGTACCTTTACCTGGAGGATGGCAGGTTCCTGAACCTGCTCCTGGTCCGGCGGGGGTTCGCCACCGTCACGATCTACGAGCCGAACGACCGCCACGAGGACCGCCTTCGGGCCGCCGAGGAGGCCGCGCGCTCGTCGGAGGCCGGCCTGTGGTCCGCCTGTCCCGTCCCCTGATGCCCGGCTAGGAGCCGGCGACCTTGGGGCGCAGCACGAACAGGCCCTGCTCGATGCCGCTGACGAGCACGACCCCGCTGGGAAGGAAGGGGTACGGGCTCCACGCGCCGTTGAACTCGGGCAGGTTGTCCGACGGGTAGATGTCGAAGAACCCGACCTGCCTCTTGAACGGGCGGATGATCCGGAGGCCGGCGCGGTAGTTCGCCTCGTACACCAGGCCGTCCTTCACGTAGAGGTTGTGGTCGATGGCCGGGGTCGGCCCGTCGTAGACAGCCACCAGCTTCGGCTTGTCCAGGTTGCTCACGTCGAAGTACCGGGTCCTGGTGTTGTGGCCCTTCTCCTGCTCGTCGAGCTCGTCGTTCAGCGCGAACAGCTTCTGCCCGCGGAACAGCCAGCCCTGGTGCGTGTACCCCACGCCCGGATAGCTGGTGCGGGACAGCATCTTGGGGCGCTTCTTCTTCGTGACGTCGACGATCGTCAGCGTGTCCTCGTTCGAGGCGAAGCAGACCTCCTTGCCGCGGTGTCGCCGGTCGGGTCCCCAGTAGACGACGCACTGCGTGTCGTGGCTGTATCCGTCCTTGCCGAAGCACCCCACGAACCGGGGGTCCCGCGGCTTGCTGATGTCCACCATGTGCAGCCCTTCGTTGCACGTATCGCTCCCCGAGACGTACGCGTACCCCGTCTTCCTGTTGATCGACACGGTGTGGGCGCTGCCGAACTCGGTGTAGAAGGCCGACTCCCCGAAGATCATCGGCGTGATCGGAGGATCCCGCAGCTCCCGGAGGTCGAAGATCGACAGGCCGTGGTCGAAGGCCAGGTCGGACACGATGAACGCGTGGTTCTTGTAGACCTCGACGTCGCGCCAGATCGACGGGATCGTCGGCGTCGGGAGCTGCCCCACGACCACGGGATCGTCCGGGTCGCTGATGTCCACGAAGGCCGTGCCGTTCGCCAGTCCCTGGATGGCGTACTCCTTGCCCGTGGCGGGATCCCTCCACCCCCAGATGTCGTTGGCCGTCGTGCCACCCAGCTCCGACAGCGGGGTAAACGACAGCAGATCCACCTTCTTGCACGGGAAGGGTCCGGCGCTCCCGTTCCGGCAGGGGATCGGTCCGATCGGACGGGTGAACGTCGCCGGCTCCCGGTCCGCCAGGAAGACGGCGCGATAGCGCTCCAGCGCCGACGAGGGACCCCCGGCCCGGACCGGTGCGGCGCCGCCCGGCACGGAGAGGACGAGCACCGCGACGACGGTCAACGCCACAGCACGCCGGTGTGGCCGGATCCTCATCCCCCTCCCTTCCCGCCGGACGGCAGTTGCTAGGAGGTTCTCCATCGGTCGGCCGGATTCCTGCCGCCCCGGCGCCGTCTCAGCGCGCGACCAACCGCTCCGCCAGTTCGTCGGCGAGGCGATCGCGGATCTCGTTCGTCAGCCGGACGACCTCGAGCCGGCGCTTTAGCTCGTCGGTGAAGGGATGGCGATGGACGTGGACCGTGGCCACCACGGAGGGCTCTCCCTCGAGGACGCGCTCCACCGCATGGCGGAACGCCGCCGACGCGAGTTCCATCTTGCCGAGCTCGTCAGATCACCACGACGGCATGGAGCGGCACGTCCTCCAGGGCGGGGAGCGCCACCCGCTCGAAGGCTTCCAGATCGACGCCGTACCTGCCGACGCGCGTCGGGCCGGCGAAGCCCGTGTGCGCCAGCACCGCCCGAGCACCCGCTACCGACTCGACGGCGAACCCGACGCGACGGCGACCCTGGCGGAGCTCCTCGGTCGTGAAGCCCCGTACGTCCAGGCCGCGCTTCCGTAGACCGACCACCAGCCGCCGCGCGACCGTGGTCTTCCCGGCGCCCGGCGGCGCCTCGATGAGGACCCGGATCGTCACCCCGCGGGTGCGAAAGCGGCCAGGCGCTTGAGGGCCCGCACCTTCTCCATCCGCCCGGCTCGCGCCTCGGCGACCGCCCGCCGCAGGGAGGCCACCGTCGCATCGTAGGTCCCACGGTCGACGGCGAACGGTGTCCCATCCTTCCCCCCGTGCGCGAACGCGTAGGACACGGGGTCCCGGACGCTGGCCGGCTCGCCGTACGTGAGCTCGGCCACCAGAGCCAGGGCACGCAGCCCCTTCGCGCCGACCCCCGGGACGGCCAGCAGCTCGGTGTAGTCCCGTGGCTGCGCCTCGTACGCCCGGAGCAGGACCCGCGCCAGGCGGGCGGGATCCAGGTCTCCGACGCGCACCGCATGCCGGTGGGGCATCTCGAGCTCGCGCATCCGCCCGATCTCCCGCACCACCGGGCCGGGGCCCTCGCGGGCGAGGTCCGCGGAGACGGCGCGGTTGCCATCCGCCTCACCCGCCACGAGGTTGAGGACGTCGCCCCGCCGTTCGCCCGCCACGGCGGCGTGCGGATCGGCATCGAACCGTGGGGCGGTCAGCCAGTGGTACCGGCGCGCCGTCCCCGAGGCCTCGTTCATGCCCTGCTGGACGACGGCCCAGGACCCGTCGTCGGCCAGCACGAACGCGTGGTGGTAGACCTGGAACCCGTCCTGGACAGCGGAGGAGTCCACCTTGGCCGACAGACGGCTGGCCCGGACCAGTGGTCCCGCCTCCAGGCCGGTCCGCTCGCAGGCCGCCTCGATCTCCGAGGGTGTCCGCCGCGACGCCCGCCCCTTGCCTCCCGCCACCGTGAGGCCGACGTCGCGCTCGATGCCGCGGACCGCCTCCTTCAGCGCCCCGCACACCGTGGTGGTCAGGCCGCTCGAGTGCCAGTCGAACCCCAGGACGCAGCCGAACCCCTGGAACCACACCGGGTCCGACAGCCGCCGGAGGAGCCCGGGCGCGCCCTCCTCCGCCACGACGGCGAGCGCGATCTCCCGCGCCAGCGCCGTCATCCGCTCGAAGAGCCATCGGGGCGCGCGTCCGCCGTGGAGCGGGAGGTCGGCATGGCCGGTGCGCACGGGAGCCAGTCTAGGGGTCGCCGCGGACGTGCTCAGCCCTGATCGGCCAGGTGGCGCCCGATGATCACCCGCTGGACCTGGTTGGTGCCCTCGACGATCTGGAGGGCTTTCGCCTCGCGCATGTACCGCTCCACCGGGTACTCCCGCATGTAGCCGTACCCGCCGTGGGCCTGCACGGCGTCGGTCGTGACCCGCATCGCCACGTCCGAGGCGAAGAGCTTGGCCATCGAGCAGGCCACGGCCGACCCGCGCCCCTCATCCCGGGCCCGGGCCGCCTCCCGGTACAGCCGGCGCGCGGCTTCCACCGACGTCGCGGCGTCGGCCAGCAGGAACTGGAGCCCCTGGAACTCGATCACCGGGCGGCCGAACTGGGAGCGTTCCCGGGCGAACGAGACCGCGGCGTCGAGCGCCGAGCGGGCCAGACCCACCGAGCACGCGGCGATCCCCAGCCGGCCGGAGTCCAGGGCCGCGAGGGCCACCGTGAAGCCCTGCCCCTCCTCGCCCACCAGGTTCTCGGCAGGCACGCGGCACCCGTCGAAGAGCAGCTCCCGCATCGGCGAAGCGTGCCACCCCATCTTGTGCTCCAGGGCCCCGAACCCCAAGCCCACCCCCCCCAT
>DASZZY010000185.1:0-2064 GCA_036260395.1 Actinomycetota bacterium
TGGGGCTACGTGAAGACGCTGGCCGACGAGCTCGGCCCCAGCTGGATCCGCGTGAACGCCGTCTTCTGCGGGCGGTTCGCCACCGAGCGGCAGATCGAGCTCCAGGAGGAGATCGCTCGACGGCGGGGGACCACCAGGGAGGAGGTGCTCGCGGAGATCGAGCGCGACATCCCGCTGCGGCGGATGGGCGACCCGGGGGAGCTCGGCAGGGTGGCCGCCTTCCTGCTGTCGCCGGCGGCCTCCTACGTCACCGGGGCGGGGTGGCTGGTGGACGGCGGACTGGTGCGGTCGCTCTGATGGACGCGATGTCGCCGACTCCCGAGGTGGTGGCAGGCTTCCGGGACGTCGCCGCCGCATCGGTGGCCGACGCCGTCGACCGGGTGCTGGGGCGGCGCGGGTTCATGAGCTCGAGGATCAAGCCGGCGTTCCCCTCGCGGATCGCCGGCCCCGCCGCGACGGTGCTCGAGGGGCCGGGCAGCGAGCCACGGCCGCCGATCCACGCCCTGGAGGCCATCGACCAGAGCCCTCCGGGAACCGTGGTGGTGATCGCCACCCAGGACCCGGTCGCCGCCGAGGACGTCGCGGTGTGGGGAGGGCTGATGAGCACGGCGGCCTCCGCCCGGGACCTCGGTGGCGCCGTCCTCGACGCCGGTGCCCGCGACGTCGCCGAGTCGCGGGAGCTGGGGTTCCCCATCTTCTCTCGGTCGGTGGTCACCTCCACCACCGTCGGTCGCTACGTCACCCTGGCGAGAGACGTCCCGGTGACCTGCGGGGGGGTGCCGGTCCGTCCTGGCGACGTCGTGGTGGGCGACGAGGACGGCGTGGTCGTGGTCCCCGCGGAGCGGGCGGGGGAGGTCCTGGCGGCCGCCCGGGAGATCGAGGACGCCGAGCGGCAGATGGCCGAGGAGATCGGGCGCCAGCGGTCGATCATCAGGGCCCTGGAGCGGTTCGGGCGCATCTGACGGCATGCCGGACATCCTCGCCATCGGCGAGCCGCTGGTCGAGCTGGCGGCGGAGGAAGCCGGGCCCCTCGAGCAGGTCCGGCGCTTCCGCCGCGGATGGGGCGGTGACACCTTCAACTGCGTCGTCTCGGCGGCTCGGCTGGGGGCGTCCGCCGGGTACCAGACCCGGGTGGGGGATGATCCCTTCGGGCGGGCGTTCCTGGCCTTCTGCCGGGACGAGGGCATCGACGCCTCGCCGTCGAGGATCGATCCCACCTCGTACACCGGGCTGTACCTGATCGCCTTCCACGGGGGGCGGCACGGCTTCACCTACTACCGCCGCGGCTCGGCGGCCAGCCATCTCCATCCGGTCGACATCGACCCCGACCGCATCGCCCAGGCCCGCGTCCTCCACACCAGCGGGATCACGCAGGCCATCTCCGACACCGCGCACGCGGCGGTGGCCGAAGCGGTCGAGGCGGCTCGTCGCCACGGCGTCCTGGTCAGCTACGACGCCAACCTCCGGCCGGCCCTGCGACCGGTGGCCTTCCTCCGGGCCGTCTTCGAGGCGTCCGTCCCCCAGGCCGACGTCGTGTTCATGAGCCTCGACGACGTGGTGCACCTCTACGGCGCGGTCGCTCCGGAGGAGGCCGGCAGGAGGGTCCTCGACCTCGGGGCCGGAGCGGTCGTGGTGAAGCAGGGACAGGACGGGTGCCTGGTGGGCTCCGAGGAGGAAGGGTTCGCCACGTGCCCCCCCTGGCCGGTGGATGTGGTCGACCCCTCGGGGGGAGGAGACGCGTTCGCCGGCGCCTTCCTCGTCGAGTGGGCGCTGGGGGGGGCCTCGCTCCAGGACGCCGGCCGCTTCGCGAACGCGGTCGGCGCGCTCGCGGTGGCCGGGCTCGGGGCGGTCGCTCCGATCCCGGGCAGGCGGAAGGTGGAGGAGTTCATCCGCGCGGGCGGCGGCTGAGGACCGGGCCGGCGCCGACGAGAGGCGTGCGTTTCCATCGGAGGGCTGCTGGGGTATCTAAATTTTCTCAGGCAGAGGAGGTGCGTATGCGCCACGTGCGGATCGTCGTGCTGCTCTCGGCCGTGCTGCTCCTCGCCGCCTCCTGCGGGGGCCCCG
>DASZZY010000186.1:0-12822 GCA_036260395.1 Actinomycetota bacterium
GCGTCCGCTACGGCCACCGGGCCGCCGGCGAGCGCGACCTGAACGAGCTCTACGAGCGCACCCGCTGGGAGGGGTTCGGCGCGGAGCCCAAGCGCCGGATCATGCTGGGGACGTACGCGCTCTCGGCCGGCTACTACGAGGCCTACTACGGACAGGCCCAGAAGGTCCGGACGCTGGTGATCCGGGACTTTGACACGGCCTTCGAGCGTTTCGACCTGCTGCTGGGACCCACGTCGCCGACGGTGGCCTTCCCGCTGGGGGCCCGGACCGAGGACCCGCTGTCGATGTACCTGTCGGATATCTATACCATCCCGGCCAACCTCTCGGGCACGCCCACCATGACCGTGCCCTGCGGCCTCGACGGGAGCGGGCTGCCGATCGGCCTCCAGCTGATGGGCCCCACCCTCGATGAGGCCACCGTGCTGCGGGCGGCGTACGCCTTCGAGCAGGACCTGGGCCTCGAGGCCCGGCCACCGCTTCTGGCGGAGGTGGCCCCATGACCGAACGCAGGCGCAGCTCTGCCCGTCGCCTCGCTGTGGCCGGGGTCGTGGCGGGGTTGGCGGCCGTCGCCGTGCTGGGAGCCATCAGTCTCGTCGCGGCGGGCCCGGAGCCTCCCGCGATGGCGCTCGGGCAAGCCGCGCTGCTGGTCGGGGTGGCGGGGCCGTTCCTCCTCGCGGCCGTGGCGCTGGATGTGCCGAGGGACGACGTCCGGGCCGGGGTGTGGCTGGGCGCGGGGAGCGTTACTGCGATCGTCTCCGTGCTGGGGGCCATATCCCTCGTCTCTCTTCTCCTGCTGCCGGGTGCCGCCCTGCTGCTGGCCGCAGGGGTTCGGGCCGCCGCTGGGGGGGCGCACAGCTCCGGCCTTGTGACTCTCGTGGCCCTGGGCGTCGCGGCGGTCGCAGCAGGGTCGGGCATGGCGTGGGGGACGATGTCCGAGGCGGCCTGCTGGTACCGGGCCGGAGAGGTGTGGGTGCAGCGTCCGTTCAGCAACCGCATCTCGATCGAGGATCCGTTGACCATGGGCGTGTGCGGCTCCGGGCCGACCCCTCCGGGCGTAGCTGTCAGCATGGGGGTCTGGGTGGTCGCGGCGACCGCCCTGGTGGCGGCAAGGGCATGGCGCTCGGGAGCACCGAGGCCGGCATGAGGACCTCGAACGGCACCCGAGCTGACGGGATGAGCCGCTACGAGACGGTCATCGGGCTGGAGTGCCACGTCGAACTCTCCACGCGGACGAAGATGTTCTGCTCGTGCGAGAACCGGTTCGGTGGCGAGCCGAACACGCGGGTGTGCGAGATCTGCCTGGGCCACCCGGGAACGCTCCCCGTGGCAAACCGCCGGGCCGTCGAGTACACGATGAAGATCGGGCTGGCGCTCGACTCGGAGATCGCGCCACGGTCGCTGTTCCACCGCAAGAACTACTTCTATCCGGACATGCCGAAGAACTACCAGATCAGCCAGTACGACCTGCCGGTGGCCACCGGCGGCCACCTGGATATCGAGGTCGACGGCGACGTTCGTCGGATCGGCATGACCCGCGTCCACCTGGAGGAGGACACGGGGAAGACGATCCATCAGAGCGCCACAGGGCGCATCGCCGAGGCCACTTCCGCGCTCGAGGACTACAACCGGGCCGGCGTCCCGCTCGTCGAGGTGGTTTCCGAGCCAGACATCCGCTCGCCGGAGGAGGCGCGGGCCTACCTCTTGGAGCTGCGGGCGCTGCTCGAGTCCCTGGGCGTCTCCGACGTCCGGATGGAGGAGGGCTCGCTGCGGTGCGACGCCAACGTCTCCGTCCGGCGGGAGGGGGAAGAGCTCGGGACGAAGGTCGAGATCAAGAACATGAACTCGATCCGCTCCGTGGAGCGCGCCCTGCGGTTCGAGGCCCAGCGTCAGCGAGAGGCCCTCGACGCGGGGGAGGCCCTGGTCCAGGAGACGCGCCACTGGGACGAGGACCAGGGTGTGACGCTGCCGCTCCGGTCCAAGGAGTACGCGTTCGACTACCGGTACTTCCCGGACCCAGACCTCGAACCGATCGAGCCAGACCAGGAGTGGATCGACCGGCTACGGGCGGAGCTGCCGGAGCTGCCGGCGGCCCGTCGCCGCCGGTACCGCGAGGAGCTCGACGTGCCGGCGCCGACCGCGCGCCTCCTGGCCGAGTCCAAGGAGTGGTCGGGGTTCTTCGACGAGGCGGTGGCGCTCGGCGCCGAGCCCCGGGCCGCCGCCAACTGGATGACCGGCGATCTCGCGGGGCTCCTCCGGGAAGAGGGCCGCGCCCTCGAAGAAGCACCGGTGAAGCCCCGGCACGTCGCAGACCTTGTGCGTCTGGTGGCCGACGGGACGATCTCCAGCCGCGGGGCGAAGGATGCTCTGGAGGAGGCATTCCGCAGCGGCCGGGGGATCGAGGAGATCGTGGCCGAGCGGGGGCTGGCGCAGATCTCGGACGAGGCGGCCCTCGGCACGGTGGTCGACGAGGTGATCGCCGAGAACCCGGGGCCGGCGGAGCAGTTCCGCGGCGGCAAGGAAGGCGTGATCGGCTTTCTCCTCGGCCAGGTCATGAAGAAGACCCGCGGCGCCGCCAACCCCCAGGAGGCCCAGCGCCTGCTCCGCGAGCGCCTCTCGGGCTGACCGCTCAGATCAGGTCGTCGGGCGGGGGGCGGTGCTGGCGGCGCGGCGCCCGCACCGGCTTGCCGATGGCCCAGTAGATCAGCGCCCCGATCGGCCCGGCCAGCAGGATGACCAGCACCCAGATGAGCTTGTTGCCGGTCTGGTACATCGAGTCGTCCTCGACCGAGATCGCGCTCACGAGCGCCCAGATCCACAGCGCCAGTAGGAGCAGCGGCAGGGCGTAGCGCAGCATCACTCGCCTCGCCGGGCCCTGGCCCGGGCGTCGGCCTCCCGCTGGAGCGGCAGCCAGCCGCCGCTCCGCCGGGCGGCGGCCTCGAACAGCCGGGGGCTGATGGCCAGCGTGATGTCGGAGAGGCGGGGGAGGAAGCCGGAGACGATGACCTCCGGCAGGTCACGCTCCACCGCGCGCACCACGGCCGCGGCGACCTCGCGGGGGGTGGTCCCCGTCCCGGCGGAGAACGGCGCTTCGACCAGGCGGTGCTCGACGAATCCGGCCTCGGCCACGTAGCCGGGGCAGATCACCGACACCCCGACGCCCGAGCGGTGGAGCTCGGCTCGCAGCGAGAGCGACCACCCGACGAGAGCGTGTTTCGTGCCCGCGTAGACGGTGTTGTACGGAACCGCCGCCTTCCCGGCGACAGAGGAGATGTTCACGATGTGGCCGTGGCGGTGCTCGAGCATCCCGGGGAGCACCTGCCGGGCGAGCAGCATGGGGGCCTCCAGGTTGACGCGGACGATCGAGCTGATGTCCTCCTCGCTGTGATCGACGAACCGGAGCACGTGTTCGATGCCGGCGTTGTTCACCAGGACGTCGATCCGGCCGAACGCCTCCTCGGCCGCGGCCACCGCGGAGCTGCGGCCATCCTCGTCGGTGACGTCCGCCGGTACGACGGCCACTCGATCGGTCCCCAGCGACTCGCGGACGCGCTCCAGGCCATCCTTGGAGCGGGCCGCGAGCGTCACGGTGGCGCCGCGCGCCAGCAGCGCCCGGGCGATGTGCGGGCCGATCCCCCGGGAGCCGCCGGTGAGCAGCACGCTCGCTCCGTTGAGCTCCACGCCGGCACTATACTTCGGCTCTCCGAGACCGAAGGAGGGCGCCGTGGCCGAGCGTAACCAGTTCCTGCTGAACCCGGACGAGCTGCCCTCGGCCTGGTACAACATCATGCCGGCCATCGTCGGCGCGGGGGGCCAGCCGCTGCCGCCGCTGCACCCCGGGACCAAGGAGCCGGTCAGCCCCGACATGCTCGCGCCCCTGTTCCCCGAGGCGCTCATCATGCAGGAGGTCTCCACCGATCAGTGGATCGACATCCCGGGGCCGGTGATGGACGTCTATCGCCTGTGGAGGCCGACGCCGCTGTTCCGCGCCACGCGACTCGAGCGGGCCCTGGACACGCCGGCGCGGATCTACTTCAAGTACGAGGGGACCTCGCCGGCCGGATCGCACAAGCCGAACACGGCGATCGCCCAGGCCTACTACAACAAAGAGGCCGGGACCAAGCGCATCACCACCGAGACGGGTGCCGGCCAGTGGGGCTCGGCGCTGGCGATGTCGTGCCGGTTCTTCGACCTCGAGAACCTGGTGTTCATGGTGAGGGCCTCGTACGAGCAGAAGCCCTACCGGCGGGTGTTCATGGAGACCTTCGGGGCCGAGGTGCGGCCGTCCCCGACGTCGACCACCGAGGCCGGGAAGAAGGTCCTGGAGGGTGATCCGGAGTCGCCGGGATCGCTCGGCATCGCCATCAGCGAGGCCATCGAGGTGGCCGCCCAGAACGAGGACACGAAGTACTCGCTCGGGAGCGTCCTGAACCACGTCCTGCTGCACCAGACGATCATCGGCCTGGAGGCCCGCCAGCAGATGGAGATGGCCGGCGAGCGGCCCGACGTCATCATCGGGTGCGTCGGAGGTGGCTCGAACTACGCCGGGTTCTGCTACCCGTGGATGGGCGACAAGCTCGAGGGCAAGCTGGACGCGCGGTTCATCGCCACGGAGCCGGCGGCGTGCCCCACGCTGACGAAGGGCCGGTACGCGTACGACTTCGGCGACACCGGCCAGATGACGCCGCTGCTGCCCATGTACACGCTCGGGCACCAGTTCGTGCCGGCGCCGGTGCATGCCGGCGGGCTCCGGTACCACGGCGACGCGCCGTCACTGTCCGGCCTCGTGAAGATGGGCGCCATGGAGGCCAAGGCCTATACGCAGAACGAGGTCTTCTCGGCGGCCCAGCGGTTCGCCCACGCCCAGGGGATCATCGCGGGCCCCGAGCCGGCCCACGCCGTGAAGGCGGTGATCGACGAGGCCGTCGAGGCGCGCGAGGCCGGCCAGGAGCGGGTCATCGTGTTCAACCTCTCGGGGCACGGGTTCTTCGACATGCAGGCCTACGACGACTTCCTGGCCGGCCGGCTGCCGGAGGTCGAGTACCGGGACGAGCAGCTCGAGGAGGGGCTGAAGAGCGTCCCCGAGGTCCCGATCCCGGGGTAGGGCTCAACTCGGGACCGGCACGGCGCGACGGCGGCGGGCAATTGCCCGGGCGATCTTCCGGGCGTCGATCCCGACCTCTCGGAGGTTACCGCTGATCGGGTTCGAGAACCCGATGAAGTAGAGGTCGGCAGCCCGCGGGTCGGTGGCCGGGCCGTTCACGACGGGGCGTCCGTGCGGGCCGAGGATCCCGAGGTGCCCCACCAGGTCGTCCAGGCCGCGCTCGAACCCGGTGGCGGCGATCACCGCGTCGGGCCGGAGGCGGCTTCCGTCGGCCAGGACGACGTCCGCGCCGTCGAACGCCCTCACCGCGGGGACGACCTGGACCTGTCGCCGCTTCAGCAGGCGGACGAGCCCGATGTCAAGGATCGGCACCCGGTCGTGCTCGCGCAGCCCGGTGTACGTGCCGCGCGGCGGAGGCGGCAGCCCGTACGGCCGCAGGTCGCCGATGGCCACCCGCCGAACCACGGCGGCCATCCGGTCGACGACGGGCGGCGGCAGACGGCGAAGCGCCACGCCCAGGAGCTGGCTGGGGAAGCCCGCGATGTCCCGCCGCATGATGTTCGGTGGCGTCCGGACGGAGATCATGACCCGCGCGGCCCCACCGTCGACGAGGTCCACGGCGATCTCCGCCCCCGAGTTCCCGGTGCCCACCACCAGCACGTCCTTCCCCCGGTAGGGGCCGGGGTTCCGGTAGGCGCTGGAGTGGATCAGCTCTCCCGTGAACGTCTCCCGGCCGGCCCAGGGCGGCAGGACCGGGACCCGGTTGTAGCCGGTGGCGATGATCACCGCCCGGGCCGAGATGTCGCCGGCGTTCGTCCGGGCGATCCACCCGTCCCCCGTGCGCTCCAGCCGCCGGACCTCGGTGCCCAGGCGGACGTCCAGCGCGGCATGCCGCGCGTAGGCCTCGAGGTACCGCACCACGCCTTCCTTGGCGACCCACTTCCCCTCGGCACGGGGGATCGGCAGTCCCGGCAGGTTGGAGAGCCACCGGACCGTGTGGAGGTGCAGGCGCTCGTAGTGCTGGCGCCAGCTGTCGCCGATCGCGCCGCCCCGGTCCACGAGGAGCACGTCGACGCCCCGTCGCCGCAGCATGGCGCCGGCGGCCAGGCCGGCGGGGCCCGCGCCCACGACCAGCGCCTCCACCGGGCGGTCCTCGGCCATGGGCGGAAGGCTACCCGGCGGGGCGGTCCGCCGCTTTCCAGTATCGTGTAGCGGCGATGGCCAGCGACGGCAAGGGCGCCTTCACGCCGCTCGACCCGCTCGACCTCGACGCCCTCCTCTCCGACGAGGAGCGGATGATCCGCGACACCGTGCGCAGCTGGGTCCGGCGCCGGGTGATGCCCGGTATCGAGGCGTGGTTCGAGAACGGCGAGTTCCCCCGCGAGGTCTTCCCCGAGCTCGGCGAGATGGGTCTCCTGGGGATGCACCTCTCCGGCTACGGGTGCGCCGGCGCCAGCGCCGTGATGTACGGGCTGGCATGCCTGGAGCTCGAGGCCGGCGATTCCGGGTTCCGCAGCGCGGTCTCGGTCCAGGGCTCGCTGTGCATGTTCCCGATCTGGAAGTTCGGGTCCGAGGAGCAGAAGGAGCGGTGGCTGCCGCCCATGGCCCGCGGCGAGGCCATCGGCTGCTTCGGGCTCACCGAGCCCGACTTCGGCAGCGACCCGTCGAACATGCGGACCTCAGCCAAGCAGGACGGCGACGAGTGGGTGCTCTCCGGGACGAAGATGTGGATCACCAACGGCGGCATCGCCGACGTGGCGATCGTGTGGGCTCGGACCGACGACGGCATCCGCGGGTTCCTCGTGCCCCGGGACGCCGAGGGGTTCACCACCAAGGACATCGAGCGGAAGCTGTCGCTGCGGGCCTCGGTCACGTCCGAGCTGGTGTTCGACGAGGTCCGGCTGCCCGCGGACGCCGTGCTCCCCGGCGTTACCGGCATGCGCGGACCGCTGTCGTGCCTCAACGAGGCCCGGTACGGGATCCTGTGGGGCGCGATGGGCGCCGCCCGGGCGTGCCACGAGGCGGCGCTCGACTACGCGAAGAGCCGCGAGCAGTTCGGCCGTCCCATCGGCGGGTTCCAGCTGACCCAGCAGAAGCTCGTCGACATGATGCTCGAGGTGGCCAAGGGCACCCACCTGGCGCTCCGGATCGGGCGGATGAAGGACGACGGGCGCGCCAGTCATCATCACGTGAGCATCGGGAAGCTCAACAACGTCCGCGAGGCGCTGGCCATCGCCCGGGAGGCCCGGACGATCCTCGGCGCCAACGGCATCACGCTCGAGTACCCGGTGATCCGCCACATGAACAACCTGGAGTCGGTCCTCACCTACGAGGGGACCAGCGAGATCCACACGCTGATCCTCGGCGAGGCGCTGACGGGGCTCCGGGCGTTCACCTAGCGTGGCGCCGTTCCGCGGCTCCGCGGCCTTCACCGAAGGGTGGGAGCACTTCCGCTTCGAAGTCACCGACGGCGTGGCCGCCGTGACGTTCGACCGGCCCGACCGCCTCAACGCGCTCACGTTCCAGGCCTACGCGGACCTCCGCGACCTGCTCGCCGAGCTGCCCCACCGGGACGACGTGCGGGTCCTGGTCATCACCGGCACGGGGCGGGGGTTCTGCTCCGGCGGGGACGTCCACGACATCATCGGCGCCCTCCAGAAGATGGAGGCCCGGGACCTCCTGGACTTCACGCGGATGACCGGGTCGGTGGTCCAGCGGATGCGCGAGCTGCCGATGCCGGTGATCGCCGCCGTGAACGGCGTGGCCGCCGGGGCGGGGGCCGTCATCGCGCTGGCCGCGGACTTCCGCCTGCTGGCGCGGTCGGCGCGCTTCGCCTTCTTGTTCACGAAGGTCGGCCTGGCCGGCGCCGATATGGGATCCGCCTACCTCCTCCCGCGACTGGTCGGCCTGGGGCGCGCCACCGAGCTCCTGATCCTGGGCGAGGACATGGAGGCCGGACGCGCCGCCGACATCGGGCTGGCGCTGAAGGTCGTCGATGATGCCGAGCTGTGGCGGGAGACCACCGTGCTGGCCCGGCGCCTGGCCGACGGCCCGGCGCTGGCCTACGCCAGCACCAAGATGCTTCTCGCCCGGGAACAGGACATGGACCTGGCCGGGGCGCTGGAGCTCGAGGCCATGACCCAGGCGCTGCTCATGACCTCGGCGGACCACCGCGAGTTCTACGCGGCGTTCCAGGAGGGGCGGAAGCCCCGGTGGACGGGCCGGTGAGCGACGCGTCCGGGCACCGGCTGGTAAACCCCGACACGCTGCCTCCCCCGGTCGGCTACGCCCACGCCGTCGTGGCGGCTCCCGGGCGGGTGGTGGCCCTCGCCGGCCAGGCCGGGCACCGGTCGGACGGCTCGCTCCCCGACAGCGGGCTGGTCCCGCAGTTCGAGCAGGCCGCCGCGAACGTGGCGGAGGCTCTCCGCGCCGCGGGTGGCCGCCCCGAGCACCTCGTCCAGCTGCTCATCTTCACCACCGACATCGAGGGGTACCGGTCGTCGCTCCGCGACGTCGGCGCCGCGTACCGGACGCATTTCGGCAAGCACTACCCGGCCATGGCGCTCGTCGGCGTGACGGAGCTGTTCGACGCCGCCGCGGTGGTCGAGCTCGTCGGCCTCGCCGTGATCCCCGAGGCATAGCCAGCACGATGGGCCGTCCGGTGCTCGCGCTGGCGACGTTCGTGCTCGCGACGTGCACGCAGGCGCCGATCACCGAGCCCGCGCCGTCCCGGGTGACGACGTGGCCGCCGGCCTCGGTGGCGGCCTCGCCGGACGGCGCCCTGGCGGTGGGGTCCCTCCACAACGCGGCGGTCTCCGTCGTGCCGCCGGGGCGCGATGCGCCGGTCAACGTCACCTCGGGAGCGGTCCCGGGGTCGACGCGGTTCCTGCTCCCCAGCGGGATGAGGTACGCGGAGGACGGGACGCTGTTCCTGGTCGACACCGCTGGCCGGGGCGTCAGGGCTGCCCGGCCCGGCGGGTCCGTGGAAGGCGTGCCGCTGGCCGGGCCGGATGGGGAGGAGCTGGAGCTGTTGTACCCCACCGGGCTGGCGGTCGCCGCCGATGGGACGCTGTGGGTGGCCGATACCACGGCGCACCGCGTGGTGCGGATCGACCCGGAGGGGGCGGCCAGCGTGGCGGTCGGCAGCAGCGAGCCGAGCCCCGAGCCGTCGTTCGCCGGCGACGGGGGACCGGCCGACGAGGCGCTCCTGGCCTACCCGGGGGCGCTGGCCCTCGGGCCGGACGAGAGCCTGTACATCGCCGACACCGGCAACCGGCGGATCCGGCGCGTGCTCCCCGACGGGACGATCGAGACCGTGGCCGGAAACGGCAGAAGGCGGTTCGCGGGCGATGGCGGGCCCGCCACCGAGACCGCGATCGGCACCCCGCGCGGGATGGCGGTCGACTCCGCGGGCACTCTCTACTTCACCGCGGGCCATCGGCTCCGCAGCGTCTCGAGCGACGGCACCATCTCCACGGTGGCCGGTACGGACGTGCGAGGGTGCGCCGGGGACGGCGGCCCAGCGGCGGACGCGCGGCTGTCGCTCCCCATGGGCGTGGCCGTCGGGCCGGACGACACCGTCTACGTCGCGGACCACCAGAACCACATCGTCCGGGCGGTCACGCTGCGCGGGACCATCGTCACCGCGGTGGCCCTCGGCGACCCCCCGTCCCAGGCGTGCCTGTGATGCGATCGGGTCGCCCGGGCCGCGGGATGCGAGGAAGGACGCGGGCCCGGGGGCGTCGAATCACTCGGGCGTGCTCCGCATCCCGAGCGGCCGTGGCCGCCGTCGTGCTCCTGGCGACGCTGGCCCCGGTGACCGCGTCGGCCGGGCCACGCGTCACGGCGATCCGGTGCCGGGACGGCGCCGACGCGGCGCATCGGCTGACGCTTCGGGTGGAGGACGAGCCGGCCACCGGCCACTACGCCGTCCCCGACGGACGGGCCGCGGGCCTGGTCGTCTTCGCGCATGGGATCGGCCACACGAGCTTCTCGTGGATCCCCCACCTGGAGAACGCGGCGCGCCACGACCTCATCGCGGTGGCCATGGACTACCGGGGCCTGGAGATCCTTCCCGATGAGAACGGCGACGGCCTCCCCGAAAGCGAGGGGTGGCCGGCCATCGACGGCGCCGAGGACCTGGTGGCCGCGGCCCAGGCGTTCGACCGCCGGTGCCGCGTCCCCCAGATCGCCCTGGTGGGATGGAGCATGGGGGGGAACCAGTCCGGCCTGGCCGTGGCCATGGTCGGAGAGGAGGGCATCACCCGCAGTGACGGGAGCCCGCTCTTCGACTTCTGGATCGACTCCGAGGGCGCGGTGAACTTCACCGAGACCTATGTGGAGGCCCGGGCCGCCGAGGGCGCCAACGACACTGCGGCTGAGGCCAGGACTTGGATGGAGGACGAGACCGGCTGCCCGATCGAGGCCTGTCCCCGGGAGTACCTCCGGCGCACCGTCCCCGCCAGGATCGACGACGTGGCCGGGGCCGGGCTCGACGCCGCCATCGTCGTCCACGCCCTCGACGACGGCCTCGTTCCCTACAACCAGGGCCGCGAGATGGCCACCCTCATGGCCGCCGTCGGGATCCCCACCGAGATGATCACGGTCGGGCTCCGGGACGCCGACTCGGAGCGGGAGACCACGCTGACCGGTCACGCCGCCGGCCGGGTCCCCGGATACACCTCGCCGCTGGCCGGCCACGGCTCCGAGAAGAGCACCACCCACATCATGATGAACACGACGCTGGAACGTCTCTGGGACCTGATGGACGGGCAGCGCCCCACCCGGTACCGGGAATGCGTCTCCACCGGGACGGCGAGCGGCGACCCCAGTCCCACGGTGGCCTGTTCCACCTAGGGCGAGCGCTCAGCCGGGCTCGCGCAGGAGGTCGCGGGCGATGACCTCTCGCTGGATCTCGGACGTCCCCTCGTAGATCCGCGGGGCCCGGACGTCGCGGTACAGGTGCTCGAGGGGATGCCCTCTCTCGAGGGCGGCGGCCCCGTGGACCTGGACGGATGCGTCGACCACCCACTGCGCGGTCTCGGTGGCGAACAGCTTGGCCATCGCCGAGGTGCGGCTCACCGCTCCGCGCCCCTCGTCGTAGGAGGAGGCCGCGGCGTAGACCATCAGCCGCGCGGCCTCAGTGCGGGTGGCCATCTCCGCCAGGAGGTGGGAGACGGCCTGGAACTCCGCGATCGGCCGCCCGAACGCCCGGCGCTCCCGCGCGTGGCGGATGGCGGCGTCCAGCGCCGCCTGGGCCATGCCCACGGAGAACGCGCCGACGCTCGGACGGAACAGATCCAGTGTCCGCATGGCGACGCGGAACCCGGCGTCGACTTCGCCGAGCACGTGGTCGGAGCGCACGGCGACGCCGTCGAGCTGCACGCGCCCGACCGGGTGGGCGGACATGAGCTCCAGCGGTGCGCCCGTCACCCCGGGCGAGTCGGCCGGGACCACGAAGGCCGTGACCCCGCGGGCGCCGGCCTCCGCCGTGGTGCGGGCGAAGACCGTGTAGACGTCGGCGTCGGGGGCGTTCGAGATCCAGGTCTTCACGCCGGTGAGCCGGTAACCGTCGCCGTCGCGTTCCGCCGAGAGCTCCAGGGCCGCGGCGTCCGAGCCGTGCTCCGGCTCCGACAGCGCGAACGCCGCCACGGCCTCACCGCGGGCGACGGGGACCACCCATCGCCGGACGAGCTCCTCCCGGCCCGACTGGAGGATGGGATAAGCGCCCAGCCCCTGGAGTGCCAGGGCGGTCTCGGCCTCCGTGGACTCCCGGGCCAGGGCCTCGCGCAGCAGGCACAGTTCGAGCGCCGAGATGCCGCCCTCGCGGCTGCCGCCGGCCTCGCGGGGGAACAGCCGCGGGAGCAGCCCGTGCTCCGCCAGCGCCCGCACCAGCGGGCGGTTCACCCGGCCCGGCTCCCCCCGGGCGGCGATGGGGACGAGCTCGTCTCGGGCGATCCGCCGGGCCTCGTCCGCCAGCCGCCGCTGCTCGTCGGTCAGCACGAACCCCGGCATGCGCCGAGTGTAGGATGGCGCCACGGGTCCGGCGACTTCAGGGGGCTGCGATGGGGGGGTCACCGTACTGGAACCCGCGGCACGAGACGATGCCGCGCCAGGACCTCGAGGCGCTCCAGGTCCACAAGCTCGGGAACCTCCTGGAATGGGCCGACGCCAAGGTGCCGTTCCATTCCAAGCGCCTCCGGGACGCCGGCGTGACCGCCGATGGGATCTCGTCCCTCGACGACCTCCGCCGCATCCCGTTCCTCACCCGCGACGAGTGGATGGAGGGCCAGCTGGAGAACCCGCCCTTCGGCACGCTCCTCGCTGCGCCTGAGGACGCCGCCATCCGCTACCACATGACCTCCGGGACCACCGGCCGCACGCCGATCCGGGTGCTGGATTCCCTGAAGGACTGGGAGTGGATCGCCGAGATGTGGTGCTACGGGCTGTGGGGCTTCGGCGTCCGCCCGGCCGACACGATGTTCGTGGCGTTCGGGTACGCCACGTTCATCGGGTTCTGGGGCCTCCACTACGCCGGCGAGAAGATCGGGTGCCTGGTCCTTCCCGGCGGCGCCATGACCACCGAGCAGCGCGTCAAGCAGATCGTCGACATGGGGGCCACCGTGGTGGCCTCGACGCCGACGTACGCGCTCCGCATGGCCCA
This sequence comes from Actinomycetota bacterium, assembly GCA_036260395.1. Classification (GTDB taxonomy): domain Bacteria; phylum Actinomycetota; class UBA4738; order UBA4738; family CALAEC01; genus DASZZY01. The sequence goes on from DASZZY010000186.1 coordinate 12,765, forward strand.
GGAGGCGCGGCAGCTCGGCATCGACCTGGCCGGCAGCCCCGTCCAGCGGCTGATCCTG
>DASZZY010000187.1:0-11056 GCA_036260395.1 Actinomycetota bacterium
GGACCTCGAGCCAAGATCGTGCGCTCGGTCGTCCACCGGGCGGCCACCGTCGGAGCCGAGGCGGTCGTCGAGGGAGCGATCCTCGGCTCCCGGGTCTCCGTGGGCCTCGGTGCCCGGGTCCGCGGCGGCGTCCGTGCCGGACGCGCCGGACCCGCTGGCGCCCGTCTCGGTCGCCGACGACTTCACGTTCTTCGGCTCCGGGTGGGGGCACGGCATCGGGCTCAGCCAGTACGGGACGCTGGGGCTAGCCCGCAAGGGGTGGGGCGCGACGAAGATCGTCAAGCACTACTACACCGGCGTGGCCGTGACCAAGAAGGCACCGCCGGAGCCCAGCATCCGGGTGGGCCTGGTGCAGGCCCAGTCCAAGGTCACGCTCACGGCTGTGGGCGGCCCGTTCACGTTCGTCCTCCAGAAGGGGAAGGTGATCGCCACCGTCCCGGCCGGGAAGACCCGCCACGTCTCGATCGTCGGCGGGAAGTACGAGATCACCACCGGGACGGGGAAGGTGGTCGGCGACAAGGTGTGGGGCGGCAAGAAGAACGACCTGTTCGCCAAGCGCAACGGATCGCGGATCTGGGTGGCCGACTGGGGCCACCACATCGGCCGCGGCAAGGTGGCGTTCAACATCACCAGCGACACGCTGGCCGACGTGGTTGGGTCCATGCCCGTCGAGAGCTACGTCAAGGGCGTGGCCGAGGTGCCGAACAGCTGGCACAAGGTCGCCCTGCGGACCCAGGCCATCGTGGCCCGGAGCTTCGCCTACTGGCGGCTGGCGGTCGCCCCCCGGAGCGGGTGCAGCTGCGACATCCTGTCGACGACGTCGGACCAGGCCTACATCGGCCACGACAAGGAGACCGCCGAGCAGGGCGACCGATGGGTCGATGCGGTGAACAACACCAAGCGGAAGGTCGTCCGCCACAACGGCAACTACGTCTACACGCCGTACAGCTCGTCGAGCGGCGGTCACACCGAGGCCATCCAGAAGGTGTGGCCGGCCGCCTCGTCGGCGGCCTGGCTGAAGGCGGTGTGCGACCCGGAGGACGACGTGCCGGAGAACCCCAACACGACGTGGGAGGAGACGTTCACGGCCGGGGCGGTGACCAGCGCGCTCAAGCCGTACACCGGCGACATCGGCACGGTGGAGAAGTTCAAGGACTACAGCCGGGGGAAGTCGGGTCGGGTGACGACGGTCAAGGTCGTCGGGGGGCAGGGCAGCAAGGTCGTCGACGGCTGGGACATCCGGACCGGCCTGGGGCTGAACGACAGCCGGTTCTACGTCAACAAGAACTTCAACATCACCGGCCGCATCCGCACCAAGTACGACGCGATCGACTGCAAGCCCGGGAAGTCCGTGAGCAAGAAGATCTCGGTCGGCGGTGGCCGGTACCAGCGGTTCAAGAAGGGGCGGATCTACGTGAACGACGGCGCCGACACGGTCACGTGGATGCGGGGCAAGGTCCTGAACAAGTACCTCGACGTCGGCGGCCACACCTCAGACCTCGGGCTGCCGGTGAAGTACGTCGGGCTGGCCAACGGCGCCAAGGGCGTCTTCGACGGCGGCGAGATCGTCTGCAACCCGGGCTGCACCGTCACGTACGACTGAGCGGGGCCGCTCAGCCGGCCTGGGGCTCGGGCGCGTTCGCGGTCCCCCGGTACTGGTCGATGAACCCCCGTGCCACCTGTACGGCCTGGTCGGCCTCGTCGGCCTCGATCGCCGGGCACTCCAGCAGCTTGGTCCACGCCGCGAACGACAGGGCGGTCCCCTCCGGAAGGTCCGGGTACGGCGCGAGCAGGACCTTGGTCTCTCCGCCCGCCACGTTCGCCAGCGCCTCGACCACCTCGTCGGGCAGGGCGTTCTCGCCGCTCTGCCGGTAGTACATGATCACGTAGGCGTGCTCGAGGTTGTGCACAAGCTGTGCCTCGAGGACCGGGTCCACGGGCTGCTCGATGACCGGCTCGCCCGCGTAGGGGCTGATGGAGTGAGGGCCCGACGTCCCGGGCGTGCTGGTGTACTCCGGCGGGAGCTGGCCCTGCTGGAGGTGCTCGCGTCCCTGGTTGGCCGGCTCCTGGATGTTGCCCTCCCCCCCGCCGCACCCGAGGGCGGCCGCCGCCTCGGCGGCGGCGGCGTTCTCCAGCCGCAGCGGGCGCGTGTTCACGTAGACGATGGCGCCGACGATCGCCGCGACCACCGCGATCACGGCGCCCCACCGGACGATCCGGCGCATGCGCTCCCGGCGACGCGCCCGTCGGATCCGGCGCTCGCGGTCGCGCCGGGCCTGCTCCTTCCGGGCCTGGCGGTTGCTGACCGCGGCCGCCGTGGCGGGCTTCGCCGGCCCGTCGGGGCGCTCCTCGGCCGCCGCGGTTTCGCGGCGCCCTGCGGCCGGGGCCGCAGTGGCCGTAGCCGGTCGAGCCGGCCGTCTGCCCTTCTTCCGCTTCTTCTTGGCCACGCGAGCTCCAGGGGGGGATCTACCGAGAATCCCACTATACGAGGCCGCTACAGCGTTCGCAGATGCGTCCCCGGGTCCCTCGGCGGACGCGCGGGAGGCGGCGTCAGCGGCGCGCCGGCGGCCACCGAGCCCATCGGCAGCCACTCGTCGGCGAGGCCCATGGCGGCCCGCGACTCCTCGGCGCAGAACAACGTGGAGGACACCCAGCAGGACGCGTAGCCCTGCGCGTGGAGGGCCAGCATGAGGTTCTGGACGCCGGCGCCGGTCGCCAGCACGAACATGTCCCGCTCGGCCTGCCGCCGACGCTCGTCTGGGTAGCGGTCGGCGGCGCCCAGCGACAGGCAAGGCACCGCGAGGACCGGCGCCGCCCCGAGCAGCGCGTCGGAGCGGGCCAGGCGGCGGTCGATGACGTCCGGCGACACGCCGTCGGAACCGAGGTCGCGGGTCCACGCCTCGGCCATCGCCCCTAGCAGCCGCCGGCGGGCGGCCGGCGTGTCGAGGACGACCCACACCCACGGCGGTGCCCGGTGACGGGAGCCGTGCGGCACGGGCGCGGTGAGCGCGGCGGCCACCGCCTCCACGAGCGCCTCGCGGGGGACCGGCCGGTCGGCGAACTCGCGGACCGACCGCCGGGTCGAGATCGTCTGGAGCGGGGAGTAGCGGAAGAGGTCCTCTTCCGGCGGGCGGACGAGGTCGGCCGCCCGTCCCGGCGGCGCGTCCCAGCGGGCGCCCCGGACCACGGCGACCGGGACGCCGTCGGCCTTGCCCATGACGAGCCCCGCGGCCGCCGCCGCCTCGTCCGCCACCGCGGCGACCGTGGCCTCGAGGATCCGTCCCTGGCGGTCGGCGGTCCCGCGGAGGTCGAGCAGGGCGGGCAGGCCCGCGGCGCCGATGGCCACGTTGACCAGCCCCCGGCGCCACGGGCGGCCGAAGGTGTCGGAGACCACCACCGCCACGTCGGCCGAGGCCCGGCGGCGCAGGCCGTCGCGGATCCGGGCGGCCGATGCGTCGGGGTCCTCCGGCAGGAGCGTCAGGAACCCGGGGGCCACGTTCGAGGCGTCGACGCCCGCGTTCGCGCAGACGAACCCGTGCACGGTCTGGGCGATCACCAGGCTGCCGCGCCGGGCCACTACCCGCCGCGACTCGCGGGCCACCCAGGCCTCCCTCCCTTCGCCCTCCTCGACGACTCGCCCCTCGGACTTCGACACCACCTTCTGGGTGACCACCACCACGTCGCCGTCCTCGAGGGGGATGCCCCCCGCAATCATCGCGGCGAGGTCGTCGCCGGGGGCGACCTCGGGCAGCCCCTCGACCGGTACGACCGTCACGGGGGGGGTCATCCCAGGGCCTCGAGCGCGTCTCGGGCCAGCCGCTCCGCGGCGTCGTCGTCGACCATGATCGTGTCGACCGCCGCCGTGCGGGCACCGGCCTCCCGCTCCACGCGCTCGACCAGCGCCGCGTCGCGCACGTCCAGCACCCAGGCGCCCAGCAGCCCCCGGTAGGCGAGCGCGGCGCCGGCCGCCGAGACCTCCTGCCCGGCGGCCGGCATGACGCGGTCCGCCATCCCCCGCAGCGGCGCGCCGGCCACGATCGGGGAGATCCCGACCACCGTCTCCCGGCGGGCGCGTAGCGCGTCGGCGACTCCCGGGACCGCGAGGATGGGGCCGATCGACACCGCGGGGTTCGAGGGGCAGATCAGCACGGCGTCCGCCCCGGCGATCGCGTCGAGCACCCCGGGGGCCGGAGCGGCGCCCTCCGCGCCGCGGAACCGGATGGCCTTCACGTCGGGCGCTCCGCCATGAACCACCCACCACTCCTGGAACGGGAACCAGCGACCGGCCCCTCGCTCGTCGGTGGTCTCGATCCACGTGCGGACGGGATCGTCGCTCATCGGCAGGACGGCGACCTCGACGCCGAAGCTCCGGACCAGCCGCGCGGTCGCCTCCGTCAGCGTCAGCCCGTCGCGGAGCCACTGCGTGCGAGCCAGATGCGTGGCCAGATCGAGGTCGCCGAGCGCGAACCACGCCTGCCCGCCGATCCGCCGCAGCTCCTCGAGCGCGCGGAACGTCTCCCCGGCGCGGCCCCACCCGCGGTCGCGGTCGGCCACGCCGGCGAGCCAGTACGTCACCGAGTCGAGGTCCGGCGAGACGTGCAGGCCGTGGATCGTCAGGTCGTCCGCCGTGTTCACCACCGCGGTGAGCCCAGCCGGCGCGGTCACGCGGACGAGGCCCCGGAGGAGCTTTCCGGCGCCGACGCCGCCCGCCAGGGCCACGACGTTCACCGGCGTAGGCTACGCCGGGCGTCGGCGAAGGGTGCCCGCGGCCCGCACCTCCGTTGCCGCCGCCCCGGAGCCGCACTAGGGTCGGCCCGTGCAGATCGATCACGCCATCCGTCGCGCGTTGAAGCGAGCGGCCGACGGGAAGTCGCTGTCGGTGGAGGAGACGACCGCGCTGATGGCCGCCCGTGGGCCGGCGCTGCGAGAGCTGTGCGAGGTGGCCTCCGACCTCCGGGACCGGGGCCCGGGCCGGACCATCACCTACTCGCGCAAGGTCTTCATCCCGCTCACGATGCTGTGCCGCGACGTGTGCCACTACTGCACCTTCGCCAAGCCCCCGAAGCGCCTGGAGACGCCGTTCCTCACGCCGGAGCAGGTCGTGGACATCGCCGAACGCGGACGGAAGGCGGGATGCAAGGAGGCGCTGTTCACGCTGGGGGACAAGCCGGAGGACCGGTACCCCACGGCGCGCCGGTGGCTCGACGAACGCGGCTACCGGTCGACGCTCGACTACCTCCGCGCCGTGTCGATCCGGGTGATCGAGGAGACCGGGCTGCTCCCGCACCTGAACCCCGGCGTGATGACGTGGGAGGACATGGCCCGCCTGAAGCAGGTCTCGGCGTCGATGGGGCTGATGCTCGAGCAGGCGTCGGAGCGCCTGACGGAGCGGGGGATGCCGCACCACGGCTCGCCCGACAAGGTCCCCGCGGTGCGCCTCCGGACGATCGAGGATGCCGGCCGACTGTCGATCCCGTTCACCACGGGGATCCTGGTGGGGATCGGCGAGACGGCGCGCGAGCGCGCCGAGTCGCTGTTCGCCATCCGCGACCTGGCGCGACGGTACGGCCACGTCCAGGAGGTCATCGTCCAGAACTTCCGGGCCAAGCCGGATACGGCGATGCGCCATGCCCCCGAGCCGGGCGCCGACGAGTTCCTGGCCGCGGTGGCGGTGGCCCGCGTGGTCCTGGGCCCGGGCGTCGGCGTCCAGGCGCCGCCGAACCTGTCGGACCCCGGATACGACCGGCTGCTCGAGGCGGGGATCAACGACTGGGGCGGCGTGTCGCCGATCACCGTCGACCACGTGAACCCCGAGGCCCCGTGGCCCCGCCTCGACGACCTCCGCCGCCGGACGGAGGAGCGCGGCTTCGAGCTGCGGGAGCGGCTGTGCATCTACCCGGCGTTCGCCGCCCGGCCGGACCCGTGGATCGCCGGGAAGATGCAGCGGCCGGTGACGGCGCTGCTCGGCCCGGACGGCCTGGCGGTCGAGGGGCAGCGCCCCGAGCCGGTGGCCTGGCAGGACCCCGAGGTGCGGTGGAAGCCGCGCACCATCCCGCTGACCTTCTCCGGCGAGGGCCGCCTCCGGGACGACGCGGCGGCGGTGTACGGCGACCTCGACTCGCTCGAGGTGCCGGCCACGCGGACGTGGGCGTCGCGACGGCGGGAACCCGCCCGGGTCTCCGCGGCGGTCCGGGGCGCGCTGGGGAAGGCCGCCGCGCATCGGGAGATCTCGGACGACGAGGCGCTGGCGCTGTTCGAGGCCGACGGGCCCGACCTCGACGCGCTGGCGCGGCTAGCCGACGACCTGCGCCGGGAAGCCGTTGGCGACGAGGTGACCTACGTCCTGAACCGCAACATCAACTTCACGAACGTCTGCTACACGGGCTGCCGGTTCTGCGCGTTCGCCCAGCGGGAGGTCGATACCGAGTCGTACACGCTGACGCTCGAGGAGGTCGCGGCGCGGGCCGAGGAGGCGTGGAACGAGGGGGCCACCGAGGTCTGCATGCAGGGCGGCCTCCACCCGTCGCTTCCGGGCGACTTCTACTTCCGGCTGCTCGACGCCGTGAAGGCGCGGGTCCCCGACATCCACGTCCACGCGTTCAGCCCGATGGAGGTGCTCAACGGCTCCGCCCGCCTGGGCATCTCGTTCCGCGAGTTCCTCCAGGAGTGCCGCGACCGGGGTCTGGGCAGCATCCCGGGCACCGCGGCCGAGATCCTAGACGACGACGTCCGATGGGTCCTGACGAAGGGCAAGCTGCCGGCCGACACTTGGGAGGAGATCGTCACGACGGCCCACGACCTCGGCATCCGCTCGAGCTCCACGATCATGTACGGGCACGTCGACGCGCCGCCGCACTGGGTGGCGCACCTGCGTCGCCTGGCGGCCATCCACGAACGGACGGGCGGGTTCACGGAGTTCGTGCCGCTGCCGTTCATCCACCAGAACGCGCCGATCTACCTGGCCGGCAAGGCGCGTCCCGGGCCGACGCACGAGGAGAACCGGCGGATGCACGCCGTGGCCCGCATCCTGCTCGATGGGCGCATCCCGAACGTGCAAGTGTCGTGGGTGAAGCTCGGCATCGATGCCAGCACGGTGATGCTGCGCGGCGGCGCGAACGACTTCGGCGGGACGTTGATGGAGGAGACGATCTCGCGGATGGCCGGCGCGCGGTGGGGGATCCGCAAGGAGCCGGCCGAGCTCGAGGACGCCATCCGATCGATCGGACGCATCCCCGTGCAGCGGACGACGACGTACGGACGCGTGTCGACGTCGTCGCGCGTCTGACGCCGTTCGGTTGCGCGCCGCGCGATGAGGAAAGAAAAAATGTTGTGATGAACACTCGATTCGTGGTTGCAAAAAGTTCAATATTGGGACTGGACAAGCAGGTTGCCCTCCTGCGAGAATCACAAGAATGTAATTCGGCGGGGAGGGCACATGCACCACGACACGCCGTGGCAGGAGCTGGCGAGATGCCGGGAACACGACCCGGAGATCTTCTTCCCCGAGAAGGGCGGATCGTCGCGCGAGGCGAAGCGCATCTGCGCCGAGTGCGTGGTCCGGATCCAGTGCCTCAACTACGCGCTCCGTCGCGACGAGCGCTACGGCGTGTGGGGGGGCATGAGTGAGCGGGAACGGCGACGCCTGAAGCGGATGGCGTCCTGACGGCGCGAAAGGAGGTGACAACGATGGCAGCCACGCGCAAGAGGACGACCGGCGCTAAGAAGTCCACGGCCAAGCGGACGACCAGGAAGTCACCGGCCAAGCGGACGACGGGCGCCAAGCGCACCACGGGTGCGAAGAAGTCCACGGCCAAGCGGACGACGGGCGCCAGGAAGCGCACCACGGGCGCGAAGAAGTCCACGGCCAAGCGGACGACGGGCGCCAAGCGCACGACGGGCAAGCGGACGAGCGCGGCGCGCACACCCAGGAAGAGCACGCGAAAGACGTCGACCGCGAAGCGAACGACCGCGAGACGCAGGTAACGTCTCCGAGTCTCGGTGTCAGAGGGGGGGCCCTGCCCCCCTTCTGCACGTTGAGGATCCCCTCCCGTTCTGGGATGCTAGTCGGCCGTCGTGCAGGAACCCACCCCCAGCGTCCTGGCGATCCTCGTCGTCAAGGACGGAGCCCAATGGATCCAGCGAGCGCTCTCGTCGCTCGCGCGGCAGACGTATCCGCGCCTCGGCGTCCTCGCCGTCGATGACGCGTCCACGGACGGGTCGGGCCAGACGCTGGAGCGGATGCTAGGCCCCAGGCGGGTGCTCCGGCTCCGACGCAGCGTGGGGTTCGCTGCGGCGGTCAGCCGCGCGGTGGATCTCCCCGCGGCCCGGGACGCCGAGTACCTGCTGCTGATCCACGACGACGTGGCGCTGGCGCCCGAGGCCGTGACGCGGCTGGTGGAGACCGCCCGGCGACTCGACGGGGTCGGCGTCGTGGGCCCCAAGGTCGTGGACTGGGAGCGGCCCGAGGTGCTGCTCGACATCGGCTCGGCCACCGATCGGTTCGGGTACCCGTACTCGCCGCTGGAGGAGGACGAGATCGACCAGGGCCAGTACGACGCGATCCGCGAGGTGCTCTACGTCTCGTCGGCGGCGGCGCTGGTCAGGCGCGAGGCGTGGGTCCGGGCCGGGCTGCCGGACGACCGGCTGCGGTGGGGGACCGGGGAGCTGGACTTCTGCTGGCGAGTCCGCCTGGCGGGGTTCAGGGTCCTGGTGGACCCCGGCGCGGTGGCCCTCCACCGGCTGGCCGGCAGGCGGGCCGAGCGAGCGGACGGACAGCCGCCGGCGAACCGTTACCTGACCGAGCGCATCGGGCTCCTCAGCGTCCTCAAGAACTACCGGCTCCTCACGCTGCTGTGGCTGCTGCCGCTGTACGCGGTGCAGGGGACGGCCCGCGCGATGATCTATCTCCTGACGCGGCACATCGACCGGACCTGGGACGTGGTCCGCGCCTGGGGGTGGAACCTGGGGCACCTGCCCGGCACCGTGCGGCGGCGCTTCCGGGCCCAGCGCAGCCGGCGGGTCCCCGACCGCGAGGTCGCCCGGTTCATGGCTCCGGCCGGCGCGCGGCTCCAGCGGTGGTTCCTCCAGGCCTCCGCGCTGCTCGTGGCGCGCCACGAGCGCGCGCCGGGGGACGAGGAAGAGCCCGAGGCGCCACCGCTCCGCCGCCGGGTGGCCGGGCTGGCGGCCTCGCATCCCGCGGCGGTGGGCATCGCCTTCGGCGCGCTGCTGACGCTGCTCGCGTTCCGCGAGGTGCTCTTCGGCCCCCGCCTCGAGGGCGGGATGCTCCCGGCCTTCCCCGCCGCGCCGTGGGGGATGTTCCGGGAGTTCGGGGCGGGATGGACCTCGACCGGGTTCGGAGGCCCGGGCGGCGCCAGCCCGGCCCTCGTGGCGCTCGGCGCTGGGAGCGTGCTGACCCTGGCCAACCCCGACCTGTTGGCCCGCCTGCTCGTCGCGCTGACGCCGTTCCTCGCGGGCGTGGCGGCCTACCGGGCGCTGCGCCCGCTGAACCGCGACGCCGCCGCCAGCGCGATCGGCGCGGCGTGCTACGCGCTCTCCGCGATCACGCTGTGGGCGGCCTCGGAGGGCACGGTCGCGACCTCGATCCTCCTGTGGACGCTCCCGTGGCTGGCGGTCCGCCTGAGCGCGGCGTTCGACGCAAAGCGCGGCGGCGGTCGGTGGGTGGTGGGCACGGCCGTCGTGCTCGCGTTCACCGGCAGCTTCTTCCCCGCGGTGTGGCTGGCGCTCGCCGTGCTGGTCGCCCCGATGTTCCTCGTTCCGGCCAGGGGCGGGAGCCGGACCCGCGGCGTGGCGGCCGGCCTGGCGGCCACCGCCGCCGCCGGCGCGCTCGTGTTCCCGTTCGCCATGCACCTGTTCGCCGCAGGGGGCGGGACGCAGGTCGAGGCGGTGGGGCGCCCGGAGTTCGCCGCGCTGCTTCGCCTGTCGCCCGGCCCCGCGCCGGGGTCGTGGCTCCCCGCGGTGTTCCTGCCGGTCGCCGCGGTGCTGTCCTTCCCGTTCGTGGCCCGGCCCCGCGCCGGGTGGGCCACCCGGGCGCTGGTCTCGGCCGGCGCGGCGGTGGTGCTGGCCTGGTTGGCCGCTGCCGGGCACCTCCCCGACGTGCTCGCCAACCCGGTGGCATACCTCGCGGGGGCCGCCTTCGCGCTGGCCGCGGTGGTGGCGCTGGCGATGCCGTCGGTGGTTCCCACGATCCGTCGCTCGGCGTTCGGCGCCATGCAGGTCACGGTCGGCGCGCTCGTGGCGGTGCTGGCCGCGGGGCTGGGCCTCCAGGTCGTCCAGGCCGCGCTCGGCGGATGGGCCGTCGGGCCGGCACGGGTCCCCCCGGCCTGGCCCGTGGTGGCCACCGCCGACCCCGGGACGCCGTTCCGCGTCCTGTGGCTCGGCAGTCGCGACGGCTCCCCGTTCCCCGCGCCGGGCGGGGCGCCCCAAGGGACGATCGAGTCGGGGGGCACGGCGGTCGCCTACGCGGTGACCGGGCGAGGCGGGCGCTCCGTGCTGGGGATCGGCATCCCGGCCGAGGGACCCGGGCACGAGGCGCTGGGCCGTTCGGTCGGCGCGATCCTGTCGGGGCGGCTCCGCCACGGCGGCGCGGCGTTGGCCCCCATGGCCATCCGGTACGTGGTCGTGACGCCGGGCCGGCTGCCGGACGCGACCACCGACCGGCTCGAGGACCAGGTCGACCTCCTCCCGATCCAGCGCGCGGGGGGGCTGACGATCTACCGGAACGCGGCGGCCCTGCCGGTGGCCGCGGCGGTGGCGGGCGAGCAGGCGGTGAGCGCCGCGCGGTCGGGGTCGGTCCTGGCGGCGGCGCGTCTCCGGGCCGCCGATCTCGCGGCGCTCGAGCCCGCGGAGGGCCCGGGGTGGCGGGGGAGCGTGCCCGAGCGGCGCGCGGGCCTGGTGGCGGTGGCCAGCCAGGTGGACGGCGACTGGCGGCTGCGGACGGCTGACGGCCAGGAGGTGGCGCCGTTCCCGGCGTTCGGCTGGGCGCTGGGGTTCGAGGGGCCCGAGGGGGCCACGTCCGTCCGGGTGGCGTTCGGGGGCC
>DASZZY010000188.1:0-3532 GCA_036260395.1 Actinomycetota bacterium
CGGCCGCGGCCCCCAGGCCGGTGACGGCCGTGGCCGCGGCCGCCGCGACCGTGACGAGCACCGCCCAGCCCCCCAGGCCGAGGCCGGCGAGCCGCTCCCCCTCCACGCCCGGGGCGCATCCGAGCTCGAACAGCAGATCCGCCAGCACGAGCTGGGCCCCCCAGGCCAGCGGCGGGACGAGCAGGCCCGCCCACACCACCAGCGACCGCGGGCTCCGCACGTCGCCGAGCAGGCCCCGGGCCGCCACCGCACCCGTCATTGCGGCCAGAAATGCGGGGACAGGTACACCGAGACCAGGATCGCCAGCCACACCACGTCGACGAAGTGCCAGTAGAGCGCGACGACTTCCACGGGGCCCTGGCGGTGCCGCCCGAAGGCGCCCCGCCACGCGTAGAACTGCACCCACAGGACCATGACGAGCCCCACGAGCACGTGGAGGCCGTGGAACCCGGTGATCGTGAAGAACAGCGTGCCGTACACGTTCGTCCGCGGGGTGAACTCGCGCAGCGTGTGCATGTACTCGTAGCCCTGGAGGCCCAGGAACGTCGCCCCCATCAGGAACGTGAGGAGCAGTCCCGCCTTGAGCTGGCCGGTCCATCCGCGGCGGGCGGCGACGTCGGCCCAGTGCATCGGCGCGCTCGACAGCAGAAGGATGGGCGTCATCACGAAGACCAGCGCGAGCTCGGGCGGCGGGATGTCGCCGAGCGGCCACTCGGGGGCCCGGAACCGCAGGAAGAAGTAGCTGGTGAGGAGGATCGAGAAGAGGGTGGCCTCGGTGAAGATCAGCATCCACATCCCCCAGAACCCTGGGGACCGTCCCCGGGACGGCTCGGCCCGGAGCGAACGGGGCGCATGGGCGGCGACGCTCATGCCGCTCCCTCCTCCAGGTGGAGCCAGCGCAGCACCGCGGCCACCGCGACGGCGACGCCGAGCACGACGAGGGGCAGGAGCCGCGTCAGGAGGCCGACGAACACCGCCGCCAGGCCGAGCGCCGTGACGAGCGGCGTCATCGAGCCCGACGGCATGTGCAGGACGGTCTCGCGATCGGCGTCGAGCACGGACGTGCCCACGGTCTCGTGCCCCTCGGCCAGGGCCAGCTCCGGGTCCTCGACCCTCCGGTCAAGCTCGCGGAGCTCCGGCTGGTCCCACACCGGCTCGCGGCTCCGGACGACGGGTATCTGGGCGAAGTTGTAGGCGGGCGGCGGCGAGCTGGTGGCCCACTCCAGCGTCTGCCCGTCCCAGGGATCGCGCCCGGCCGGGGCGCCGCGGCGGAGCGAGAGCAGGAAGTTCGCCACCAGCACGACGATCCCGGCCGCCAGCAGGTAGGCCCCCAGCGTGGCCCACAGGTTCCACGGCTCCCACCCGAGGTTGGCGCGGTAGGTGTAGATCCGCCTCGGCATCCCGAGGAGGCCGGCGATGTGCATCGGGAAGAACGTCAGGTTGAACCCCAGGAAGATGAGCCAGAACGAGAGCTTGCCCAGGCCCTCGTGCATCAGCCGGCCCCAGATCTTCGGGAACCAGTAGTAGATACCGGCGAAGATCGGCAGGACCGTGCCGCCGAACAGCACGTAGTGGAAGTGGGCCACGACGAAGTACGAGTCGGTGATCTGCTGGTCAAAGGGGACCACCGCGAACATCACGCCGGTCACCCCGCCCATCACGAACACGAAGATGAACCCGAGCACGAACAGCATCGCCGTGTCGAGCCGGGGACGGCCGGCCAGGACGGTGGCCAGCCAGGCGAAGATCTGGATGCCGCTGGGGATCGTGATCAGGAGGCTGGCCGCGGCGAAGAACGCCATGGCCACCGTCGGCAGGCCCACGGCGAACATGTGGTGGACCCACACGCCGAACCCGATCACCGCGGTGGCCACCGTGGCCAGGGCCAGCAGGAGGTAGCCGATGACCCGCCGCCGGGCGAACACCGGGACGATGCTGGAGACGATCCCCACGGCGGGCAGGAAGATGATGTACACGTCCGGGTGGCCGAAGATCCAGAACAGATGCTGCCACAGGACGACGTCGCCGCCGGCCTCCACGTCGAAGAAGTGGAACCCCGCCATGCGGTCGAGCGCCAGCATGACGTTCGCCGCGGTCAGCGACGGCATCGCGAAGATCACGGCGAACGAGGTGGCCAGGATCGCCCAGCAGAACAGCGGGAGCCGGCTGATCGACAGGCCGGGGGCCCGGAGCTTGAAGATCGTGACGATGAAGTTCGCCGACCCCGCCGTCGTCGAGATGCCGAGGAACAGCAGCCCCAGCGTGTAGTAGTCGATGTTGATGCCCGGCGTGAACTCCTCGCTCGACAGCGGCGGGTAGTTGAACCAGCCGTCGTTCGGGGCCCTGCCGATGAGGAGGCTCGAGTACAGGAACAGGCCGGCGAACAGGAACACCCAGTAGCTGAAGGCGTTGAGCCGGGGGAACGCCATGTCGCGGGCCCCGATCTGGAGCGGCACCAGGTAGTTGCCGAACCCGAACAGCATCGGCGTGATGAACAGGAAGATCATCGTGATGCCGTGCATCGAGAACAGCTGGTTGAACGTCTCCGGCGCGAACAGCTCCAGCTCGGGACGGATGAGCTGCGTGCGGATGATCGTGGCCTCCAGGCCGCCGGCCAGGAAGAACAGGAAGGCCGTGTAGAGGTACCGCTTCCCGATCCGCTTGTGGTCGACCGTGTCCATCCACGACCCCAGGCCCGGCGCCTCTTCCCAGGTGCGCTCCAGACGCTCGGCGGTCGTGGTGCTCACGCCGGCTACTCCAGGCTCAGCAGGTAGGCAGCCACGGCCTCAAGGTCCTCGGTGGACAGTGGGATCGGCGGCATCAGGTTCCCCGGCTTGATCTCGTCGGAGCGGGGGATCCACGCCAGGAGGTTCTGGAGGTTGTTCCGCACGGTCCCCGCGCCGATCCACCTCCGGCTGCCGAAGTGGGTCAGGTCGGGCCCCAGGTTCCCGGCCTCGACGACCCCGCGGATGGTGTGGCAGCCGGCGCACGGGCCGTTCACGAACACCTCCTGCCCGCGGGCCTCCAGCGCGGTGCTCGGGGCCCGGGCGTCCGCGGCCTCGGCCGCGAGCCATCGGTCGAACTCGTCGGGGGGATGGGCGAACACGAAGAAGGCCATGTTGGCGTGCTGGAGCCCGCAGTACTCGGCGCACTGGCCGCGGTAGACGCCGGGCTCGTCGGCCTGGATCCACATGTCGTTCACGCGGCCGGGGATCATGTCCATCTTCCCGCCGAGCTCGGGGACCCAGAAGCTGTGGATCACGTCGCCGGCGAGGACCCGGATCCGGACCGGGACGCCCGCCGGGATGTGGACCTCGTTGGCCGTCACCGCGCCGGCGTCCGGATAGCGGACCTCCCACCACCACCGCCACCCGACAACCTCGACGGTGAGCGCGGGGCGCGCGGGCGGCTCGGACAGCGCGGCTGCGTCGCGGAGCGTCACGGCCCACAGGGCGACCAGGACGGCGAACGGGACGACGGCGCCCCCGCCCAGGACGAGCGTCATGGCCCACCGCGGCTCCCGGGAGCCGCC
>DASZZY010000189.1:0-22408 GCA_036260395.1 Actinomycetota bacterium
GTCGGCGTGGCGCGCGCCGACGCCGAGGCCCGCGTGGCCCAGCTGCGCCGGGAGATCGAGGACCTGGCGCTGCGGTTCAGTGATGCCGCCGCCCCCGCCCTCAGCGACGCGCTGCGGCGGTCGCTGGAGCGCCTGGTGGTCGCCCGGGCCGAGTGGTTCAACGGGCTCGACGAGGCATCGGCCTCGGCCCTGCGCCGGAGCGCGGAGGCGGCCATCGACCGCGGCGCCCAGCGGGTCGCCGGCCGGCTCCGCGACCTCGACCTGTGGCTGAACCCGACGGTCTCGCTGCCGCACCCGCCCGCCCCGAACCTCGACCAGCCGAACCATCGCGCGTGGATCGCCCTGCTGAACGCCGCCGACTACGTCGATCCCGTGCTCCTCGAGTACGGCCTGGCCCCGTCGGAGCTCCCCGACCGGGGCGGGGCCCACTACGGGCTCCAGCCGCAACGGCTCCGCGAGCTCGACCCCCGGGGGACCCTGGATCGCCTCTGGCGGCGCTACGTCGGTGTCTACGAGCGCTATCGCGAGGCGCTGCGGCGGATCCCGGAGGACCAGCAGCGCGACGAGCGCGAGCGGGCCCTCCGCCGCTGGCGTCACACCGAGTGACGTCGATACGCTGGCGGCCATGAGCCACGAGCTGCGCCGGGCGGTCGAGGCGGCCCTGCCGGGGGTCCGCGGGGACCTCGACCGGCTCATCCGCATCCCCTCGGTCAGCGCCCCGGGGTTCGACCCGGACCACGTCCGGCGCTCCGCCGAGGCCACCGCCGAGATCCTGGACGCCTCGGGGTTGAAGGAGGTGCGGTTCCTGGAGGTCGATGGCACCCCACCGGCGGTTCTGGGGAGGGCCCCGGCGCCCGAGGGGGCGCCGACGGTCGTCCTCTACGCCCACCACGACGTGCAGCCGCCGGGCGACGAGGCCGACTGGAACTCCCCGCCGTTCGAGCCGGTGGAGCGGGACGGCCGCCTGTACGGGCGGGGCTCGTCCGACGACAAGGGCGGGATCGCGATGCACGCCGCGGCGCTGCGGGCCTTCGACGGGCGGCCGCCCGTAGGCGTCACGGTGTTCGTCGAGGGCGAGGAGGAGATCGGCTCCCCGAACCTGGTGGCGTTCCTGGACCGGTACCGCGACGAGCTGGCCGGCGACGTCATCGTGCTGGCCGACTCCTCGAACTGGCGGGTGGGGGAGCCGGCCATCACCACGTCGCTCCGGGGCCTGGTGGACTGCGTCGTCGAGGTCCGAACGCTGGACCACGGCGTCCACAGCGGCTTCCTGGGGGGCGTCTTCCCCGACGCGTTGACGGTCCTGGCCCGGGTGCTGGCGACCCTCCACGACGACCGCGGCGAGGTCGTCATCCCGGGGCTGGTCGCCGGGGAGGCCGACGAGCTCGACCTCAGCGAGCGGGAGCTCCGCGAGCAGGTCAGCGCGCTGCCGAGCGTCCGGACGATCGGGGAGGGGAGCCTCACGGCGCGGATGTGGCGGCGCCCGGCGATCTCCGTGCTGGCCATCGACGCCCCGTCGGTCCGGGAGGCGTCGAACACGCTGATCCCCTCGGCCCGGGCCAAGGTCAGCCTCCGGCTGGCACCCGGCGACGACCCGGCGCGGGCCATGGATGCCCTGGTCGAACACCTCGAGGCCAACGCCCCCTGGGGGGCGGAGGTGCGGGTCGAGCGGGGAGCGGCGGCCCGGCCGTTCGACGTCCGGCCTGGGGGCCCGGTATTCCGCGCCGCCGAGGCCGCGTTCGAGGAGGCCTGGGGCCGGGCACCGCTCTACATCGGCCAGGGCGGGACGATCCCGTTCGTGGCCGACTTCGCCGACACCTACCCCGACGCGGCGATTCTGTTGACCGGCGTCGCCGACCCCGACTCCCGCGCCCACGGCGCCAACGAGAGCGTGGCGGTGTCGGAGCTGGAGCGGGCGGCCATCGCCGAGGCCCTCCTGCTCGAGCGCCTGGCTCCCTAACCACCGGGCGGGGGAGGGGAGCATCCCCCGGTCGGGCGATTGGCGGCGGCCGCGATCCGCGGTACAACGCGTTGGACCGCACCGCCTCCCCCTTGACCGGGGGAGGACGCCCTGCCACCAGTCGCGAGGTCCATCCAGTCGGAGTGGCGAGCGTCTCCGGGTGGACGGCTCCGGCGGATGGCGCTGCTCGAGCAACGCGATGCCCGCCGGTGGGACGCCCTGGGCGGCCGGATCGCCGCTCACGTAGAACGGCGCCTCAACGGCTGCGTGGTGGCCAACCGGGCCATCCGGCGACATGGCGGCTGGTCCCTGGAGCCGGTGGGACCGGCGCTCCGGCGGGCTCGCCGCCTGGCCGCTGGGATCCTGTCCCGGTCGCCGGCGGTGCTCCTTACGGACGTTGCCAGCTTCTATCCCTCCGTTCGGCCGCAGCTGCTTGACCGGGCCCTCCGAGCAGTGACCGTCGACCCGGCCGACGCCGGGGAGGCGGCGGACCTCCTGGAGGCCTGGGGGTCCCACGGCTATCCGGGGCTCCCGATCGGTCCTCGCGCGTCGGCGGTCATGGCCAACGCGGTCCTGCGGCCGGTGGACCGGGCGATCGGGTCCCTGCCCTTCGTCCGCTGGGTGGATGACTACCTGATCGGCCTGCCGGACGCCGGGCTCGCTCCGGCGGTCGTGGAGCGCATTGACGAGGCCCTGGATGAGGTCGGGTTGACCCGATCCATCCCCAAGACCAGGATCGGCCGTAGAACGGTCGGATGGCTCGGAGGGATCTCGCTCGGCGCGGCATGCGAGGGGCGTTCCTCGCGATCCTCATCCTGACCTCGTGTGGCGACCTCGGGCGGTCCGGCGAAGCCCCGCCGCGCGTCGTCCTCGAGCTCGATGGCGAGGGTGACCGTCCAGCCGTGGCACTCATCATCGGCGATGAGCGACACGAGGGAGTGCTGGGGACACATTGCTGGGAGTTCTCGGGCGGCGGGTTCTGCGCGGACGGCCCGTTGCCCATGCCGTCCTCCTTCGTGGATCTCCAGAAGGGAACCGTCTTGAGCGTCGAAGGCGACTTCGACAGCGTCGAGGCAACGCTTGGGACGCCACGCCGGTCGAGCGTCGCAACGAAGGGGGAGTGGGACTTCGTGGAACTGCGAGACCCGGTGAGACTGGACCTCTCCGACCGCCGCGAGGCCTTGACCGCCGACCCCGCTCGCTACGTCATGGAGGTCTTCGCCACCTGGCCCGAAGGGGACGGTGTCTTCAGCCTCGGCATCACCATCACCGAACCGAAGGGCTAAGGGTCAGGGGACGATCTTCGAGATCGGCAGCTCGAGGATGTCGCTGGCGCCGTGAGCCTTGAGCAGCGGGAGCAGCGTGTTGACGTGGGCCTTCTCGACCACCGTCTCCACGGCGTAGGCGCCCTCCTCGGCCAGCGGCGAGACGGTGGGGGCCTTCATGGCCGGCAGGACCTCGAGCACCTCCTTGAGGCGCTCCTCGGAGACGTTGAGCTTGATGAGCGCCCGGCCCCTGGCCGCCATGGCCCCCAGCAGGAGCGTCCGGAGGTCATCCATGGCCCGGCGCTTGTCCGGGTCCCCGGCCGCCGCCGGGCTGGCGATCACCAGGACCTCCGACTCCATGAGCACGTCGACGACCTTCATGCCGTGGGCCCGGAGTGTCCCGCCGGTCTCGGAGACGTCGACGATGGCGTCCACGATCTCCGGGACCTTGGCCTCGGTCGCGCCGTACGAGGTGAAGACCTTCACCGGCACCCCGAGGCGGTCGAAGTGGCGACGGGTGAGCTGCGGGTACTCCGTCGAGATCCGGCTCCCCGGCGGAAGGTCGGCGGCCCGCTCGACCGGGGAGTCCACCGGGACCGCCAGCACGATCCGCACCGGCCGCCCGGGGCCCCCCTTGGCGTAGGTCAGCTCGGCGAGCACGTCCACCCGGGCCCCGGTCTCCTCGACCCAGTCCCGGCCGGTGATGCCCAGGTCGAAGAACCCCTCCTCGACGTAGCGGGGGATCTCCTGCGGCCGCAGCAGCGAGACCCTCTCGATGCGCTCGTCGTCGATCTGCCCGTGGTAGTCGCGAGACGAGCCGCGGCGGACCCGGAGGTCCGCGGCCTCGAGCAGCACGAGCGTCTGCTCCTCGAGGGAGCCCTTGGGGATGACCAGCCGGAGCATCAGCCGGCCTCCAGCCGCCGGAAGAAGCAGGTCCGGTGGCCCGTATGGCAGGCGGGCCCCTCGGCGTGCACCGAGACGAGGAGGGTGTCGCCGTCGCAGTCGTAGCGCACCTCGCGGACGTGCTGAACGTTCCCGCTGGTGTCCCCTTTGCGCCAGAGCTCCTCGCGCGAGCGGCTCCAGAACCAGGTGACCCCCTCGTCCAGCGTCCGCCGGAGCGCCTCGCGGTCCATCCACGCGACCATCAGCACGGCGCCGTTGTCCGCATCTTGGACGACCGCGGGGATGAGCCCGCGATCGTCGAACCGGAGCTCCTCGATCACCGGGCCTCTCCCGGGACGCCCACCGGGAGGCCTTCCTCGGCCAGCTCGCGCAGCCGCTCGGGCGCGAGCTCGTCGAGGAACTCGGTGTCCGGGACGCGCCCGGCCAGGTCCTGGAGGATCAGCGATGCCTTCGTGTAGCGGACGGCCGTCGGCAGGTCGCCCTTGAGCTTCAGCCGTCCCTGCATCACCGCACGCATCGGATCGAGCTCCTTCTTCAGCACCTGCTTCCACGTCGAGTAGGGCGCCGAGACGACGTAGTCGCCCTTGGCCGCTTCCTCGGCCGCGACCTGCTTGGCGTCACGGCATTCGCCGTGCCACAGGTCGAACCACCCGTAGACGTCCTCGAGCAGACCGCGGTCCGGCTCGGCCTGGAAGTGGTAGACCACCGTGCCCTCCCAGTCGTGCGCGGCCTCGCGGTACTCCGCGCTGCCGTTGATGAGCTGGCGGAAGGCCTCCGTCCACTCCTCGCTGGGCCAGACCGGCACGTCCTCCTCCTCAGATCCGCACGGGGATGCCGCGCCCCGCAAGGTACTCCTTCACCTGCCGGAGCGTGAGCTGGCCGAAGTGGAACCGCGAGGCGGCCAGCACGGCGTCGGCGCCGGCCTCCAGCCCCTCGGCGAAATGCTCCGGCCGTCCGGCGCCCCCGGAGGCCACCACCGGGACGTTCACCGCGTCGCCGACCGCGCGGACCAGGTCGAGGTCGTAGCCCTCGCCGGTCCCGTCGCGGTCGATCGAGGTGAGCAGGATCTCGCCGGCCCCGAGCTCCGCGGCTCGCGCCGACCACTCGACGGCGTCGAGCCCGGTCGACGTCCGCCCGGCCTCGATGTGGACGTCCCACCCGCCGTCGCGGCGCTTCGCGTCGACGGCCACGACGATGCACTGCGTCCCGAACCGCTCGGCGCACCGGGACACGACGCCGGGGTCACGAACCGCCGCGGTGTTCAGCGACACCTTGTCGGCGCCGGCCCGGAGGAGGGCGCGGACGTCGTCCTCCGAGCGGACGCCGCCACCCACCGTGAGCGGGATGAAGACGGTCTCCGCGGTGCGGGAGACGACGTCGAGTGTGGCACCGCGCCCCTCAAGGCTCGCGGTGATGTCCAGGAACACCACCTCGTCGGCGCCCTCCGCGTCGTAGCGGGCGGCGAGCTCCGCCGGGTCGCCGGCCTCGGCCAGGTCCCGGAACCGCGTGCCCTTGACCACGCGGCCGGCGTCCACGTCGAGGCAGGGGATCAGGCGGCGGGCGAGCGTCACGAGGCAGCCTCCACGGCCTCCCGGAGGTCGAGCGTGCCCTCGTACAGGGCCTTGCCGACGATGGCCCCCTCGACGCCGGTCCCGGCCAGCGCCCGGACGTCGTCGGAGGAGCGCACGCCGCCCGACGCCAGCACCGGGCGGTCGGTGATCCGCAGGACCCGCTCGTACAGGGCGACGTCCGGCCCCTCGAGCGTCCCGTCCCGGCGGATCGCCGTGATCAGGAACCGGGCGGCGCCTCCGTCCTGGAGCCGGCGGAGCGCTCGTTCGAGGTCGCCCGCTCCCTCGGTCCACCCCCGGACCCGGACCTCGTGCCCCTCGGTATCCAGAGCCACCACGAGGCGGTCGCCGAACCGCCCCATCAGGGCCTCGATGGCGCCCGTGGCGGCCGCCGTGCCGACGATGGCCCTGGCCGCGCCGATCTGGAGCACGGCCTCGACGTCCTCGGGCGAGCGGAGGCCGCCGCCGACCTGGACCGGGATCCCCGCCGCGGCCACCACCCGGCGGACGACGTCGCGGTTCGAGCCCACGCGCAGGGCGGCGTCGAGGTCCACGAGATGGAGCCAGGCGGCCCCTCGGCCGACGAACCCCTCCGCCACCGCCACGGGATCGTCGCCGTAGACGATCTCGTCGTCGGGTCGTCCCCGGGTCAGTCGGACGGCGCGTCCCCCGCGGAGGTCGATCGCCGGGACGACGATCACCCCAGCTCCTTCACCAGGTTCCGGTAGATCTCCAGCCCGGCCTCGCCCGACTTCTCGGGATGGAACTGGACCGCGAAGATGTTGTCGCGGGCCACCGCCGCGGCGAACCGCCGCCCGTGCTCGGCCTCGCCCACGCCGACGTCTTCGGCCGGGTCGCAGACGTAGGAGTGCACGAAGTAGAACCGGGTTCCGTCGGCGAGCCCGCGGACCAGCGGGTGGTCGGCGGTCCACCGCACGTCGTTCCACCCCATGTGCGGGACCTTGACGCCGTCCGGGAGGCGGCGGACGTCCCCCTCCAGGATCCCGAGCCCCCGGGCGTCGCCCTCCTCGCTGTGGTCGAACAGGACCTGCATGCCGAGGCACACGCCGACGAGCGGCCGGCCGCTCGTCGCGAAGTCGTGGATGGCCCCCTCGAGCCCGGCCCGGCGGAGGTTGGCCATACAGGCTCCGAACGCACCCACGCCCGGGACGACCAGCGCGTCGGCCCGGGCCACCGCGGCGGCGTCCGGGGTCACGACCGGCTCGGCTCCCGCCCGCTCGACGGCCCGGGCCACCGAGCGGAGGTTGCCCATCCCGTAGTCGAGGATCGCCACCCGGGCCACTACAGCGTCCCCTTCGTCGACGGCACGCCGCCCGCGGCGGGCGAGCACGCGTCGGCCAGGGCCCGGGCCATGGCCTTGAACTCGGCCTCGACGACATGGTGGGGACTGCGGCCCGAGAGCAGCCGGGCGTGGAGCGTCATGCCGGCGGCGGTGGCGAAGGCCCGGACGAAGTCCTCGGTGAGGCCGGGGTCGTACGTCCCGATGAGCTCGGCCGGCACGGGGACCTCGTGGACCACGAACGGCCGGCCGGAGAGGTCGAGCGAGACCTCGACCAGCGCCTCGTCCAGCGGCACCGAGGCGTGGCCGAACCGGCGGATGCCGGCCTTGTCGCCGAGGGCCCGGCCCAGGGCCTCCCCGAGCGCCAGCCCGATGTCCTCCACGGTGTGGTGGGCGTCCACCTCCAGGTCGCCGGAGGCCCGGACCTCGAGGTCGAAGCGAGCGTGGGCCCCGAGCTGCTGCAGCATGTGGTCGAAGAACGGCAGCCCGGTCTCGGCGGAGGCCGCACCGGTGCCGTCGACCGTCAGGCGGACGGTCACCGACGTCTCCCCGGTCCTCCGCTCCACGGTGGCCTCGCGCCTCACGACGCATCCTCCAGCGCCGCCGGCAGGGCGTCCAGGAAGGCCCCGGTCTCCTCGGGCGTCCCGGCGGTAACCCGGAGGCAGCGCTCCAGCGCGGGAGCGGCCGACACGTCGCGGATCAGCACGCCGCGGTCGAGCACCGCCTGCCACAGCCGGGCGGCGGGGACCGGCGTCCGGAACAGGACGAAGTTCGCGTCTGAAGGGAACACCTCGACGCCCGGCGTCGAACCCAGCCCCGAGACCAGCCGGTCCCGCTCCGCCCGGATCCGGTCGAGGATGGCGTCCGCCTCGCCGCGATACCGGATCGCGACCTCTCCGGCGGCCTGGGTGAGCGCCGACAGGTGGTAGGGGAGCCGCACCTTCGACAGGTGGTCGACGAGCTCCGGGTCGGCCAGGCAGTACCCCAGGCGGGCCGCGGCCAGCGCGAACGCCTTCGAGAACGTCCTCACCACGGCCAGGTTGGCGTGCCGCTCGACCAGCGGGGTGGCCGTGCGCCCGCCGAACTCGCCGTAGGCCTCGTCGACGATCACCAGGCCGCCGGCGGCCGCCTCGCACAGCGCCTCCACCGCCTCGGTGGTCTGGGCGTTGCCCGTCGGGTTGTTCGGCGAGCACACGAACGTCACCGCGGGGCGATGCCGGCGGCACGCCTCGACCGCCTCGGCCCCCAGGCGGAAGCCGGCCCCCAGCCGTTCGGAGATAACCTCCATGCCGAGCATCCGCGGGATCAGCGAGTGCAGGCCGTACGTCGGCTCGAACACCAGCGCGCGGCGGCCGGCGCCGCCGTACGCCAAGCAGAGGTGCTGGATGACCTCGTTCGACCCGTTCGCCGCCCACACGCCCGCCGGCGGATGGCCGGCGTGCTCGGCGAGCGCCTTGCGGAGCGCGGCCGCCTCCCGATCGGGGTAGCGGTGGAACGGGATCCGGGCCACGGCGTCCGCCAGGTCCCGGGCGAAGCCCTCCGACAGCGGGTACGGGCACTCGTTGGTGTTGAGCCGTACCGGGGCCTCGAGCTGCGGCGCCCCGTAGGCCTCCACGTCGCGAAGGTCGGGGCGGAGCTCCGGCCTCATGGCCGGCCCTCCCGTCGCATGGCAACGGCGCGCGCGTGCCCGGGGAGGCCCTCGGCCGCGGCCACCAGCTCCACCTCGGGCCCCAGGGCGCCGAGGGCGGACGCGGAGGCCTCGACGAAGCTGGCGACGGTGACGAAGTCCGCGGCCCGGAGCCCCGAGGCGAACCGCGCCGTCCCCATCGTCGGCAGGACGTGGTTCGAGCCGACGCCGTAGTCGCCGAACGGGACCGGCGTGCCGCTCCCCAGGAACGCGGCGCCGAACGACCGGAGCCGCTCGAGCATCGCGCCGGGGTCGGCGACGCAGAGCTGGACGTGCTCGGGCGCCAGCCGGTCGACGACGCGGACGGCCGTCTCCTCGTCGGGGGCCACCACGGCCTCGCTGCGCTCGACCGCGCGCCGGACGACGTCGCGGCGCGGCGAGCGTTCGACCTCCGCCCCCAGGGCGTCGTCGACGCGGTCGGGGAGCGAGCCGTCCAGCGCGACGAGGACCGTGCGGGCCAGCGGGTCGTGCTCCGCCTGGGCCACGAGGTCGGCGGCCAGCAGCGCGGGGTCGGCGGCGCCGTCGGCCACGATGGCCAGCTCCGATGGCCCCGCCAGCCCGTCGATGCCGACCACGCCGGCGACCTCCCGCTTCGCCGCGGTGACCCAGACGTTGCCGGGCCCGACGATCTTGTCGACGGCGCGCACCTGCGGCGTGCCGAAGGCCATGGCCGCCACCGCCTGCGCGCCCCCCAGCCGGTAGACCTCGTCGACGCCAGCCACCGCCGCCGCGGCCAGGACGGTCGCCGCGACCGCGCCGTCGGGCCCCGGCGGGCTGCACAGCACCACCCGCGGGACGCCGGCCACCCTGGCAGGGATGGCGGTCATGAGCACCGTGGAGGGGTAGGCGGCGCGCCCCCCGGGCGCGTAGCATCCGACCGAGGCCAGCGGCCGGACGACCTCGCCGAACCGGACGCCGTCCCGCTCATCCGCCCACGAGGCGGGGAGCTGCCGGCCGTGCAGGTCGCGGAGCCGCTCGGCCATCCGGTGGAGCGCCCGCCGCAGGCCGGGGTCGAGGTCCTCTTCGGCGCGAGCCACCTCCTCGGGCCCGACGCGGAGCCCGTCCGCCACGTCGGCGCCGTCGTGCTCAAGGGTGAGCTCGACCAGCGCTCGGTCCCCGTCCGCACGTACGCGGGCCAGGATGGCCCGCGCTCCCTCGACCGCCTCCGGCGGTAGATCGCGGGCCGGCTCGACGCCACGCCCGGCGTCCCGGGCATCGATGATCCGAAGCATGCTCAAGGATTGTAGGGGCCGGCCGACCGGTACAATCGCCGCGCTCCATGAAGACCCTCTACCGCGCCTCGCGCGTCCGCACCCTGTCCATCCACGGAGAGGGCCAATGGGTGCTGGTGGACGAGCGGCACGTGGAGCGCGTCGGGGCTGGCGAGCCGCCGGCCGCCGACCGGGTCGTCGATCTCCCGGGGACCACCATCCTCCCGGGGTTCGTCGACGCCCACGTGCACCTGTCCGGGACCGGCATGGCGCTCGACGGCCTCGACCTGTCGGAGGCCCGCTCGCCCCAGGAGCTCGTGGCGCTGGCCCGCGACCACGCCGCGGGGCGAAGCGGGCCGGTGCTGGGGCAGGGGTTCGACGAGACGGCGTGGGTGCAGGGCGCTCTGCCCGCCCTCGAGGACCTCGACGAGATCTCGGGCGAGCCGGTGATCCTGGTGCGCACCGACGGGTACCTCAGCCTGGCGAACTCCGCGGCGCTCTCCGCGGCCGTGGTCCACGACCTGGCCGGCGTCGAGCGGGACGCCCAGGGGCGGCCCACCGGGACGCTGCGACACGAGGCCAACGCGCACGCCCAGCGCTGGTACTTCGACTCGCTGCCCGACGCCGCCATCGAGGAGGCGCAGCTCCGGGCCGCCGGCCTCGCGGCGTCCCGCGGCGTGACGTGCCTCCACGAGATGGCCATCCCCGACAAGCGGGGGCGCCGGGACGTCGACGTCCTCCTCAGGCACCTCGACGACCTGCCAGCCGACGTCATCACCTACATCGCGGACCGCGACCTGCCGTACGTCATCGACCACGGCCAGCCGCGGATCGGCGGGGACCTGTTCCTCGACGGCTCGATCGGGGCCCGGACGGCGGCGCTCGTGGAGCCATACGTGGACGCCGACGACCGCGGCTCGCTGTCCTACGAGGACGACGACCTGGCGGAGTTCCTCCACAACGCCCACCTGGCGGGCCTCCAGACGGGGCTCCACGTGATCGGCGACGCCGCCATCGAGCAGGCGCTGCGCGCCTGGGAGCGCGTGTACGGAGCCCTGGACTCCCGTCGCCGTCGTCACTTCCGGGCCCGCCGGCATCGGCTGGAGCACTTCGAGATGGCCTCCGCCGGGCAGGTGGAGCGGGCGGCGGCGCTCGGGCTGGCCATCAGCGTCCAGCCCGGCTTCGACGCCGCCTGGGGCCACCAGGGCGGGATGTACGAGCAGCGCCTGGGGCGCGATCGGGCCTGGCGGATGAACCCGTTCGCCACGCTGGTGGCCCGTGGCCTCGAGGTGGGCGGCGGCTCGGACACCCCCGTCACGCCGCTGGACCCCATGCTCGGGATCTGGGCCCTCGAGAACCACCACGACCCCGAGCAGCGGATGAGCCGGGACGCCGCCGTGCGGATGTACACGATCGGAGGCGCCCGGCTGGGGCACCTCGAGAAGAAGGGACGGCTGGAGCCCGGCGCGGCGGCGGACCTGGCGGCGTACGACACCGACCCGATGGACGTCCTCGACGTCCGCGGGCTGCGGCCGGTCCTCACGGTGTCCCGGGGACGCGACGTCTACGCCCGCTAGCCGTGGGCCGTCGCCGGGGCTCGCTCGACGTCGGCTGGGCCCTGTTCCTGACCCCGGTGCTGTGGGGGGCGACGTTCCCGGCGGCCAAGATCGCCATCCGGACCGTCGACGTCCTGGCGTTCACCGGGTGGAGTCGGCTGATCGGGTTCCTCACCGTGCTGGCGGCGCTCCAGCTGATGGCCGGGGGGCAGGTCCACGCCCGGGATCTCCGCCGGGCGCTGGGCCCCGGAGCGCTCCTCGGCGCGCTGATCTTCGGCGGCTACGTCCTCCAGACGCTCGGGCTCGAGCGCACGACGGCCACGAACGCCGGGTTCATCACCGGCCTGTACGTCGTCTTCACCCCCGTGCTGGGGCTCGTGCTGTTCGGCCAGCCCGCGGGGCGCTTGGCGTGGGCGGCGGTGGCCGTCTCGGTCGGCGGCCTGGCGTTGCTGTCCGTCCAGGACCTCGGGGCGCTCCGGGCCCATCCCGGCGACCTGCTCGTGCTGGCCTCGGCGGTCCTGTGGGCGGCCCAGGTCGTGGCCATCGGGCGGCTCACCGAGCGCCACTCGGTGATCCTCCTGTCGCTGGGGCAGATGGGGTTCGCGGCCGCGCTCCACCTGGTGGTCGCCGCGCCGGGGGGCCTCGACGTGGAGGGCGCCGCCGACATCTGGCCTCTCCTGGTGGTCACCGGTGTCCTGGGCTCCGGCGTGGCCTTCACGCTCCAACTGCTGGCGCAGCGCGAGCTGAGCCCGCCGAGGGCGGCGATCATCCTGGCCGGCGAGTCCGTCGCCGCGGCGGCGTTCGCCTTCGCGTGGCTCGGGGAGCGGCTCCTCCCGCACCAGTGGGCCGGAGCGGCGCTCGTGGTGGCAGCCATGGTGACCTCGGAGCTCGGCGCCCGCCGGGCCGACCTCCAGGCCGAGGCCGCCGCGCCGACCTAGAGACGCGCGCGGCATACTTGCTGCCATGGCCGTGGCCAGCCTGATCGGGACGCCGTTCCACCCCCGGACCGGGGCACTGAACCGCAACCAGCGGTGGCGGGAATGGGCGGGCTATCTGGCCGCGGACCGGTACGCGGACCACCACGACATCGAGTACAACGCGATCCGCGAGGCCGCCGCGATGATCGACGTCTCGCCGTTGTACAAGTACCTCGTCACCGGCCCCGACGCCGAGCGCCTGGTCGACCGGGTCATCGTCCGGGACGCCACGCGCCTGCGGGTCGGGCGGGTCTACTACACGTGCTGGTGCGACGAGGCCGGCAAGGTCCTCGACGACGGCACGGTGTGCCGCCTCGACGAGACCCGGTTCCGGTGGACGGCCGCCGAGCCGAACCTCCGCTGGCTCCGGATGAACGCCCGGGGCCTCGACGTGGCGATCGAGGACATCAGCGAACGGGTCGCGGCGCTGGCGCTGCAAGGTCCGCTGTCCCGCGAGGTCCTCCAGGCGGTCACCGGCTCCACGTTCGGCGACCTCCGGTACTTCCGGGAGCGGGGCGCCGAGATCGCCGGCATCCCGGTGGACGTGACGCGGACCGGCTACACGGGTGACCTCGGCTTCGAGATCTGGATGGACGCCGACCGGGCACCGGACGTCTGGGACGCGGTGGCCACAGCGGGGGAGGGGTACGGCGCTCGTCCGTGCGGGCTCGACGCCATGGACGTGGCCCGGATCGAGGCCGGCCTGATCCTGCTGGACGTCGACTACACGAGCGCCCGATCGGCGCTCATCCCGGAGCAGACCTACTCGCCGGACGAGCTCGGCATACTCGGGCGATTCGTGACGCTCGACAAGGGCGCCGAGTTCGTGGGGCGCCGCGCCCTCGAGCGAGAGCGGGCGGCCGGCGGGCCGGCCCGGCGCCTGGTGGGCCTGGAGGTCGCCTGGGAAGGGATCGAGGCGCGCTACGAGGCGCGCGGGCTGTTCCCGGTGCTTGAGGCCACGACGTCGCGGGCCGCGGTCCCGGTGTTCGCAGGCGGCCGGCAGGTCGGGAAGGTCACCAGCGCCACGTGGAGCCCCCTGCTGAAGCGGTACATCGCGCTGGCGTCGGTGGAAGCGGCGTACGAGGCGCCCGGCACACGGCTGGAGGTCGAGTGGACCGTCGAGGCGCGGCGGGGACGGGCCGGGGCGGTCGTCGTCCCGCTGCCGTTCTTCGATCCGCCGCGGAAGCGCTCCGTGGCCGGCTAGAGGGACGGGCGGCTCAGCGGCGGAGGTCGCCGAGGACCACGCGCGCGGCGTTGGCACCCGGGGCGCCGGTGATCCCCCCGCCGGGATGGGCTCCCGACCCGCACAGGTAGAGCCCGGCCACCGGCATGCGATAGCGAGCGTACCCGAGCAGTGGCCGCCACGCGAAGAACTGGTCGAGGCCCGGCTCGGCGTGCAGGGGGTGGCCTTCGGTGAGGCCGTACCGGCGCTCGACGTCGGCCGGCGTGAGGACCTCGCGGGCCAGGACCATCCCCGACATGCCCGGGGCCACCTGCTCCAGGCGCTTGATCGCGAGATCGCCGAGCTCCTCGCGTCGGGCCTTCCAGTCGCCGTCCCGGAGCCGGTACGGCGCCCACTGGAGGAGCACGCTCATGACGTGCCCGCCCTCCGGCGCCAGCGAGGGATCGGACAGCGTCGGGATCGTGGCCTCCAGGTAGGGCTCCTCGGAGATGCCTCCGTACTTCGAGGCGTCGAAGGCCCGTTCCAGGTCGTCGATGCCGGGCGCCACCACGATGCGGCCGCGGAGCCGCTCCTCGTCCGAGGCCGCCGGGAACGTCGGGAGCGCATCGAGGGCCAGGTTCACCTTGGCCAGGGTGCCGGGGCTTCGGATGTTCGAGGCCCGCCACGAGAGCGTGGGTCCCAGCAGCGCGGGGTCCACCAGGTCCAGCAGCGTCCGCTTGGGATCGGCGCCCGACACGACGGCCCGGGCGAGGACCTCCTCGCCGCCGGCCAGCGCCACACCGGTGACCCGACGACGGGACGTCGTGACCGCCACGGCCTCGGCACCGCAGCGCACCTCGGCGCCGGACGACCGGGCCGCCGCGACGAGCGCGTCGGCCAGCGCACCGGGGCCGCCCGCCACGGTCACCGGGCGCTCGCCGGCGCCCCGCTGGCCTACCGAGTCGGAGAGGAGGACCGCCGTGGTCCCGGCCGCGCGGGGCCCCATGGCCGTGTAGTGGACGCCCCGGGCGGCGATCGCGGCCCGCAGGGCGTCGGTGGCGAAGGCCTCGTCGACGAAGTCGGCCACCGGCATCGGCAGGATCCGGAGCGCCTCGCGGACCTCTCGCGGCCCCCAGGCCCGGCGGACCGCGGCGGCCACGCGGAGCCCGGCCAGCGCGTCGTCGAGCGAGGGCGACGAGAGGTTGGGCGGCACGGTGGCGTGGAGGTGGCCCATGAGGCTGGCCAGCGCCCGGACCCGACGGTCGAACGCCTGGTACGCCGCGGCGTCCCGGGCCGACCACGGCTCGAGCTCCGCGGCCGTCCGGGCCGGGTCGTCCCACAGCGTGACCGCGCGCCCGTCGGGATGGGGGGCGAACGACCGGACCGCCGGCTGGAGCAGGCGGAGGGCGTGGCGCTCCAGGGCCAGGTCGCGGACCACCGACCGCCGCAGGCGCCCGACGGTGTGGACCCCGGCCGGCGCCCGGAAGCCGGGGGCGATCTCGGCGGTCTCCAGCGGACCGCCGGCGCGGTCGCGCCGCTCGAGGACGACCACCCGCAGCCCGGCCCGGGCGAGGTAGGCGGCGCACACGAGGCCGTTGTGGCCGGCGCCGACGACCGCGACGTCGTACCGCTCCGCCACCGGCTCAGCCCTCGCCCGCGACCGCCGCCGGGCGACGACGGCCGGCGAGATCGCGCAGCGCCTCGAACGCCGCCAGCCGGCCGGGCGCCCCCATGATCCCGCCGCCCGGGTGGACGGAGGAGCCGCACAGCCAGAGCCCGTCCACCGGGGTCCGGTATCGGCCCAGCCCGGGCGCCGGGCGGGCCCAGAACAGCTGCTCCAGCGAGAGCTCGCCCTGGAAGATGTTGCCCTCGGCCAGGCCGAACTCCCGTTCCAGGTCGAGCGGCGTGAGCACCTGCCGGTGCAGCACGCGGTCCCGGAGGTTCGGCGCGAACTCGGCGATCGTCTCGACCACCGTGTCGCCGAACGCCTCCCGCTGCTCGTCCCACGATGCGCCCTCCGCCAGGTGGTACGGCGCGTACTGCACGAAGCAGCTCATGACGTGCTTGCCCGGCGGCGCCATCGAGGGATCGACCAGCGTCGGGATGACCATGTCGACGTATGGCCGGCGCGAGAACCGCCCGTACTTGGCGTCGTCGTACGCGCGCTCCATCCAGTCGACCGACGGCGAGATGCTGATCGCGCCCCGGAGGTGCTCGCCGCCGCCGGGCATCGACGTGAAGTCCGGGAGGCCGTCGAGCGCCAGGTTCACCTTGCCGGACGAGCCGCGGTACCGGAACCGCCGGAGCGCCTCCTCGACGGAGGGCTCCAGCGTCCCGGGCTCCAGCATCCCGAGCAGCGTCGTCCGGGCGTCCACCGACGACAGGACCGTCCGGGCGGCGATCTCCTCGCCGGACTCGAGCACGACGCCGGTGGCCCGGTCCTCGCGCAGCGCGACGCGGGCCACCGCGGCCTCGGTCCGGATCTCGGCCCCGAACGACCGGGCCGCCGAGGCGATGGCCTCGCTCACCCCGCCGGTCCCGCCCCTCGGGATGCCCCATGCCCGGAACGCGCCGTCGATCTCGCCCATGTAGTGGTGGAGCAGCACGTACGCCGTGCCGGGGGACCGGATCCCCTGGAACGTGCCGATGATGCCGGAGGCCGCCATCGTGGCGATCAGCGGATCGGTCTCGAACCACTGGCCGAGGAAGTCCGCGGCGCTCATCGTCATGAGCTGCACGAACGTGGCCTGGTGGTCCCGGGGGAGGTCGCGGAACGCCCGCGCCAGCCGGAGCACCGGGAGCCACTCGGCGGGCCGGAGCCGGCCGGGGTCGGGCGGCGCCATGGCCAGCACCGGCTTGATGAACCTCGCCATGTCGACCATCAGCTGTCCGTACTCCTCGTAGGCCTCGGCGTCGCTGCGCGACCACCGGCGAAGCTCCCGGACCGTCCGGGCGTGGTCGTTGGTCCGCCACAGCGAGTCGCCATCGAGCGGCGTGAAGGTCCCGTCGAGCGGCAGCACGGCGAACCCGTTCCTCGGCAGGTCGAGGTCCCGGATGATCTCCGGCCGGAGCAGCGAGACGACGTAGGACGCCTCGCTGAACCGGAACCCCGGGAAGACCTCCTCGGTCACGGCCGCGCCGCCGAGGACGTGGCGCCGCTCGAGGACCAGGGTCCGGAGCCCGGCCCGCGCGAGGTACGCGGCCGCCACCAGCCCGTTGTGCCCGCCCCCGATCACCACAGCGTCGTGCGCCACGGGCGCGATTCTAGGCCGCCCCCATGGTCCCCGGACCGACCAGGCCGGACGGTCGGGAGAGATCCGCGACTACACGAGGACGGCCTGGCTGCGGCGGCGGCCCACCTTCCGGACCTCGATGGAGGCGGGGAAGGCATCCTTCACCTGCTCGGCGTGGGTGATCACGAACAGCTGGTTGAAGCGGTCGGCCAGCCGGCCCATGGTCTGGACGAACAGGTCCTTGCGCTCGACGTCGAGCGACCCGAGCACCTCGTCCAGCACCATCATCCCGATGTCGGCGCCGCTCATCCGCGAGAGGTGGACGGAGATCGCCACCCGGAGCGCCAGGTTCGCTAGGTCGGCCTCCGAGCCGCTGAAGCGCTCGATCGGGAAGTACTGCGTCCCGTCGGCGATCTCGATGCCCATGGTGTCCTCGTCGATCCGCAGGTCGTCGTACTCGTGGTTCGTGAGCTCCCGGAACACGGCCTCGGCTTCCCGCGACAGCTCCGGGCCGATCCGGGTCACCAGGTGGTCGCGGAACCCGTCGAGGAGCACGGAGACGCGCTCCACGTACCGGGCGTCCTCGCGGAGCTCGGCCACCTTGGCCCGGGTTCGGCGGGCCTGCTCCAGCGAGGCCTCCAGCTTGCCGACCTCGTTCTCCGCCTGGGCCAGCCGCCGGCCGGCCTCCCGCTCCGCCGTCCGGGCCTCCTCGAGCAGCCGCCGGGACTCCGCCTCCTCCTTGGCCAGCCGAGCGTGGTCCTCGGCGTCGAACGCCAGCTCGGCCAGCCGCCGGTCGAGCTCCGCCAGGCCCTCCGTGGTCTCGTCGACCTGGCTCCGGGCCGCGGCCAGGTCGCGCTCGTCCTCCTCGAGGTGCCGCTGGTGCGCCTCCAGCCGGGCCACCCGGCCGTGGAGCTCGCGGGCCCGCGCGGCGTCGGCCTCCAGCCCCTGGACGTCCGGCACCCGGCCGTCGAACGGCGCGGCGGCGTCCTCCAGGCGGGTCCGCAACCGCTCCACCCGCTCCGCCAGGGCGCCGCGCTGCTGGACGGCCTCCCGGGCGGCCTGGCCCGCCTTCCGAGCCCCGGCGAGCCGCCGCCCGGCCTCGTTCCGCCGGGCGGAGGCCGCGCCGACCGCCTGCTCGGCGGTGGCGATCTCACCGGCCAGCCGATCGGCCTCCCGGCGGCAGTGCTGGACGTAGGACTCGAACCCTGTGCCGAGCTCCTGGCCGCACGTCGGGCACGGCGCGGAGGGATCCAGCTCCGACGTGCGCTCCGCCGTCTCCCTGGCGGTGGCGAGCTGCTCGCGGAGGCGCTCCAGCCGAGATTCGGCCCGGGTGACCTCCCGGTCGGCCTCCCGGTGCTCCGCCTCGGCCTCCTCGAGCTCCTGGAGTGCCGCCTCAGGGTCCACCGCCGGGAGGGAAGCGAGCTCCCGTTCGGCCGCCGCCAGCTCCCCGGCGAGCTCGGCGGCCTTCCGCCCCGCGGCCAGCCGGGCGTCGGCGTCGCCGAGGGACGCCAGCTCGTCGCGGAGCGAGGCCAGCTGGGAGACCTCCTCACGGAGGGCCTCCATGCGGGCCTCCAGTTCCCGGGCGCGCTCCTCGTGCCGCGCCCGCTCCCGGTCGGTGGTCTTCCTGACCTCGACCAGCCGCTCGGCCTCCTCTCGGCGCCGGTCCGAGGCCCGGAACGCCTCGGACGCCTCGCGGGCGCGCGCCTCTGCCTCCTGGAGCGCCGTGGAGGCCGTCTCGGCCGCGGCCCGAGCCGCGTCCAGCTCACGCTGGAGCCCCTCGAGGCGAGCCTCCTCCTCGGCCAGGTCCGGGAGCGTCCCCGCCAGCCGCTCGGCCACCCCGGTCGCATCGCGCGACTCCTTCCGGGCCGCGGCACGGGCGTCGTCCACCGGCCGGATGCCCAGGAGGCGCAGGACCATCTCCTTGCGCTTGCCCCTGGTGACGTCGCTGAACGCGTCGAGCTGCTTCTGCTCGGCGAACACCGAGGCCCGGAACACCTGCTCGTCCATCCGCAGCAGGCGCCGGATCTCCTCGTCGACCTCCGTGACCCCCGAGGCGGCCTGGAGGTCTCCCACGAACAGCTCGGCCTCGGCCTGGTGGCCCTTGCCCTTGATCCGCCGGCGAACCTCGTACTGCCGGCCGCCATGCTCGAACACCAGCCGGACCTCGCAGTCCGTCAGCACGCCATGGGTCCGGATCTCCCTCTTCTCGGTCCGGGCCCGGCCGTACAGAGCGAATCGGACGGCCTCCACGAGCGTCGTCTTTCCGCTGCCGTTCGGCCCGAAGATCCCGATGACCCGGGAGGGGAGCTCGAGGTCGACCTCCTCGTACACCCGGTAGTTCCGCAGCGAGAGCTCGGCGACCCTCACACCGTCTCTCCCTGCGCCGCCTCCAGGAACCGCCGGCCCGTCGTCCGGATGCGCTCCCGGTCCAGCCCCGCGAGGTCCTGGCGCTCGACGTATCCGTCCCACTCGGCCTCCAGCCGGCCGATCTCCGCGCCGCCCTGCACGGCCAGCGCGGCGACCGCGAAGTCGGCTTCGACCTGGACGTGGAGGGCCCCGGGGACGACCTCCTGGAAGTCGTCCTGGCGCACCTGCCGGTACGCGGCGGGATCGACCTCGTTGAGGAACACCCGGACGATGGCCCCGTGCGACGAGCCCTCGGCGGCCCGCCCGGCGGCGTCGAGCAGCTCCGACGGCCCCATGCCGGCGGCGTCCACGGACACCGTGACCAGCGGGCGCTCCCCGGGATTGGCGTGGTGCTCGACCGTGCCCGCTTCCGTGTCCAGCACGATCAGGCCCTTCGGACCCGCGCCCTTCGGCCGGTCGCCGAACCAGAACGAGTCCGTGGCCCCCGCGTACCAGGTCCGCCGGGAGACCTTCTGATGGACGTGGTAGTGCCCGAGGATCACGTGGTCGAAGCGCCGGTCGAACGCCGACTCCTCGACCTCCAGCTCGTTGATGTCCCTCCACTCGCGCGAGGGGAGCGAGGTGAGGGCCACGTGCGCCAGGAGGACGTTCGGGCGGTCGGCGTCGATGGCCGCCGCGACCCGCTCGAGCTGCGCCCGGAACTCCTCCACGGTCAGCGTCTGGGGCACCGCGTGGACCCGCACGCCGGCCAGGTCGGCGGCCTCGGCCTCCATCCGCCACGCGAACCGCACGCCGCCGAAGACCTCCTCCAGCGCCTGGTACGGCGAGCCCGTGCCTCGGAGGCGCGGTGTGTCGTGGTTCCCGGAGATCGCCACGCCGGCCAGCCCGGCGTCTCGGAGGCGCTTCAGCCCGACCAGCACCCGGGCGAACGTCCGGTACGACGGCCGGGCGTGGTCGAAGATGTCGCCGAGCCACAGGAAGCCATCGGGCTCCAGCTCGATCGTCCGGTCCACGGCCCAGTCGAACGAGCGCAGGAAGTCCTCCTCGCGGACGTTGCGTCCCTCCTCGTCCCGGACGTGGGCCAGGTGGGTGCGCCCCAGGTGGGCGTCGCCCAGCGCCACCAGGCGGGGCACTACTCGGCGAACCCCCTCGACGCCTCCGCAGGGCGCGGGGGCAGCGGCGCGGGCCCCTGCACCGACTTCAGGTAGTCCTCGTACAGGAAGGCCCGCACCGGGAGCGCGAACGGCGCCTCCAGGTTCGTCACCACGGCCTCGCCGGGCATCAGGGTCTGAATCTCGGGCCCCAGGTCCGAGATGTCCTGCTTCGATGAGGCCCGGAGGATGTTGCGATCCCGCTCGTCGGCCAGACCCAGGATGAAGAACGTGTTGAACTGCGACAGGAGCTCGTCGTCGATGAGCTTCGGCTGCTGGCTCACCGCACACACCCCGACCTTGAACTTCCGGCCCTCGCGGGCCAGGCGGGGGAACACGTTCTCGTCGGAGCGCTTGACGCGCGACAGCACGCGTTGAGCCTCCTCCAGGGCCACCAGCGTCGGGGGGAGGGCCGCGAAGGCCTCCCGGTCCTCGAGGAAGGCCGTCGAGTAGGTCTCGAGCAGTCGACGGGTGATCACGGACGCCACCAGGATCTCCTCGACGTCCGAGAGCCCCGAGCTCTCGACGAGCACCGAATAGCCGGCCGACAGCTCGTCCACGATCCGGCCGGAGAGCGACGGCTGGGAGAGGTCCTGGCTGATGCAGGGCAGGTCGAGGATGCGCCGGGCCCGCCGCTGGATGACCTGGATCGTGCTGGTGGCCGCCCCCCGGAGCTGCTCGGCCAGCTCGAGCGGGTCGGCGGCGTCATCGGCCACCTCGAGCAGCCACTCGTCCCGGTACAGGCGCCGGAGCTGATAGATCGCGTCGAGCTGGGCGGCGCTCCAGTCGTAGGCGGTCTGGAGGTCGCCGAGCGTGAGCTCGCCGAGCGTCAGCCGCAGCGCGGTGGCCCCGGCCCCGGCCGCCGGGCGCGTGGTGTACACGCGGAGGCGGTCGGCGGCCCAGGGGTGGTCGCGCAGCCCCCGCCGCCTCCCGCCGCCCCCGTCGAGGTACTCCCCGTGGGGGTCGAACAGCAGGCAGGCGTACCGGCCCCGGGACTCGAGCACCGTGCCGGCCAGAACTTTCATGAGGTTGGACTTGCCCATCCCGGTCGTGGCGAAGACGCCCACGTGGGAGGTCAGCGTGTCGCCCCGGATCCCGACCTCGAGGTCGATGGTGTCCTCGCCGGAGCGCAGCAGGCCCAGCCGGAGGTCGCCCATGCGCTCCCGGAGGAACGCGAAGTCCTCGGCCGAGGGGGCCGTCACCCGGGCGAACTGGGCCGGGAGCGACTTCGGCTTGCGGAACTCGCCGCCGGCGTCGATGTAGCCGAGCGGCGCGCAGGTGGCCACCTTGTACAGGCGCTGCTCGGGGTCGTGGAGCCGGTACGGCGTCCCGGCGGCGTCGCCGGCCATGTAGGCCCCGGCCGTCCGCTCCGCCCAGTTCGGGTCGGAGGAGTCGGATCCGTAGGAGACCTGGATCACGCGGAACAGGAAGCGGCGGGCCCGTTCCGGGTCCTCGCCGACCAGCAGTTCGCCCAGGAACAGGTCGGCCCCGTAGAACGAGCGGAAGGCCGCCTCCAGGACGCTCCGCCCGAACAGGCGGCCCTTGTACTCGGCGTGGCGAGGGTCGGTCATCGGCTCAGCTCCGGTTCAGCACCTCGTGGAAGTCCTGGAACAGCGTCTCGACGTCGTCCTCGCCCATCCCGTGCCGGGAGAGCGCATCGCGGAACGAGCGCCGGAGGTCGGCCACGGCGTAGCCGGAGACGCGGGCCGCCTGGTGGGCCCGGGCCAGCGGGTAGGGGTACCCGACGAACGCCGGGTCGTCCGCGACCGTGGCGAGCCGTCCGAGGATCTCCCCGGGCGCGGCAGGCCCGCGGGCGACGTCGACGCGGAACGCGTGCGGCGCGGTCGGCGCGAGGTGCGCGACGAAGATCTCGCCGACGTACAGGCGAGCGAACGTCGGGTCGGTCGAGATCCGCGCAGCCCAGGGGACCGGCCCGAGCTCACGGTCGCCCCGCCGCTTCAACAGCGTCACGAGCGGCGCGTTGCGCCCCCAGAAGAGCGTCGATGCCTTGACCACACCGGCGAGGGACACCCCGCGCTCGACCGCCTCGCGATGCGTGTCACGGACG
>DASZZY010000190.1:0-11104 GCA_036260395.1 Actinomycetota bacterium
TTCGCCATGCGCAACACCGCCGAAGGACCCGTCCCTTCGATCGCGAAGGTCGTGCTGATCCAGCCGGCCGGGGAAGGCCACAGGGTGGTTGCCAGAACGCCTTAGCGCGCCGCAAGATTCGGCCGTGCTGAGGCTTCGGGACGTGCTCGGTCGGATGCAGCGCGGTCGCCTAATGCGGTTCTTCTGGCGGATCCACCCGCGCATCTACCGGGCAACGAGAGGGCTGATCGGGACGCGGGCCGGGTTCGGGATGCCGATCCTCCTGCTGGACACCGTCGGGCGGAAGAGCGGGGAACCTCGGACGAACGCGGTCTGCTACCTGCGAGACGGCGATCGGTACTTCATGATCGCGTCGAACGCCGGCCACGGAGCGCACCCCGCCTGGCTCCACAACCTGCGGGCCAGTCCCGAGGCCACGATCCAGGTCGGGCGGCGCAGGCGCCCGGTCAGAGCCCGGGAGGCCCAAGGTGAGGAGCGCGAGCGGCTGTGGCGCAAGGCGGTCGTCGTCTATCCCAGCTACGAGCTGTACCAACGACGGGCGCCGCAGCGCCGGATCCCGGTCGTCGTCCTCGAGCCGTTCACCGACCGCGTTGGCGGAGGCAGAAGGATTTGAACCTTCGAGGCGGGTTCCCCCGCCTACGCGCTCTCCAGGCGCGCCCGTTCGGCCGCTCCGGCATGCCTCCGTGCGAGCGATTGTAGCCAGGGCGCATCCGGCCCTGGCTACGGGTGGCGGAGGCGGTGCGATTTGAACGCACGAGGGGCCTCTCGACCCCTAACCGCTTTCGAGGCGGTCCCGTTCGGCCGCTCCGGCACGCCTCCGCCGACCAGTGTACCAACCGCGGCCGTCCGCTCTCCGGCTGCGGCCGTGCCGGCCCGGAGCCTCAGGGCGCCCGCCGGGTGGCGAAGAACTCCCTGAGCAGGGCCCCGCACTCCTCCGCCAGCACGCCGCCGACGACCTCGAGCCGGTGGTTGAGCCGCGGATCGCGGACCAGATCCCCCAGCGACCCCGCGAACCCGGCCTTCGGGTCAGCCGCGCCGTAGACCAGGCGGTCGACGCGAGCGAGGACCATCGCGCCGGCGCACATCGCGCACGGCTCCAGCGTCACGTAGAGCGTGCACCCCACCAGCCGCCACGAGCCGACCGCGCCGGCGGCCGCCCGGAGGGCCAGGAGCTCCGCATGGGCGGTCGGGTCCTGGCGCTTCTCGCGCTCGTTCCCCGCGCTCGCCAGCACCTCGCCGTCCCGGATGACGGCGGCGCCCACCGGGACGTCCCCCCAGGCCAGGCACCGCCGGGCCGCCTCGAGGGCCACGCGCATCCCCGGCTCGTGACCCGGCGGACTAGTCATTCGGGAGCACCCGGAAATGGTCCCCGGGGACCATCGCGTCGGCCCTCCGACCGGCCGACAATCCAACCAGCGTGGAAGGGGACATCCTCACCTCGTACCGGCTGCGGACGGTCCGCATCGGCGTCTGGGCCACCGTCTTCGTCCTCATCGCGCTCGTCGTCTACCCGTTCGTCCCCGGCGGCGAGTCCGTCGACACCGGGCCTTATCTCATCACGCTGGCCGTGGCGGCCGCGGGCGTGGCGGTGATCGCCGCGCTGCCGTGGCCCCGGCTGTTCCGGGCGGGCACGGGCCTGCCCGTCATGTACGCATGGTCGGCGGCCGACATCCTGCTGGTCACGTTCGTCGTCCGCTACAGCGGCACGGCGGGCTCGGGGATGTTCTTCCTGTACGCCTTCACGACGGTGTTCTTCATGGTGAGCTACCCGAGGCGCGCGCAGGCGGCCCTCCTCGGGCTGACCTTCGCCTCCTACCTTTCCGTGCTGGC
This sequence comes from Actinomycetota bacterium, assembly GCA_036260395.1. GTDB lineage: Bacteria > Actinomycetota > UBA4738 > UBA4738 > CALAEC01 > DASZZY01. The sequence goes on from DASZZY010000190.1 coordinate 1,831, forward strand.
CGCGATGGGATGGCCCGGCTCCGTGGGCGGGGTGATCGTGCGGCTCTCGCTGGTCGGCATCCTGGCCTACTTCGCGCGGTTCCTCTCCGACGAGCTGCGACGCGAGATCGCCGGGCGGGCGGAGGCGCACGCCGAGTCAGAGCGGCGGGCCGCGCTGCTGGAGGCGGTGGCCCGGGCGGCGGGGAGCGTGAGCGACCTCGACTCCGGCCGCGTCCTGCGGCGGGTGGTCTCGGCGGCGCAGGACATCGGGTTCGAGGCAGCGGACCTCGGTCGGTTCGATGAGGCAGGCGATCTGTTCGTCACGCTGGAAGCCCGCGGCATGCCGGACGGCTACGACACCGCGCGCCCCCATCCAGCTTCGGCGGGCATCAGTGGGCTGGTCCGCGAGCAGCGCCGGGCCGTCGTCCTGAACGACTACGCCGGGCAGGAGCGCGCGATCGCGGGGATCCGGCGGGCCGGCTTCCGCGCGGTGGTCGGCGTGCCGGTGTGGATCCGGGGGCGCCTGTCGGGGGTCCTGGCGGCGGGCAGCCGCGACCGGCGCCACATCCGCTCCGAGGACGTCGAGGCCCTCGAGCTGCTGGCGGCCATCGCCGGCCGGGCGCTGGAGAACGCCCAGCGGTTTGAGGACGAGCACCGCACGGTGGAGCGGCTGGCCGAGCTCGACCGGATGAAGAGCGACTTCATCTCGACGGCGTCGCACGAGCTCCGGACGCCCCTGACCGTGATCCACGGCATGGGCTTCACGCTCGAGCAGCAGTGGGAGCGGCTGGACGAGGAGACGCGGCTCGAGCTGATCCAGCGCCTCAACGAGAACACTCGGACGCTCCACGGCATCGTGAACACCCTCCTCGACTTCTCGCGCCTGGAGAGCGGCCGCATCGAGGTCGACCGGCGGCCGGTCCCCCTCCCCGGCATGATCGCCGGGATCCTGTCCCGGGTGGAGCCGCTGCTGGGCGACCACGCGATCGCCGTCGAGATCGAGGAGGACCTGACGGTCGACGCCGACCGCCTCCTGCTGGACCGGGTGCTGGAGAACCTGATCGTCAACGCCGCCAAGCACACGCCGCCGGGGACCTCGATCGTGGTGTGGGGCCGGCGAGAGGGCCCGGCGGCGGCCATCGCCGTCGCCGACACGGGCCCGGGGATCCCACCGGAGGACCTCCGTCACCTCGGCTCGCGGTTCTTCCGGGGCGGCGAGCCGAACACCCGCCGCAGCGGCGGCACGGGGCTCGGGCTGGCCCTGGTCGGAGAGATCCTGCGGGTCCACGGTTCCGCGCTCGAGGTCCGGAGCGAGGTGGGCCACGGCTCGCGCTTCTCGTTCAGGTTGCCGCTGGCGGAGGTCGCGGCCGAGCACCAGCCCGCCTGACGGGACCAGCGAGCTCGGCAGGGGTGACCGCCCCGCGCGTCGAATCCTCTGGCATGCCCGCCCCGACCGCGATCCGCGGCCTGGTGTCCGGCTTGTGCCTCCTCCTGGCATCGGCGGCCGTGGTGCCGGTGGCCACCGCCCAGCAAGCGCCACCGGGGACCGCCGAAAAGGGCTCCAACCCTCCGGCACCGACCGACTACGTCCGGATGAGCGACGGCACGCTGATCGCCGTGAACGTCCAGGTCCCCACGACGTATCGGAAGGGCCGGCGCTACCCGACGATCTTCGAGATCAGCGGCTACGAGGGGGGCTCGGCGGGGGATCGAACCCTGGTCGGGGAGGCCGGGTTCGGCGACCGCTACACGACCGTGGCTCGGGGCAGCCGGATCCTGACCCGGATCTTCAATCGCCACTACGTGACGGTGCACGCCAACGTGCGGGGCACCGGGTGCTCGGGCGGGGAGTTCGACCTGTTCAGCTGGCAATCGGCGCTTGACGGCCGGGAGGTGATCGAGTGGATCGCCCGCCAGCCGTGGTCGAACGGCAGGGTCGGGATCTACGGCCACTCCTACGGCGGGCTGACCGGGTTCATGGTGGCTGCCACCCGGCCGCCGCAGCTGGTGGCGGCCAGCGTGTCCGGACTCATCGAGGACCTGTACCGGGGACAGGCCTACCCCGGAGGCGTCCCCAACACCGGCTTCCCGGTGCTGTGGACGCTCGGGATCCGGCCGTTCTACGACCTGGCGGGCGGGTCGGGGCAGGCGCTCGTCACGCGCCAGGACCCGGTCTGCGCGCGGAACACCGCCACGCACACCCGGACCATCGCCGACGACCCCGTCCTCCAGGGCCTGGCCGGCCCCACCGACAACGAGTGGTGGCGGGCCCGGTCCCTGTCGACCCACGCCGCACGCATCGACGTCCCCATCCACATCGCGGGGGCCTGGCAGGACGAGGAGACCGGCCCCCGGTTCCCCCGGCTGTTCGAGCTGGTCGAGGGGGTCGCAAAGCGGATGGTGGCCTCCAACGGCGACCACGGCACGCAGTGGATCGCGCCGCAGGTCTGGCGGGACCGCCGCCGGTGGATGGACCACTGGATGCGCGGCGAGGAGAACGGGTTCGGCACGCTCGAGGAGCGCCACAGCTCGGTGGTGACGCTGCTCGAGATGAACGACCCCGTGCCACCACCGCCCGGCCCGGCAGCCACCCATCCCACCCAGGTCCCCCGGGCAAACGGACGGATCGAGTCGCGCACCTTTCCGCTGGAAGCGACGCGGTGGACGGATTGGTACCTGCGCGCGGGTGGACGCCTGCGCCGGGCGCCGCCCCGCGCCGACGAGGGCTCCGACGTCTACCTCTCCGGCAGCCGCCGCCAGTCCTGGAACTTCCAGGCCGGCCCCGGATTCGGCCCGCCGCTCACGACGGCCGATGGGCCGGACGAGCTGACCTACACCACCCGGCGGTTCCGCCGCTCGAAGGCCCTGGTCGGTCCCATCACCGCCACGCTCTTCATGTCGAGCACGAGCCCCGACACCGACGTGTTCGTCCAGCTGATCGACGTGGGCCCCGATGGCAGCCGCACGTTCCTCCAGCGGGGGCTGCTCAAGGCAAGCCACCGGGCGCTCGACCGCGAGCGCTCCGACTGGGTGCAGACGACCGATGGACGCGTGATGTACCGGCCCTTCCATCCCCACACCAACCCCACGGCGGTCGTGCCGGGCGAGGTGTTCCGCATGGCCATCGAGGTCTGGCCCGTGGGCCACGTGTTCCGTCCCGGGCATCGACTGATGGTCAACGTCCACGCGCCGCCGACGCTCGACAGCTACTACGCGTACGCCCCGCGGTACCTGCCGGGGGCGAACACGGTGTTCCACGACGCTGAGCGGCCCTCGCGGATCATGCTTCCGCTGGTGCCGATCCGGGGGCTCCGCCTCGGCCCGCCGGTCCCCTGCGGCCAGCTGACGGCCGTCCGGTGCGTCCCCGGGTAAGCAGCCACACCGTCCCGAGGCGTGGTCGACCCGCTTCAGGGCGCCGGTGCGGTGACCGATAACCAGGTTCGGCGCTCTTTCGATCAGGTATGGATATCCAGCGCGAACGTCGTCATGCTGCGTCCGTGGCCACCACCACGGACGTTCGTCCCGCCGCCCCGTCCCCGGAGGCACCGGTCCGGAGACGTGGCCGTGTCGTCTTCGCGGTCCCCTGGGCCGTCGCGGCGCTGTTGGGCGCTGCCGTGGCGTGGGCGGTTCCCCAGGCCCGCGAGTCGGATCGCCTGAGCGCCGCATCCTCGGCCCTGGACGGCCGGCTGGGCGAAGCGCAGACAGCGCTTCAGACGGCCGAGGACCGGCTGGCCGCCCTCGAGGAGCGGTTGCGGAACGCGCGCGAGCAGAGCGCAGAGCTGGCCAAGACGGAGCGGCAGAACGAGCGCCTGATCAAGGAGCTCGAAGCCCGGGTCGAAGACCTGGAAGCCGCGGCGGCGGCGGCGGCGGCCGAAGAGGCCGCGGCATCCCAGGCCGGCGAGCAGCAGCCGACCTTCGTCGGCCCTACCGCCCCTCCGGACCCGCCCGAGTACTGCTTCTGGTCGACCGACCTCTCGTCCGGCGAGCGGAAACGGGTGTGCCTATGAGCGGCGGTAAGTGGCTCCTGCTCGGTGGCGTGATCGTCACCATCTCGCTGGCCGCGGTGGTGGCGGTCCATGCGCCGCGGGCCGTCGGCCTGCCTGACCGGGCAGCCGACCTGGCGGCGGAGGAACGCCACCTCTCCCAGCTCGAGCGCGAGACGGACGCTCTCGAGGAGAAGCGCGAGGAGAAGAGGGAGCTTCTCGCCGAGGTGCGGGACGAGGAGGCCGCGCTCTCGAAACGCGTGAAGAAGCAGGAGCGGCTGATCGAGAGCCTGGAAGACCGGATCGAGGAGCTCGGCGGCTAGCCGACCTTACCGGCGGCGCCGGCCCATCACGCTCCGGCGCCCGCGGCTCGACGAGAACACCACGCGCGGTGGAGCGATCTCCATCCCGTTCTGGGTGAACTCGTCCTCCAGCTTCAGCCGGGCGGCCATCCGGCTCATGTCGCCCTGCTGCTCCGGAAGCACGAACGTGATCCCGGTCCCGGTCCGGCCGGCGCGAGCCGTGCGGCCGACGCGGTGGACGTATCCCGTGTCGTCCTCGGGGGCGTCGTAGTTGACGACGTGGGTGATGTCGTCCACGTCCAGGCCGCGGGCCGCGACATCGGTGGCCACCAGCGTGTTCACCTCGCCGCGCTCGAACCGCCGGAGCGTCCGCTCGCGCAGGGCTTGGCCGAGGTCGCCGTGCATGGCCGCCGCGGGGATCCCGCGGTCGCGCAGCCGCCGAGTCAGGCGGTCGGCGCCGCGCTTGGTCCTGGTGAACACCAGGTGCCGGCCGGGCTCGGCGCTGATGATCTCGACGAGGTGCTCGAGGCGCTGGCCGAACGAGACCGGGATGAAGCGGTGCTCCGCCTCGTCGACGGTCTGCCTCGGCGTCACGGTCTCGTGCAGCCGCGCGTCGCGCGTGTAGGAGCCGGCCAGGCGGCCGACGGTCCCGTCCAGCGTGGCCGAGAAGAACATCGTCTGGCGGTCCGCGGTCAGCCCGCGGACGATCCTGTCCACCTGGGGCTGGAAGCCCATGTCGAGCATGCGGTCCGCTTCGTCGAGGACCAGGATGCGGATCCCCTCGAGCGATACGAGGCGCCGCTCGACGAGGTCCTGCATCCGGCCGGGCGTGGCGACGAGCACGTGGGCCCGCGCGGCGCGCTTGGCCTGTGCGGGGATGGAGACGCCGCCGTAAACCGCCGCCACCGAGAGCCCCCTGGCTCCGGCGACGAGGTTGAACTCCTCCACGACCTGGACCGCGAGCTCGCGGGTGGGGACCAGGATCAGGGCAGAGGGTCGCCGATCGGACGGCTCCAGCCGCTCGACGATCGGGACGGCGAAGGCCAGCGTCTTCCCCGAACCCGTCCTCGACTTCGCCAGCACGTCACGGCCGGCGACGGCGTCGGGGATCACCATGGCCTGGATGGGGAAGGGGGTGCGGATGTCGCGCCGCCCGAGGGCGCGGACGACGGGCGCCGAGGCGCCCAGGTCTGAGAACGTTTGCATCATCGTCTCCTTCGTGTTCCGGCGAGGATCCATCGACCGGACCACGAAGGGGACGGAAGTGAAGCCTCACGGCGCGACCCGTCGCCGCGCCTGCGATCAGTGTACCAGGCGGCGGGCCGTTTCCCCGCCCGTGTCGAGTTGCGAGGATTGACCGGAGCGAGGCAAGGGAACAAGGGACGCGTGCCGGCGTCAGCGCTCGAGACGACAGAGGCCCCGACCGAGCCGCCCGAGGCGGCCCGGGCCGCCGGCCTGCGCTACACGAGCGATCGCCGCCCCGGCATCGAGCGCCGGCGGAATGGCTCGGGCTTCGTCTACGTGGGCCCGGACCGAAACCGCATCACGGATCCGGAGACGCTCGTCCGGATCAAGTCCCTGGCCATCCCCCCGGCGTGGACCGACGTGTGGATCTCGCCGATCGCCAACGGCCACCTCCAGGCCACCGGCCGCGACGCCCGGGGGCGGAAGCAGTACCGCTACCACGAGCGCTGGCGCGAGGTCCGCGACGAGACCAAGTACCACCGCACCACGGTGTTCGCCCGGGCCCTCCCGGCCATCCGGCGGCGCGTGGACCGGGACCTGGCCTCCCCCGGACTCCCGCGCGAGAAGGTCGTGGCCGCCGTCGTCCGGCTCCTGGACGTCAGCAACATCCGGGTCGGCAACCCCGAGTACGCCCGCGACAACGGCTCTTACGGCCTCACGACCCTCCGCGGCCGTCACGTGAAGGTCTCGGGCGAGCGCATGCGGTTCTCGTTCCGCGGCAAGGGCGGGAAGCGGACCGAGGTCGCCGTGGAGGACCGACGCGTGGCCCGGATCGTCCAGCGCTGCCGCGACCTCCCCGGCCAGGAGCTGTTCCAGTACGTCGGCGACGACGGCCAGCCGGTCGACGTCGGCTCGTCCGACGTGAACGACTACCTCCTCGCCGTGGCGGGCCAGGACTTCACGTCGAAGGACTTCCGGACGTGGTCGGGCACCGTCCTGGCCGCCGAGGCCCTGGCCCGCATGGGGGAGTTCCGGACCCAGCGACAGGCCAGGAGCAAGATCGTCCGCGCCGTCGAGGAGGTCTCCGAGGAGCTCGGCAACACGCCCGCGGTGTGCCGGAAGTGCTACGTCCACCCGGATGTCATCGAGGCCTACCTCGACGGGACGCTCCACGACTACCTCGACCCGGGCGGCCCGAAGGCGGAGGTGAAGCGGATCCGAGGGCTCCGCGTCGAGGAGGCCCGGGTCCTCGCCCTCCTCCGCGACCGCTCCCGCGCCGCGCGCCGCAAGGCGGCGTAGGGAACGACGAGGCCCGCCCGGCGCGGCCGGACGGGCCTCGATCGCCAGTGAGCCTTCCCTTACCGCCTGGACAGCCTCGTGTTCGTCGGCCCCGTGTACTCGTAGACGTCGAGCCCTCGGGGGCCCATCTCGCCGACGTAGATCACGTCCTTCCAGAAGATGGCGCCCCACGCGTTGCTGCCCTCGGGGATGTACGAGCCCACCCGCTCGGGGTTCGAGGGATCGGCGTAGTCCACGACCTGGAGCCCGGCGGTGTACGACCCGAAGAACACCAGGTTCCGCTCGGAGTCGAACACGTGCGGCGCGCAGACCGGCGCCGGCGTGCCCGGCGGGATGAACCACTCCGACAGCTCCTGCAGCTCGGTGAGGTCTTCCGAGACCCGCAGGGCGTACACGCCGCTCCCACCCTCGCCGCAGCCGCTGTGCAGGTCCTCGTCGGTCAGGAGCATCGTCCGCCGGTCCGAGTCCAAAAACTGCGCCTCGTGGTAGTAGCGGATCGGGTGGTGGCCCTCCCCGCCCTCGTGGATCCACCGCTCGAGCACCACGGGGTTCCGGGGGTCGGTGATGTCGATAATGAACAGGCTCCCGGTTTCGCCGGCGTCGTTCAGGTAGTTCCCGCCCTCCGCCATCAGCAGGATGGTCCGGCGGGCGTAGGAGCCGTCGGGCTGGCGGACCGGGTAGTTCGGGTAGACCGTCACCTCGTGGCTGTGGGTGAAGCCGTGCCCCACCGGCTCATCATCGTCGCGGTAGGGCGAGCTCTCCCACAGGGCCACGGGGTCGCACCGGACGTCGGCGCTGGCGCGGCACTCGTCCGGCGGGAACAGCCGCTCCGGGGCCTGCGGGGGCTCCTTGAGGATCGGCCGCATGTCGTAGATCCGGAGGCCGTTGTCGCCGGTGCCGCCGGTGGGTATCCACCAGCTCCGCTGGTCGAAGACCTTGCCCATGTGGGCCTCGCCGTCGTCCTGGCCGATGAACGTCCACAGCACCCTCGGCTGCTGCGGGTTCGTGACGTCGATGAACTCCGTCCGGTCGGTCCGGATGGCGGCCGGGTTGGTGACCCGGCGGGTGCCCTGGAGGACGGCGATGTGGCGCTCCCCCATGATCGTGCCCTGGGGAACCGCGTCCGCCCTGAGCCCCGGCGTGTACTGCCCCATCAGCACCGGGTCGTCGGGGGTCGAGACGTCGAAGATCCGGAAGCCCAGGCCGTACGCGCCAACGTACAGCCGGTCGGGCCCCAGCCGGTCCTCGGCCCTCGGGCGAGTGGGCTGGAGGTCGATGTGCCCGCCGGTCATCCCGCTGCGGTTGGTGACGTGCTCGACGTTCTCCTGCTCGAGCGGAACGACGGAGACGAGCTGGCCCGCCGCGGGGCCGGCCGCGGCGCCCACCACGGTCGCCACGGCGACCGTCAGGAACAAGAGCGACTTGCGCATGGATCCCTCCTGGTCGTGGAGACGTTTCGGGGATGTCCCGAATGAGATGTTCGACGTCCTGGGTCGCGTTCCTGCTCAGCCCGCCCGGGCGCCGTCCCGGATGTCACGGTCCCCGAGCGGCTCGGCGAGCCGGACCTGGACGGCCTTCTGGACCGCGAGCTCGATGCAGGCCTCGGCCATCGGGACACGGCCCTCGTACAGCGTGACGGTGACGGCGCGAGGGCCGGAGCGGACCTCAACGCGGTCCAGGCCGTAGCACGCCTCCACCCCCGAGGTGAACTCGACCAGCAGCGTGCGGGGCTCCGTCACCCTGGCCCGCTCCCACCGGATCGGATGGACGTCGACGAGCCCCTCGCGGGGACGGACGAGCCGTGGAGACGGCGACACCGGCGAGCCCGGCCCCGTCGGACCGGCCACCGGAGCGTCCGGGTCGGACGGAGGGGACACCGGATCCGACCCCGGGCCGCCGGCTCCCCCGCAGGCGCCCAGGGCCATGATCAGCGCCACGGCCCGGAGGATCCTCATGGTGCCTTCGACCCCGGCCCGCGCGGTCAGGTTCCCGGCGGCGGCGACCGCTCCGCCTGGCTGATGGCCCAGGCGGCGTTGATCAGCCCGATGTGGCTGAACGCCTGCGGGAAGTTCCCGAGCAGCTCCCCGGTCCCCGGATGGACCTCCTCGGACAGCAGCCCGACGTCGTTGGCCTGGGCCGCGGCCCCCTCGAAGACCTCGCGGGCCCGGGCCGGGTCCCCGGCCAGCGCCAGCGCGTGGGCCAGCCAGAACGTGCAGAGCAGGAACGTCCCCCTCCTCGCCCTGGAGGCCGTCGTCGGCGCGGTACCGGTAGACCAATCCTCGCTCGTGGGTCAGGTCGCGGGCGACGGCATCGATCGTCGCCCGGACTCGGGGATCGGTGGGCGGCAGGAAGCCGACGATCGGGATGAGCAGGGCCGAGGCATCGAGGACGTCGGAGTCGAACGCCTGGGCGAACGCCCCGAGCCCCTCGCTCCACGCCCGCTCCTCGATGGCCCGCCGGATGTCCTCGCGGGCCTTGGTCCAGGCGTCGACGCGGTCCTCGGCACCGATCCGAGGCGCCAGCGCG
>DASZZY010000191.1:0-20721 GCA_036260395.1 Actinomycetota bacterium
CGGGCCGGGGCCAGGCGCAACGCGGCGGGGCGACGCCCGAGGCGCTGGCCGGCGTCGACGCCGTGGCCTCCTGCGTCCCGTACCGGCTGAACCTCGCGGTCATGGAGGGGGCCCTGGAAGCGCGCGTCCCGTACGCCGATCTCGGGGGCCTGTACCACATGACGCTCCGCCAGCTGGAGCTCGACCAGCGATTCCGCGACGCGGGGGTCGCTGCGGTCGTGGGCATGGGCTGCTGTCCGGGGCTCTCGAACGTGCTGGCGCGGGCGGGCGCCGATCGGCTGGACGCCGCGTCGTCCATCGACCTGGTGGACGGGGCCATCGACGAGGAGGCGGGGTTCGGGATCCCCTACTCGGCGGAGACGATCCTCGACGAGTTCACCATGCCGGCGATGGTGTACGAGAACGGCCAGCTGCGGGAGGTGCCGGCCGGGTCGGGCGCGGTGCGGTGGCGCTTCCCGGAGCCGCTCGGCGACATGGAGGCGGTCTATACCCTCCACTCCGAGCTGGCGACGCTGCCCCGGACGATCGAGGGCGTCCGGAACGTCCGGTGGCGGCTGGCGCTGCCGCCCGCGGTGGCCGACGGGTTCCGCCTCCTCGTTGGGCTGGGCCTGGCCGGTGACGACCCCGTCGGGACGCCATCCGGCGCGGTGGTCCCCCGGGAGGTCCTCCGGGCGGTGCTCGCCCGGCTGCCGAAGCCGGAAGGACCGCCCCGCGACGTCGAGGCGCTCGTGGTCCGGGTGGCCGGGAACCGGGGCGGCCGGCCCGCCGCGTTCACCGGGGAGGCCCTGTTCCGTCCCACGCCGGAGGGCATCTCGGCCGGCGCCTTCGGCACCGCCATCCCCATCGCCGTGGCCGCCCGCTGGCTCGCGGAGGGGCGCATCCCGCCGGGCGTACACCCGCCGGAGGACGTGCTGACGCCGGACGAGTTCCTGGAGGACCTCGCCGCCGAAGGCGTGCGCCTCCGCCTGTCGCTGGATGAGGAGCTGCGCGGCTAGGGCCGGGGAAGCAGCTCGGGGACCGGCGGGACGGGGACGGGCGGCGGCGGAGGACCGATCGGGCCGCAGTTCGTCATCGTCTCGATGTTGACGCACACGTCCCCGGCCAGCCCGGGCAGACCGCCATCGCCCGTGTCGGTCCCGTCTCCGCCGTCGAGATAGTCGTCCTCGGCGCCGCCGTTCAGCGTGTCGTTCCCGCCACCGGCCAGGAACCCGTTCTGCACGAGGTTCCCGGTGATCGTGTCGCCGTTGGAGGATCCCTGCACGTTCTCGATGCTCGTCAGCGCATCGGACCCCTCGCCGGTGGCGGTGCCGACGCCCAGGCCGAGGTCGACGGTCACGCCGGCCGTGGCGCGGACGAAGGAAACCATGTCCGTGCCGGGCCCCGCCTCCACGAGGTCGTCCCCGGCCAGAGGGTAGAAGAAGTTGTTGCCGTCGCTGCCGAACAGCTGGTCGCTGACCTGGGACCCCTCCGCGCCCTCCACGTTCGTGATGGTGTCGGTGCCCTCGCCGGTGGCGCTGCCGGTGGCCAGGTTCACCTCGACGCCGTTCGGGTTTCCGGCGAAGAAGTACGACACGATGTCGAACGCCCCGGTACCGCCGTCGATCACGTCGTCGCCGTCCTGGCCGAGCAGGTACTCCTGCCCGGCCCCCCCCACGAGCGTATCGTTGCCGACGTTGCCGTACACCAGGTCGAGGTTCCCCGCGCCCGCCCGCACTTCGTCGTCGCCCACGCCCCCGTAGACGGAGTCGTCGCCCTTACCCCCGTCGACCAGATCGTTCCCGTCGTCCCCGGCGGCGATGTCGGCCCCGTCGCCGCTGAACATCTGGTCATCGCCGGATCGCCCGCGCACGAAGTCGTCGCCGCTGCCGCCGAAGATCTGGTCCCGACCCGGACCCCCGTTCACGAAGTCCTTGCCGCCCGCGACGAATACCTGGTCGTGCCCGCCCGCGGCCACGACGTAGTCGTCGCCCGGTCCGGCGCAGACGATGTCGTTCCCGCCCCGGCCCTTGATGAAGTCGCCGCCGCCCCGGCCGACGATGATGTCCCGCTTCGCCGTGCCCTTCAGGAAGTCGTTCCTCCGGGTGCCCACGATCGTGGCCTTCTTGCCGTCGCACTTCGGCGCGGCGAGGGCCGGCGAGGCGGCCAGGAGCGGCCCCGCCGCGAGCGCGGCGACCAGGAGGCCCCGGATGGCGGTGGAGGTCATCTCCACCACTGTACGGCAGGTGTCTCGCGGGCGGAAGAGACAAACCGGTCAATCGAGTGGGACATGGTGGACCAAGCGGGATGAAGCGCCGCGCCCGGAGGCGCGGCGCTCCACCGATGTCTAGTACGAGGGCCGGAGCGAGGCGAGCGACGCCGTGGGCGGCACCTTGCGGCTGGTGCGGGCGGCATCGGGTCGCGCCGGGCGAGCGACGGCCGCGCTGAACTCTTCGCAGTTCGAATCGTTCTCGATGCCCAGACACGTATCGGTGCCGTCTCCGCCGTCGCCGGTGTCCGTGCCGTTCCCCCCGGAGAGCAGGTCGTCCCCGCCCAAGGCCGTGATGTCGTCGGGCCCCTTCAGGCCATAGAACTCGTTGGCACCGTCCGTTCCGAGCAGCGTGTCCCCGAACTCCGAGCCGGCCGCCATCTCGATCGAGAGCAGGACATCCGGGCCCTCGCCGAACGCGGTCCCGGCCTGCAGATCGACCGTGACCGCGCCCGGCGCCAGCGGGAACAGGACGAGGTCGTTCGCGGCTCCACCATCGACGGTGTCAGCCCCACCATGCGGGAAGAAGAAATCGTGTCCTTCGTCCCCGGTGAACTCATCATCGGCGCTTATGTCGCCGGATCCCTGCAACCCATTGACATCCCTGAGCGTGTCGTTTCCCTCCCCGGTGGCGATCCCGGTCTCGAGGTTCGCGGTGATTCCGGCCCCGTTCCTCGAGAAGAAGAACGAGGCGAGGTCCTCGCCCCCATCACCGTCGACCACGTCGTTGTCTCCCTGCCCGAGCAGGATGTCGAAGCCGCCACCACCGCGAAGCGTGTCGTTCCCGTTGTTGCCGAAGAGCAGATCCGATCCCTTACCACCCTTGACGGTGTCCTTCTTGGAGCCGCCGAACAGGAGATCATGGCCTCCGGCGCCGAGGATGAGATCAGCTCCGGCCAGGCCGCCGGTGATGTCGTTGCCCGCCCCACCGTTGGTCTTGTCGTTCCCGCCCCCGGCGTCGATGTCGTCGGCCCCGTCGCCGCCGCAGAGCCGGTCTGCGCCGCCGAAGCCCACCAGGAGATCCTTGCCTCCGAGCCCGACGATGACGTCGACGCCCGGCGTCCCGAAGATGTCGTCGCCGCCACCGGTGCCGACGATCGTGGCCGCCATCCCGAAGCACTTGGGTGCGGCGGAGACCGGCGGGGCGGCGATCAATCCGGCGGCCATCAATGAAGCGGTCAGCGCGAAGCCGACCGACAGTCGCACGCGACGCATGAGTTGTCCCCCTCTCCCGGAAAACGACGTCGGCAGGGTAGGGGGTGCCGAGAGCCGGGTCAATAGGCCGTTCGGAGGACCGCCCCTGAAGGAAGCGACCCCGCGCGCTGCTACAATCGCTGGGCGTGGTGGCCGTAGCTCAACTGGTTAGAGCGCCGGGTTGTGGTCCCGGAGGTTGGGGGTTCGAGTCCCCTCGGTCACCCGTCCCGGGCCGCTAGCTCAACTGGCAGAGCAGGGGACTCTTAATCCCAAGGTTACAGGTTCGACTCCTGTGCGGCCCACGGAAACCGCCGGATCCCCCCTCCGCCGGCCACGACGGGCGGACGATAGCTATCGCATCACTTCCCCCGGCCGCCCCATCTTCCCGAACCCCCGTCGCTGTGTGACGCTCGGCCGGCCATCGACTCGCTGAGGAGAGCGAACCGCTCTTCCGCCCGCGCACGGGCCAGATCCCGTAGCGGCGTGCTCGCCCCCGGGACCTCGAGCCTCAAGCTCCCGAGATCCAGCAGTCGCTGGTCGGGCAAGGCCGCCAGGGACAGATGCTGCAGGTTGCGAAGAGGCGTGAACGTCGTGCGCCGGACCAGGACCCCCGACCGTGCCACCCCCAGACCATCGTCGATGACGTGGCCGAGGGCGACCCACGACGCGACGGCCAACAGCCAGGCGATCGGGACCAGGACGAACACCAGCGCTCCCAGCGGGCCCCACACGAGCGATGTGGCCAGCCCGATCGCGACCGCGGGGGCCGACCACCAGATCAACCGGCGAACGAGCGCCCGTACCGGGGGGCGCTCCAGGCGGGAGAACAAGCGCGCAGCTGGATCGCCGAACAGCTCGGCGACGACCGCCAGGGCCCGTTCCTGATCGGCGATGGGGAGCAGGACGCTCGTCTCCTTCTCTTCCTCCGACCTGCCGCTGAAGCCTGCGGTGATCGCTCGGAGGGAGGCGAGCCCGAACGCCAGGCGCACGAGGTTCTGCTCCAGCACGATCGCTTGCAGGCGGCTCAGGGGAACGGCTGCCCGGCGCTTCTCGAGCAATCCCCGGGAGACGACCAGCCGATCGCGCTCCCGCCGGAGGGTGAAGTCCCAATAGACCACGATGGTGGCCACGATGGAGACGGCCAGTGACAGCACGAGGAAGGCAGCTATGGCCGCCAGGAGCAGGAGCACGCCGCTGGATCCAGCTCGGCCCAGACGTTCGAACAGGCTCACCAGGAACCGGTCCGACGCCAGGTCTTGCGCGTATCCGAGGATCACCGCGATGACCGCCACCCGTCCTCCAGTGATCCCGGCGAGTGCCAGCAACCCGGGACCCAAACTTGCCAGGACGGGCGTCTCGACGTGCGGTGCGGGGGGCGCCCCACCCCGGGCGAGCAGCCGGGCTCGGAGGTTCTCGGCCTCCCCGGGGGTCACCGCGACGAGCGCTGCCTCGGTCTGACGGCCGCCCGCTGCTTCGATCCGGAGCTCGACCACACCGAAGACCCGATGGCGCAGCTTCTCGACGAAGTCGACGCTCTGGATCCGGGGGAGAGGGATCACCCGTCGCCACCGGCCGACGAGGCCGCCCTCCACGATCAGCGTGTCCCCCTCGACCCAGTAGGCGAACCGCAGGAACCACCCCGTGGCCACGATGACGGTCAGGAGGAGCGCGCCGAGCACGAACGGCACAGCGCTCGGCTCCACCAGCACGAGTGCGGCCGCACCGACTCCGAAACGGGTAATGGTCTCGATCGTCCACACCGCGACGGCGGACGGGTGGAGGCGCTTCCGCTCAGACGGTCTGCGCTCCGGCAACCCTGGAAAGCTCCTCGCGCAGCGATTCGGCCTCCGCGGCATCGAGCCCCGGGATCCGTCCCGCGCTCCCGGCGGCCGTGTACACGATCACCTGGTTCAACCGGAACAGCCTGTCGAGCGGGCCCTGGCGTGTCTCCACGAACTGGATCCGGTCGAAAGGGATGAGCGTCAGCACGAAGAACAACGCACCCCGGGACATGAGCAAGTCCCGCTCGCGGATCGCGTACCGCCACCGGCGGAATCGGAGGAGAGGCAGAGCCACGGCCGCGACGGCCGCGGCGATCGGTACGGCCACGGTCAGCGACGACGGAATCCCCTGGAAGACCATCTCGCCCACGGCCGCAGCCACCACGGCGACCATGGCCACGCCCGCCCCCACCGTCCACCAGAGGAACAGGACACGTCGATCCAGCCGGCGGGAGGGTTCTGCCACGGCTGGGACGCTATCGCAGGCGTCGGAGGGCCGCGCTCTCGTGACCGCCAGGACCAGGGAAGACGAGCGCCGAACGCGCGTATCCTCGTGCCGGCGAGAGTGGCGGAACCCGGCAGACGCGCCGGACTTAGGATCCGGTGCCCGAAAGGGCGTGGGGGTTCGAATCCCCCCTCTCGCACGGACGAGCCCCCGCGCTCCGCGGGGGCTCGCCGTCGACGTGCGGGTGTCAGCTGACCTGGCGCTGATGCACCTCGCCTCGCCAGGCACCGGTCTCCTTGCCCCGGCCCTCGATGAACTCCTTGTACCTGCGGAGGTCACCCTTCACCCGGGTCTTGACGGCGCCGACCGCGTCGGCGGCCTTCTCGAGCGTGCCCTCGGGACTCCACTCCATCTGGAGCATCACCCGGGTGGTGTCGTCATCGATCCGGTGGAACGTGATGACCCCGGCGTTGTCCGGCCCGGCGAACCCGGTCCACGCGATCCGCTGGTCCGGGGTCTGCTCGGTGATCTCCGCCTCCCATTCGCGCTGCTGGCCGGCGACCTCCGCCCGCCACCGCAGCCTGGTGTCGTTGATCTGCTGGACCTCCTGCACGCCCTGCATGAAGTGCGGGAAGTCCTCGAACTGCGTCCACTGGTTGTACGCCGTGCGCACCGGGACGCTGACCTCGACGGACTCCTCGATGGTCGACATGGGCACCTCCTCCTCAAGAGTAGGGCTCGATCTTGCGGATACCCGCCGGGCCGGGGCCGCAAACGTCAGGCCGTCTTGGCGATGAGGACGTTCGTCTCGGCGTGGTGGGCGACGTTGTTGGGGACGCTGCCCATGAGGAACCGCCGGGCTCCGGTCATGCCCTTGTTGCCGACAACGATCAGGTCGGCCCCTTCGCCGGCCGCCACGTCGAGGATCCGCTCGGCCGGATCGCCCTCCATCGTCGCCGACGACGCGCCGACCTGCCCGCCGAGCGCGGCCTCGGCCTCTTCGAGGACCCCCTTCCCGCGGTCGGGGTCGCCGACGTGCAGCAATAGGACCTGGGCCCCGATCGCCGCGGCGAGCTCGGCCCCCACGTGGACCGCCTCACGGGCCGTCGGCGAGCCGTCGGTGGCGATCAGCACCTTCCCGTACAGCGGCCCGTCGACCGACAGCGGATCGTCGGTTCGCTCGGCCCACACCGTATGGGCGATGAGGACGTGGCACGGCGCGTGGTGGGCCACGTTGTTCGGGACGCTCCCCAGGAAGAAGCGCCGGGCCCCGGCCATCCCCTTGTTGCCGACGACGATCAGGTCCACGGCCTGCTCCTCGGCGATGTCCAGGATCACGTCCGTGGGGTTCCCCTCCTGCACGACGGTGCGGAGCCCGAGGCGGTCCCCGAGCCTCCGGGCCTCGTGCTCGACGATGCTCCTGGCCACGTCGTCCTCGGCGTGGTCGTGATCGGCGCCGAGCGGGGAGTCGTCGCCGCCCGAGCGGCGGTAGGCGCTCACCAGCACCAGCTCGGCCTGGACCTTGGCGGCCAGGGCGCCGGCGTGGGCCACGGCGACGGCGGCCGTGTCCGAGCCGTCCGTGCCGGCGAGGATCCTGGAGAACATCGCGGCTCCCTCCTCGGGTGCGGGCATCCGGGAGTATGCGCCGGAGCGGCGCGGGCCGCTACCGCGCGGGATCAGGAGGCCGCCAGCCCGTCGGCCAGCGAGGTACGCCGGAGCCCGAACTCCGCGGCGGCGTCCGGGGCGTCGGCCAGGCTGTCGGCGGCCAGGATCTCGAGCAGGGTGTGGCTCATGTGGCCGGCCCGGATGCGGGCCGCCCGCCGGGCCACGGCCACCGGCAGGTGGAGCTTGCGCCGGCGGCGACCGGCCAGGAGGTCGGTGAGCTCGTCGGCCGTGACCTCGTCCGGGCCCTGGAGGCCGAAGGTGCCGGCCACCTCGGACGCCCGGTCGTCCGCGGCCTCGAGGGCGGCGACCACGTCGGCCACGAACACCGGCGCGACCCGCTGGGTCCCGGGACCGACCACCACGGCGACGCGGCCGCGGGCCGCCTCGCCCATCCCCGCCAGCCACCGGCTACCGGGGCCGTAGACGTGGGTGCACCGAAGGATCGCGTGCTGGAAGGGCGCCGAGCGCACCGCCTCCTCCGCCATGCCCTTGGCCCGCAGGTAGGCGTTGGCGGCGTCCGGCGAGGCCCCCGGATAGGACAGGAACAGCACCCGGGCGATCCCGGCGTCCTCAGCGGCCTCGAGCACCGAGCGCGTCGTCCCCAGGTTCGAGTCCAGGTAGGCCGCATCGTCCGGCAGATCGAGGCCGCCGGCCAGGTGGCAGACGGTGTGTGCGCCGGCCATCACGGTGCTCAGGGTCTCGGTGTCCTCGAGGCGGGCTACCGCCACCTTGGCGCCCAGCCGCCGGATCGGCTCGGCCGCCGTCCGGTCCCGGACCACCGCCCGGACCTGGACGGAGCGCCCGGCGAGGCGGGGAACCAGCGCCCGTCCGACCAGCCCGTTGGCCCCCGTGACGACGACGGGCAACGGCGGTCAGGGTCGGGGCGGCAGGCTCACCACACGCCCTCGAACAGCTCCGACTCCCGGAGCTTCCGGAGCGCGGTGCGCTCGACCTTCCGGACCGTCTCCGCCGACACGCCGACGCGCTCGGCGACCTCGCGGAGGCTGAGCGGGTGCCCGTTCCCGAGCCCGTACCGGAGCGCCACGACGTCGCGCTCCAGCGGCTCGAGCGTGTTCTCCACCGCCACGCCGATCTCCTGGCGCAGGAGGCTGTCCTCCACCGCGTCGATGGGGCTCTCCTCCTCGGCCTCGGCGATCAGGTCCCCGAGCTCCGTCTCCTCGCCGATCGGCTCCTGGAGCGACCGGGGCTCCTGCCGGGCGGCCGCGTCCAGCTGGTCGAGGGCCTCGACCGGCAGGCCGGCGGCCTTGGCTACCTCCTCCGGCGTCGGCTCGCGGCCGGTCCGCTGGGCCAGGCGCTCCCGCGTCTGCCGGACCTTGCGGATCCGCTCGTGGACGTGCACCGGGATCCGGATCTGGCGGCCGCGGTCCGCGATGGCCCGGGTGATCGCCTGACGGATCCACCACGTCGCGTACGTGGAGAACTTGAATCCCCGTCGCCAGTCGAACAGCTCGACGCCGCGCATCAGGCCGATGTTCCCCTCCTGGATCAGGTCCAGCATCGGGAGGCCCTGCCCCTGGTACTTCTTGGCGATGGACACCACGAGCCGGAGGTTGGCGAGGATGAACCGCCGCCGGGACCGGGCGGCCTGGCGGATCTCCTCCTTCAGCCGGCGCCGGGTGGCCTCGGAACGGATCCGGCCGGAGGCCAGCTTCTGCTCGGCCTCCTTGCCCCGCTCGATGGCCATGGCCAGCGCGACCTCCTCCTCCTTGGTGAGGAGGGGCTCGGCGCCCGCCGCCTCCAGGTAGAGGCGCAGGTCGTCGACGTCGGTCGGGTGCGGCAGCGCGTGTGCGACTTCACTCATCGTCGATCCTCAATCCCTCACTCATACCCATTCCAGCCCCGGCTTCTATCACCCGCCGCTGAATTCGCGCGACGAACGTGGTTGCCGGGGGTCCGTCCCGCGCGCCCCACGCCGCGGCTTCCGGGCTGTTGCGACACGGCTTGGGAGGATCCCGGCGCGGCACGCCACCGGCCGCCTCCGGGCGCCGTGGAGCGCGTGCCGCCCGAAGATAACCCGTCACCGGGCGGGATTGTTCCCGCCCGTTCTAGCGAGCCGGGGGGCGCTCGGCGGCCTCGGTGATCTTGCCCCCGACCCGCATGGCCTTCTCGTAGACCAGCACGCCGCCGAGGTACTGCCCGACCGAGAGGATCGCGTACCCGACCGCCTCCAGGACGATCCACAGGACCTCGGCCTGCGGCTGGGTGCGGGACTCCCACCGCAGCAGGAACGTCACGATGAAGAAGGCCGCGGCCGCGAGTTGGAGGAGCATGTGGCGGGTGGCGATCCGCCGCTTGGTCGAGCCGGGCACCATGCCGAGCCAGTCCACCAGGCCGGTGATGACCAGCAGCAGCGTGCCGGCGAACGCCCCCAGGTACAGGTAGGTCGCCGCCAGGACCAGGCCGGCGTTGGGCGTGATCCGAGTGAGGATATCGAGCGCCAGCGTGCCGGAATAGAAGGCGATCGGGAAGTGGACGAACAGCGGATGGCTCGGATGGCCCAGCGGATAGCCCTGGACGATCTCCTTCAGCGTCCAGTTCCGGGTCTCCCCCGTCTCCGAGCGGTACCTCAGCCGGATCGCCATGCCCCCTCCTCTCCCGGGCGCCCCGGCACCCGGGACCCCCGATCGACGCCGAGCCGCCCGAAGGCTAGACCCTCTTGACCGTCTGCTGGAAGTTGTTGGCCGCCTCGTCCACGGGGATCTCCGCCGCCTCGGCCGCCTGCTTGAGGTCGTCGTAGGTGATGTGGCGCTCGTCGCCGTGGTCGGCGTTCGGCTCACCGCATCCACACGTCAGGCACATCGCTCCTCCTTCGTCTGCTGGTGCTTCCGACACTACTACCGCGTGGCGCCAGCGCGCGCCAATCCGCCGTCAGCCCCCGGCGAGCGCGGCCCCGAGCGCCCGGAGGGCCCGCCCCCGGTGGCTGATCCGGTCTTTCTCCTCCGGCGCCAGCTGGGCCATCGTCCGCCCGTAGCCCTCCGGCTCGAAGATCGGGTCGTAGCCGAACCCTCCCGCGCCCACCGGCTCCTCGCGCAGCCGGCCCTCGCACGTCCCTTCGGCGGCGGCCTCCCGGCCGTCGGGCCAGGCAGCCACGGCCACCGCCCGGTAGCGCGCGGTGCGGCGCTCGGGGGGGACGCCGCCGAGGGCCGTGAGCAGCGCCCGGAGGTTCTGTTCGTCGGTGGCCCCCTCGCCGGCGTACCGGGCGGAGCGCGGGCCGGGCGCGCCGCCGAGCGCGTCCACCTCGATGCCCGAGTCGTCGGCCAGCGCCGCCTCCCCGGTGGCCCGGGCCACCGCCCGGGCCTTCAGCCGCGCGTTGTCGAGGTAGGTCTCCCCCTCCTCGACGACCTCGGGCCACCGGCGGTCCTCGTGCGTCAGCCACTCGACCGGCCAGTCGGCGCAGATGGCTCGGATCTCGCGGATCTTGCCGGGGTTCCGCGAGGCGATCACGATGCGCGGCGGGAACCTCACGCCGCCGGCGTCACCCGCCCACCGCCTCGCGCTGGATCGCCGTGAGGCGCTCGATCCCCCCGGCCGCCAGGGTCACCATCTCCTCCAGGTCCTGCCGGGAGAAGGGCTCGCCCTCCGCCGTGCCCTGGACCTCGACCAGGCCGCCCGAGCCGGTCATCACCACGTTGAAGTCGACGTCGGCCCGGGCGTCCTCCTCGTAGGAGAGGTCGAGCAGCCGCTCGCCGGCCACGATCCCGGCGCTCACCGCCGCCACCGAGTCCTCGACGACGTCGTCCCGGATCCTGCCTTGTTCCTTCAGCGCCCGGGCCGCCAGCGCGAGCGCGATGTAGCCGCCGGTGATCGCCGCCGTCCGGGTCCCTCCGTCGGCCTGGAGGACGTCGCAGTCGATCCAGATAGTCCCCTCCCCCATCCGCTCCATCCCGGTGACGGCCCGGAGCGACCGCCCGATCAGGCGCTGGATCTCTTGCGTCCGGCCCGAGAGCCGGCCCCTGGCCGCCTCCCGGGGGGTCCGGACCTCGGTGGAGCGGGGAAGCATCGCGTACTCGGCGGTGACCCATCCCTTGCCGGTGCCCTGGAGGAACGGCGGCACCCGGGACTCGTACGACGCCGCGCACAGGACCCGGGTCCGGCCCATCTCGAGGAGGACGGACCCCTCGGCCCAGTCGAGGTAGCCGACCTCGTAGCGGACGGCGCGGAGCTCGGCCGGTCCTCGGCCGTCGGCCCTCATGCTCCCCCGACGTCGAGGCGGAGCCCATCCTCCGCCAGGAGCACGTCGCCGTGGAACGCGCCGGCGGCCTCCTCGCGCGACCGGTTCCGGTCGAGGTGGGGCCGGATGTGGGTCAGGACCACACGCCCGGCGCCGGCGGCGCTGGCCAGCTCGCCGGCCTCCCGGGCCGTCAGGTGGATCGGCGGGCGGTCCCCCTCGTCCTCCTGCCAGGTCGCCTCGGACACCAGCAGGTCGGCGTCCCGGGCCATGCGGACGGCATGCTCCGTCGGCCCCGTGTCGGCCGTGTAAGCGAGGACCGCCCCGTCGGCCTCGACCCGGACCCCGATCGTCGGGACGCTGTGGGCCATGTCCGCGGTCGTGACCCGGAACGGCCCCGCCTCCAGCTCGTGGCCGGGCTCCGCCACCCGGACGTCGAACGCCTGGGCCAGCTTCATGTCGCCGCTGTCGTCCGACAGCAGCGGCTCGACGCGGTCGAGGACCTTGGGGGCCAGGTACAGGGGGATGGGGGGCGGGCACTGCGGCGAGAACCGCCGGGCCATGTAGTAGGTGTACAGGTCGGTGACGTGATCGGGGTGGGAATGGGAGATCACCACGGCGTCCACCTCGAACAGCCCGGCGTGCCGCTGGAGGTTGGCCACGGTCCCGGTCCCCAGATCCAGCAGGATCGCGTGCCCGTCGTGGCGCACCAGGTGGCCGCTGGTGGCCCCGCCGGCCGACGGCCAGGTGCCGTGCGACCCGAGGACGATCAGCTCCACGGGGCCTCCCCGGAGACGGCCGCCCGCTCGACGCGGACCGGCCGAACCTCGACGACCTCGGGCCCGAGGAACCGGCTCCCGAGGCCCAGGAACGACTCGGGGTCGCCCGAGCACAGGAACTCGTGAGTCGGGGGGGAGCCGTCGATCCGGAGGAGGTCCCCGCGCACCAGCGCCCCGTACACGTCCTTTGCGACCTCGTCCGCCGAGGAGATCAGCACGACCTCTGGGCCCATCACGACCTGAAGCAGCCCCGAGAGCAGCGGGTAGTGCGTGCACCCGAGGATCAGGGTGTCGACGCCGGCGGCGACCAGCGGCGCGAGGTACTCCCGGGCGATCGCCAGCAGCTCGGGGCTCGTGGTGTCTCCTCGCTCGACGTAGGGGACGAACGCCGGGCAGGCGTGCGTGTGGATCTCGGCGCCACCGTCCTCGACCGCCAGGGCCCGGGGATAGGCGCCGCTGTCGATCGTGGCCCGGGTCCCGATGACCCCGATCCGCCCGTTGCGGGTGGCCCGCAGCCCCGCCCGGACGCCGGCCTCGATGACCCCGATCACCGGCACGCCGGCCCGGTCGGTCAGCTCCGACGTGGCCGAGACCTCGATCGCGTTGCACGCGACGACCAGCATCTTGACGTCGCGGGCCAGGAGCTCGGAGGCGATCTCCCGGGCGAACGCGCGGATCTGGTCCACGGGGCGATCGCCGTAGGGCGACCGGGCGGTGTCGCCGAAGTACAGGATCGGCTCGTTCGGGAGGAGGTCGATGATCGCCCGGACGACGGTCAGGCCGCCCACGCCGGAGTCGAAGACCCCGATCGGCCGGCCATCAGGCACGCGTCACCACCACAGCGTCTCCCCCACGAGCTTCTCGGCCCGCTCCACGTCGGCGGTCCAGGCCTCGGTCGAGAGGTACTTCCACCCCCCGTCCGCCAGGAGGCATACGATATCGCCCGCGTCCAGCTCGGCGGCGATCCGCCGGGCCACGTGGATCACGGCCCCCGAGGAGATCCCGGCGAACACCCCCTCGCGCTCCGCCAGCTCCCGGGTGGCCCGCAGGGCGTCCGCCGACGAGACCAGGAACTTCCGGTCGAGCAGCGACTCGTCGAGGATCGGCGGGACGAAGCCCTCGTCGAGCGACCGCAGGCCGTACACCGGGTCCCCGAGCTCGGGCTCCGCGGCCACGACCTTCACGCCGGGGTCGTGCTCGCGGAGGCGGCGGCCGGCGCCCATCAGCGTCCCGCCGGTGCCCAGCCCGGCCACGAAGTGGGTGACCTCCGGGAGGTCGCGGACGATCTCGGCGCCGGTCCCCTCATAGTGGGCCCGCGGGTTCGCCGCGTTCCCGTACTGGAACGGCATGAAGTAGCGCGGGTCCTCCGCCATCCGCCGGGCCACCTCGATGGCGCCGTTGGTGCCGGCGTCCGCGGGGCTGAATACGATCTCCGCACCGTAGAGCTCCAGGAGCCGGACCCGCTCCTGGCTGGCGTTCTCCGGCATCACGACCATCAGCCGGTATCCCTTGCGGCGCGCCACGAGCGCTAGGGCGATGCCGGTGTTCCCCGAGGTCGGCTCCAGGATCACGTTCCCGGGCCGGAGCGCCCCCGAGGCCTCGGCGTCCTCGACCATGGCCCGGGCGATGCGGTCCTTGAGCGACCCGGTGGGGTTCTGGCCCTCGAGCTTGGCCCACAGCCGCACCGCGGGGTTCGGCGACAGCCGTTGGATCCCGACGAGGGGCGTGTCGCCGACCGCGTCGAGGATGTCCGTGGCCCGCATGCGGGCGATTATCCCCCCGCGACGGCGGGCAGGATCGAGATCACGTCGCCCTCGCGCACGCCGGTCTCCAGCGCGCCGAGGAAGCGGACGTCCTCGTCGTTGACGTAGACGTTCACGAAGCGGTGGAGGTCTCCCTCCCGGGTGAGGACGGTCCGGGTGAGGCCCGGGTAGCGGGCCTCCAGGTCGGTGAGGACCTCTCGGACGGTGCCGCCCCGGGCAGCGATCTCCGACTCGCCGCCCGCGTGCTGGCGCAGGAGCGTGGGGAGCTTGACGCGGACCGCCACGCTAGCCCTCCCGGGCGGCGGGCGTCCGCTCGGCCTCCGGCGGGGCCTGGCCCGGCGTGAGCCCGCAGAAGGCCTCGTAGTCGATGAGCTCGGTCACCGTGGGGTGCTTGCCGCAGACCGGGCAGTCCGGGTCCCACCGCAGCCGGACCGTCGTGAACTCGTTCGTCAGCGCGTCGTAGAGGACGAGCTTGCCGGCCAGCGGCTGGCCCACGCCGAGGAGGAGCTTGATGGCCTCCACGGCCTGGATCGACCCGATGATCCCCGGGAGGACCCCGAACACCCCACCCTCGGCGCACGAGGGCACCGTGCCGGGCGGGGGCGGCTCCGGGAACAGGCACCGGTAGCACGGCGACTCCTGGCCGGGGAGGAAGACCGACGCCTGGCCCTCCCACTGGTAGATCGACCCGTAGACCAGCGGCTTGCCCAGCATCTGCGTGGCGTCATTGACCAGGTACCTGACCGGGAAGTTGTCGGTGCCGTCCACGACCACGTCGTACTCCCCGAGCACCTCGAAGGCGTTCGCCGACGACAGCAGCGTCTGGTGGCTGACCACATCGACGTTGGGGTTCAGCTCGCGGATGCGGTCGCGCGCGGAGTCGACCTTCGGCCGACCCACGTCCGCGGTGTCGTGGAGGAGCTGGCGCTGGAGGTTCGACAGCTCGACGCGGTCGAAGTCGACGAGCCCGATCGTCCCCACGCCGGCCGCCGCGAGGTACATGGCCGCCGGGGACCCGAGGCCGCCAGCGCCGATGACGAGCACCCGGGCTTCCATCAGCTTGCGCTGCCCGTCGCCGCCGATCCCGGGCAGGATGATGTGGCGGGCGTAGCGCAGGACCTGGTCCTCGGTGAACGTCACGTGATCCGGACCTCCTCCTCGACGGGCTCTCCGCCCTCGAACCGGAACGCCCGCAGGACCGGGCGCTGGGCGTCCTGGAGGGAGAGGATCAGGTACCGCGTCCCCGGGTAGGCCGGGATCCGATCGCCGGTGACCGCGTCGGTCCAGTGGGCCTGCGCTCGGTCCGTGGGCGAGGGGTACGCCTCGCTGTGCGTGTGGGAGTGGAAGAACCCGAGCAGGTCCCACCCGGCGTCTTCCACCCGGTTGAAGACCTCGAGCTGCTCGCGCTCGTCGAAGCGGTAGACGACCGGGCTGGCCTCGGCGTTCCGCATCGGGAAGACGCGGACGGGCGTGCCGTCGAGCCCGGCCACCACGCCGCAGGCCTCGTTGGGGAGCTCCGATTCCGCGTGGGCCACGATCTGCTCGAACAGGTCTCTGGGCAGCTCGATCATCCCCCGGCCGAATCCTACCAGCCGGATACGATTCGGCCGCTCACCGGCCGCCGAGCCGCCCCCGGACGCGGATGGCCCCCCGAGGGCCAGCGGCCACCGTCCCCACTCGCGCGGCGGCGATGCCGCGCTCGGCGAGCGCCCCTGACAGCGCGTCCGCCCGCTCCTCGGCGACGGCCACGAGGAGACCCCCCGATGTCTGGGCGTCGGCCAGGACGAGCTGCTCGTGCTCGGGGAGCTCCCCCCAGTCGACGTGGGGGTCCACGAACCGGTGGTTCGAGCGGGTCCCGCCCGGGACCACGCCGCGCGCCGCGAGGTCGAGCGTCCCGGGGAGTAGCGGGACCGCGGCGGCATCCACCTCCGCGGCCGCGCCCGAAGCCTCGAGCATGTTGTGCAGGTGGCCGAGGAGGCCGTACCCGGTGACGTCCGTGGCGGCCCGGGCGCCGGCCTCGAGGGCCGCCGCGGAGGCCGGCCCGTTCAGCGCGACCATGACGTCCACGGCCAGCCGGGCCTGCTCGGGTGAGGCCTCGCCGCGCTTGATCGCCGTGGTCACGATCCCGACGCCGAGCGGCTTCGTCAGGACCAGCGCGGCGCCCGGCCGGGCGGTCGAGTTGCGCAGGAGCCGCGCCTCCTCGGCGAAGCCGGTCACCGCCATCCCGTACTTCGGCTCGGGGTCGTGGATGCTGTGGCCGCCGACGACGGCCACGCCGGCCTCGGAGGCCACCTTGGCGCCGCCCTCCAGCACCCGGGCCAGGAGGTCGAGCGGGAGGTCGTCGACCGGCCAGGCCACGAGGTTGAGCGCGAGCACCGGCGTCCCGCCCATCGCGTAGACGTCGCTGAAGGCGTTCGCGGCGGCGATCCGCCCCCAGTCGTACGGGTCATCGACGATCGGCGTGAAGAAGTCGACCGTCTGCACGAGCGTGCCGCCGCCCGGCAGCCGGTACACGGCCGCGTCGTCCCGGGACTCCTCCGAGACGAGGAGCTCGGGCGGGTATTCGGTGGGGCCCAGCTGGCCCAGAACCTGGGCCAGGTCCTGCGGACTGAGCTTGCAGGCTCAGCCGGCCCCGTGGCTGTACTTCGTCAGCCGGACCTCGTCGCGCATGACCGCAGGATATCGCCCGCCCCGTGCTCCATCGGCCCCGGTTCGGTGGTTCCTCGGCCCAACACCCGGGGCTATAGTGTCTCGAGCGAGCCGGGAGGTGACGAAGATGGCGGAGAACGTCTTCGAGAGGGCCAAGAACGCGGTGGTCGGCGTGGTCCGCGGCACCGGCGACATCGTCGAGAGCGTCCGCTCCACCGCGACCGACATCGTCACCGGCGCCCTTCGCGGGGCGGGAGAGGTGGCCACCACGGCCGTCGGCGTGGTCACCGACACCGTCCGCGGTGCGGTGCGGGGCACGAAGGACGCCGGCGTGGAGCTGGCCCAGGGCGCCAAGGGCGTGGTGTCCGGCGCGGTGCAGGCGGTGGCCGAAGTCGGGGGCGACGTGATCGGGGCCACGCGGAACGCCGTACGGGCCGCGATCCAGGGAGCCGCCGAGGTGGGCGGCGACGTGGCCGGGACGGCCGTCGGCGCGGTGGAGGGCGCCGTGGAGGCCGCCACGCGCGTCGGGCAGGACGTGGCCGGGGTGGCGCGGAGCGCCGTCGAACAGGCCGTCGAGACCGCCGGCGAGGTGGGCCAGGACACCGCCGAGGCCGTCAAGAAGGGCCTCACGTCCGCGGCCCAGATCCCGCGCGACGTCGTGGAGTCGGTCCTCAAGGGCAGCCAGCGCCAGGAGTAGGAGGCATGGGCGAGGAGCACAACCTCGTTCACATCCTGGCCCGCGGCCTGGCTTCCTCCGTGGCCACGCCGATGTTCCTCGTCGACCCCGACGGGACGCTGGTGTACTACAACGAGCCGGCCGAGGAGATCCTGGGCCAGACGTACGCCGAGGCCGGGGAGATGACCGCCGAGGAGTGGGGCGGGACCACGTTCGTATCGCCGGAGGACCCCGACACCGGCAAGCCGCTCCCGCTCACCGACATGCCGCTCGCCGTGGCGGTCACCGAACGCCGGCCGGCGCACCGCTCGATGCGGATCACCGGCGTCGACGGGGACCGACGGCAGATCGCGGTGACGGCGTTCCCCCTGTTCGCCCGGACCGACGAGTTCGTCGGGGCGGTGGCCATCTTCTGGGAAGAGGACGAGGGGTAACGGGTGCTGGCGCGGGTATGGGGGTGCCGCGGGTCCCTGGCGTCCCCGGGACCGGAGACCGTGAAGTACGGGGGCAACACCTCGTGCGTCGAGGTCCGGACCGGCGACGGCGACCTCATCATCCTCGACGCCGGGACCGGGATCCGCCCGCTGGGGAACTCGCTGATGGACGAGCTCCCCCGCATGATCCACGTGTTCCTCACGCACCTCCACCTGGACCACCTGGAGGGGCTCGGCTTCTTCGGGCCGTTGTGGTCGCCGGACGTCGACCTCCACATCTGGGGGCCGCCGTCCCCCCTCCGGAGCTTGGAGCGGAGGATCGCCCAGTACCTGTCGCCGCCGCTGTTCCCGATCCACCTCCAGGACATCCCCTCCCAGCCGACGTTCCACGACGTGCCCGACGACGACTGGAAGGTCGGGACCACGAAGGTCAGCGCGAACCCCGTCTCGCACCGGGGGCCGACGGTCGGCTACCGGCTGGAGGAGGACGGCCAGGCGCTGGCGTACATCCCGGACCACGAGCCGGCGCTGGGCGTCGACCTGCGGAGCGTCGAGCCCGAGTGGATCTCGGGCCACGCCGTCGCCCAGGGTGCCGAGGTGCTCCTCCACGACGCGCAGTACACCGAGGATGAGTACCCCAAGCGGATCGGGTGGGGCCACTCCAGCGTGGCCCACGTCGTGGCGTTCGCCGCCGTCTCGGACGTCCGCCGGCTGGTGATGTTCCACCACGACCCCATGCACTCCGACGCCCAGCTCGAGGTGCTGCTCGAGCGCGCCCGCGAGCTCTACGACGGCCGAGGGGCCGATCCCGTCCTGGCCTACGAGGGGATGGAGCTGGACCTCACGTAGGCGCCCTGGGCAACGGGTCCCGCACCCGGTCCTGGCACCCGGCCTCCCGTAGCAGCCGGGGCTCATGCTGGCACCCGCGGGGTAGGTACGAGGCGATGGACGCCCCCGTGCGGCCGCCGGTCCGGCCGATGCTCGCCCGCCTGGCGCGGGAGCTGCCCACCGACGGCTTCGTGTACGAGCCGAAGTGGGACGGGTTCCGGTGCCTGGCGTTCCGCGACGGCGGCCGCGTCGACCTCCGGAGCCGGAACGACCGCCCGCTCGCCCGGTACTTCCCGGAGATCGTCGAGGCCATGACCGCGCTGCCCGAGGAGCGCTTCGTCCTGGATGGCGAGCTGATCCTCGTCACCGGCGCGGGGTTCGATTTCCCGGCGCTGCTGACCCGGCTCCATCCCGCGGCCTCCCGGGTGGAGCGGCTCCGGCGGGAGACCCCCTCCGCGTTCGTGGCCTTCGACGCCCTGGCCGTCGGGGTGCGCGACCTCCGCACGGCCCCGTTCGTCGAGCGGCGCGCCGTCCTCGAGGCGCTGTTGCGGGATGCCGGCCCGCCGCTGTACGTGACGCCGGCCACCAGGGAGCGTTCCCGCGCCGCCGAGTGGTTGGAGCGGTTCCAGGGGGCGGGGATCGACGGGGTGGTGGCCAAGGACCCGCGGCTCCCCTACCGCGAGGGGCAGCGAGCCATAGTGAAGGTCAAGCGCGAGCGGACCGCCGACTGCGTTGTGGCGGGGTTCCGGACGTACGTGGAGGAGCCGGTGGTGGCCTCGCTGCTGCTGGGCGTCTACGACCGTGGAGGGCTCCGGCACGTGGGCGTGGCGAGCTCGTTCAGCGAGGCCATGCGCTCGGAGCTCCTGGCGGTCCTGCGACCGCTGATCGTGCCGATCGACCGCCACCCATGGCGGGACGGGTTCGCGATCGATCGGAACCCGATCGGCCGGTTGGCAGGGTCGGCCGGGACCTGGACGCCCGACATGGAGCTCGACTGGATCCCGGTCCGGCCCGAGCTCGTGTGCGAGGTGGCCTTCGACCAGGTGGACCGGGCCCGCTTCCGCCACCCGGCGCGGTTCCGCCGGTGGCGCCCCGACCTCGACCCGCAGGCGTGCACGCTCGAGCAACTCGAGGCGAGCGCTTCCCCAGTGGCCGACATGCTGGGCGAGCCGTGAGCCAGGCGCCGGCCCCGGGCCCCCCCGACCGCGTCGACGTGGAGGTCGCCGGGCGGCAGCTCACGCTCTCGAACCTCGGGAAGCCGCTGTACCGGAGCGGTTTCACCAAGGGCGAGATGATCGACTACTACGTGCGCGTGGCCGACGTCCTGGTCCCCCACATCGCCGAGCGGCCCCTGACGCTCCGGCGGTTCCCGGAGGGCGTCGAGGGGCAGTCGTGGTTCCAGACGCGATGCCGCGGGCGCCCGGCGTGGATGGAGACCCACGGCGTCCGCATCCGTACGGGCGAGGTACACGAGTACTGCCTGGTGAACGACGTCCCTTCGCTGGTGTGGGTGGTCAACCTGGGAACGATCGAGCTCCACCCGTTCCTGGCACCCCGGACCGCCGAGGACCGGCCGACGTTCATCGTGTTCGACCTCGACCCCGGGCCGCCCGCCGGCCTTGTGGAATGCTGTCGCGTGGCGCTCGTGGTCCGCGGGATGCTCGAGGAGCAGGGGTTGTCCTCGTTCGCCAAGACCTCCGGCTCCCTGGGGGTGCACCTGTACGTCCCGCTGGGTGGCACGGCGACGTTCGACGAGACGAAGGAGTTCTCCAGGTCGATCGCCGACCGGCTGGCCCGCGACCGCCCGGACGACGTTGTGGCCACGATCGGCAAGGCGGAGCGGGCCGGAAAGGTCCTCGTCGACTGGGTCCAGAACGACCGGACCCGGTCCACGGTCGCTCCGTACTCTCTGCGAGCCCGGGGTCGGCCGGTCGTGTCCACACCGGTCAGGTGGGACGAGATGGAAGGGGCCGCCGAGGACGCGGCCGCCGCACACGCATTGCTCTTCGGGCCGGACCAGGTCTTGGAGCGGGTGGAGCAGCACGGTGATCTGTTCCGGGACGTGCTCGGCCG
>DASZZY010000192.1:0-8454 GCA_036260395.1 Actinomycetota bacterium
CCCGCCCGCCGCGCGCGGCGGCCCCGCCAGGACGAGGGCGGCGACGGCGGCCTCCGAGGCCGGGACGCCGAGGAGCGCCGGGCGGCCGATCGCGCGCGGAAGCCGATAGCCGCGCAGGGCCTCGCGCCACGCGGCCGGCCGCGCCGCCTTGGCCACCGCAGCCCATCCGAACACAGCGGCCAGCACGAGCGGGAGGGCCGGGTGCGGGCCCGATGCGTCGGCCGGAAGCCCGGCGACGACGACGGCCGTTCCCACCGCCAGCAGCGCCACGCCGTTCACCAGCCGCGGCCACCCGGACATGGCCAGCCGGTCCAGCCGGTCGATCACGCGGCCCACCCGCTCGTCGGTCCTCCCCGAGGCGACCACGGCCACCGACAGCCCCCGGGCGATGCCGAACGCCCCCACGGCGATCGCCCCGAGGGCCGGGTCGCCGGACGCCACCGCCACGACGGCCACCGCCACGAGGGTCCCGTGGCGGAGGAACGTCAGGAAGCCCACGCCGAGCGCGGCGCCGTACAGGAAGGCGCTCAGCGGCGGCGGAAAGTAGGCCCGCCACCACTCGGGCACCTGGCGGTGCCGGTCGGGAAGGGGGATGGACAGATCGAGCAGCTCCCGGGCGGCGTACAGGCCGGCGACCGCCACGGCCGCGGCCACGCCGGCCCAGCCCCAAGGCGCCCCCAGCAGGCGGCCGCCCGCTCCCAGCGTCGCGCCGAACGCCGCCGCCGCGACCACGCCCCCCAGCGCGTGGAGCGCCACCGACACCGCCCACCTGCCACGCCGGCCCCCGTGGACCACGGGGGTGATGGTCTGCACCATCGACAGTCCTCAGGGGCTGAACAGCGTCGAGATCCCGGCCACCGCGGAGGCGGCCACGACGATCCCCAGCAGCGCCTCGCTCAGCACCGGATCTCGGTGTCGCGGTAGGTGATGCAGAACACCTTCCGCCCCCCGAAGCAGTACCCGGTCAGTGACGCGTCGCCGTTGATCCTGGTGTTGGAGTACGAGCAGCAGTCGACGATCCGCCGGATGCGCCCGCCGCAGCAGCGGCTCCACGTCCCCTGGAGGAGCGCCGGCGCCGTCCACGGATAGTTCTCCTCAACGACGACCTCGCAGACCTTCCGCCGGGTCTGGCTCCGTGAGTTGTAGATGTCGCCCGAGTCATCGACCGGGTAGCCGAACGTGGGATGGACCGGGTAGCCGAATCGGTCGATGCGCGACTGCGGCGAGTAGGGGTGGGGGCACGAGCCCGTGGTCCAGATGTGGCCGCAGATGTGGAACGCCTCCACCCGGTCCGGGGCCAGGGCCGCCGCCACGAACGGACCGCCGGCCACCGCCACCAGGGCCTTCCCCATCCTCCCCAGGAAGGACCGGCGGCTGCCCTTCGCGGCCAGCGACCGCCCGGCCCGCTCGACGGCTCGATCGAAGCTCACGTTCGGGCCGATACCCCTTCCTCGATCCGCCGTCGCGACGTGTCCACCAGCCCCTCCATCTGCTCCAGGTTGTTCACGGTGCCCTTGGCCCGGACCACGCCCTGCGCGTCGAGGGCCACCACGTACGGGGTGCCCGGGACGCCGTACGCCCGGGCGACCTCCGGCGACACCACGACCGGGGCCCGGGTCCCGTTCGTCGCCGGCCCCTCGTCGGGCGGGCCGTCGCTGACCACCACGGGGGCCATACCGCCCACGCGGGATGCGGCGGGGAGCGAAGGAAGCACCTCACGGCACACGGGGCATCCCGGCGAGACGAACATCAGCAGCTGGGAAGTGCCGGGTCCCCCGATGGTCACGGGACGGCCGCTCGAGTCACGGGCGTCGATCGGCTCGGGCGCCTCTCCGAGCGGCGGGCCCTCGTCGTCGATCTCCAGCGCCCCGCGGGGACCCAGCCGGAGGTGCAGGACCCCCACCTGGCGGGCCAAGGCGAGCACCGCGAGCCCCAGGACGACCACGAGGACCCACAGGACCACGTACGAGGCGAGCCACCATCCCGACACGGCGTAGCAGCGACAATATCGGGGTGCGCTCGAGTGTCAACCTCGCCCCGGTCGGGCGGTCCGTCCGGTGACCGCCTTTCGGGGCGCCGTCGTGGCCGCGGTCCTGGTGGCCTTGACCGCGGTTCCGGGAGCGGCCTCCGACACCCAGGACCGCGTCCGCTGGCGGACCCTGCCGGGAGGGCCGCTGGAGCCGCGGGGGTTCCACGAGGCGGTGTGGACCGGCCGCGAGATGGTGATGTGGGGTGGCGCATCGGCCGGCGAGGTCTACGCCGACGGTGCGGGCCACGACCCTCGGTCCGGCGAGTGGCGGCCGCTGGCCCCGGCGCCGCTCGAGGCCCGGACCGGCCACGTCGCCGTGTGGTCCGGGGAGGAGGTCCTGATCTGGGGCGGATGCTGCGACCGGCAGGGGAACGAGTTCGACGACGGAGCGGCCTACGACCCCGAGGCCGACAGCTGGCGCCCGCTCCCCGATGCGCCCATCGGCCGGAGGAGCGCCCACACCGCCGTGTGGACCGGGACCGAGATGCTGGTGTGGGGCGGCTCCGTCTTCGTTCGGGCCTTCGGCGACGGGGCGGCCTACGACCCCCGAACCGATCGATGGCGTCCCCTGGCCGATGCCCCCATCGCTCCCCGGAGCGACCACACCGCCGTGTGGACAGGACGCGAGATGATCGTGTGGGGGGGCCAGCGAGCCGGACGGACGCTGGGCGACGGCGCCGCGTACGACCCGGAAGGCGACCGGTGGCTCGGGATCGGCGAGGCCCCCCTCGGCCCCCGGGCCGCGCACACCGCCGTCTGGACGGGCGCCGAGATGATCGTCTGGGGCGGGTGCTGTGCCGGAGGCGCCGGCGCGCCGCTCGGCGATGGTGCCGCGTACAACGCGGCCGAGGGCACGTGGCGGACGCTGAAGCCGCCGCCGATCGAGCCGCGCGAGTCGCACACGGCGGTGTGGACGGGATCGGCGATGGCGGTGTGGGGCGGCCGGGTCGGCGCCGAGGAGGCGGCGTCGGACGGCGCGGCGTACCGGCCGAGGACGCGGGAGTGGGTGCGGCTCGGCGATGCCCCGATCCCGCCCAGGGCCGGGCACGCCGCCGTCGCGGTCGGCAGCCGGATGGTGGTGTGGGGCGGCTGCTGCGACTCGGCGGGGAGGGCCTTCGGGGACGGAGCCCAGGCGGCCATCCCCCGGCTGCGACGGGAAGACCGGCCGGAGCGGGGCCCCAGTGCCACTCGCCGCCCCGACGCTCCGGGGCCGGGGTCCACCGATGCCTCGAGCCCCCTCCGGATCGTGGCCGCGGTGCTGGCAGGGCTGGCGCTCATCGCCGTGCTGCTGGGCAGGCGGCGGGCCACCTCGTAGTGCCGGCCGCTCAGATGTGCGGCTTCGGCGGCATCGCCGCTTGCTCGAACATGTCGAGGGCCTCCGGCGGCAGGCCGTGGACCCGCATCGCCGAGCGGACGAGGTTCAGGTAGGTGTCGCTGGGCCGGATGTAGCCCTCCTGATGGGCTACCCGGTAGGTCGTGCACTCCACCGCTTCGTCGCCCATCTGGACCGTGACCTGCTCCCGCCGGTAGAACGTCGGGTGCCCCTCGTAGGTGTCCAGGCGGTCGAGGTCCTCCTCGGTGACCTCCCACACCACGCCCCACACGTGGCCGTCGGGATCGGGCTGGACGTTGGCCGCTCCCCCGCCCCACTTGTCGGAGTACAGCGTGAACTCCACCCGGTGGCCGTCGAGGCGGCCGGCGCCGACGAGGCGCGCGTTCGGACACGCCTGCTTCATCGTGCGCTCGTCGATGTTGCTGCCATATGCGAAGTAGTACATCAGTCGCCGACCCCCCCGAACCGCCGGGCGCGCTTCTGGTAGTCGCGGATGGCCTCGAACAGGTGCTCGCGGTCGAAGTCCGGCCACAGCACCGGGGTGAACCACAGCTCGGAGTACGCCGCCTCCCAGATCAGGAAGTTCGAGATCCGCATCTCGCCCGAGGTCCGGACCACGAGGTCGGGGTCGGGGACGTCGGGGCGGTAAAGGCGGCTGGCGATGGTCTCCTCGGTGACGCGCTTGCCGCCGAGGCGCCCGGCGTCGCGGTCGGCCAGCACCCGGCGCACCGCGTCGACCAGCTCCGCCCGCCCGCCGTAGTTGAGGGCGATCAGGAGCGTCAGCCGCGTGTTGCCGCGCGTCATGCGCTCCGCGGCCTCCATCTCCCGCTGGACCGATGCGGGCAGCCGCCGGTCGCGGCGGCCCAGGAACTCGATGCGGACTCCGCGCTCGTGCAGCTCGTCCCGGCGCTTGCGGATGATGTCGCGGTTGAAGTTCATGAGGAACCGGACCTCGGACGCGGGGCGCCGCCAGTTCTCGGTGGAGAAGGCGTAGACCGTGAGGTACTGGAGGCCCGCGTCCAGCGCCCCCTCCACCACGTCGTAGAGCGCCCGCTCCCCCTGCTCGTGGCCCTTGGTCCGCGGCAGCCCGCGCTGGGCCGCCCACCGCCCGTTGCCGTCCATGACGATGGCCACGTGGCGCGGCATCCGCGAGCGGTCGAGGTCATGGAGGTAGCTCACCGGCCGAGCGGGATCTGGTCGTTCCGTGAGCCGGCCGCCAGCAGCGGCAGGCTCCGGATCCGGCGCTCGATGTGGTACTCGGCGAAGGCGTACAGGAGCGCCCGGGCCTCGCCCCGGACCGGGCCCGGCGGCGCGGCCTCGCCGGCGGCGGCCAGGTCCACGGTGAGCAGCCCGGCCAGCCACTCCAGCGCCTCCGGCGAGGCGCGGCGGGCGTCGCGGTCGCGGCACTCGTCGCAAACGGCACCTCCCTGGGAGGCGGAGAACCGGGCGACCGGGGTTCGCCCGCACACCGCGCAGGCCGTGAGGCTGGGGGCGAAGCCCGACAGATTGAGGAGCCGCAGGAGGAACGACTCGGCGACCGCGGCGGGATCGGCGGGCCGGGTCTCCAGGGCCTCGAGCCCCTGCTTGAGGAGCAGGAATAGCCGCACGTTGCGCTCGTGTTCCTCGGCGACCTTGTCGACGGCCTCGAGCATCGTCTCGCCGGCGGAGAACAGCGAGAAGTCCTCGCGGAGGCCGCGGAACGGGTGGAGGATGTCGGCCTGGGTCACGGTGTCGAGGTTCCGGCCGCGGTAGAGCAGCAGGTCGACGTGGGTGAACGGCTCCAGCCGGGCCCCGAACCGGCTCTGCGTCCGCCGGATCCCCTTGGCCACCGCCCGGACCTTCCCCGAGCCCTGGGTAAGGATGGTGACGATCTTGTCGGCCTCGGCCAGCTTCACCGACCCGAGGACGATCCCCTGCTCCCTGTACAGCGGCACCGCCCGCATCGTACCAACCCGGCCAGAGCCACCCGGCCATGTGGAGACGCTTCGGCGAGATGCCTATCGGAGGACGAACCAGGTGCCGATGGCGGCGATGACCACGACGATCAGGATCCCCGCGATGGCGGCGTACTTGGGCTCGACGCCGGCCTTGCGTGACGCGGCCTCGAAGCGGGTCCGCGCCGTGTGGAGCCACCGCTCCGCCCAGGCGAATTCCGTCGCCAAGAGCGCGAGCCCGCCGATGATGAGGAGGAACCCTGGGCCCGGGACCAGTGGAAGCGACAGGATGAGGCCCGCCAGGACCATGGCGAACCCGGCCACCCCAATCGCGATGCGCCTCGGCGTCAAGCGCCGACGTGAGCCCTCCGGCTCGGTGTTGGGGCCGGGCGCTGGGGCCTCGGTCACGCCCCCATCGGGTGCCACACCGTCTTCATCTCCATGAGGGCGGTGATGGCGTAGGGGCTCTGCGCGCTATCCGACAGCCACTCGGTCTGGCCGTCGCCGGCGCGGACCAGCCGCTTGACGTTCTCCGAGGCGGCCCGCTCGGCGTCGCCCCGGAGCTCCTCGGGGACGCCGGTGAGGTCCACGGCGTTCACGTCCATGTGCCCAGCCAGCCACGGGACCAGCTCTGTCTTCAGGCCCGTCAGCACGTTGATGACCCCGCCGGGGACGTCGGAGGTGGCCAGCACCTCGGCCAGCGTGATGGCCGGAAGCGGCCACCGCTCGCTGGCCAGGACCACCGCGGTGTTGCCCGAGACGATCGCCGGGGCCAGCCGCGAGACCAGGCCGACCAGCGCCGGCTCCTCGGGCGCCACGACGCCGACGACGCCGGTCGGCTCAGGGATCGTGAAGTTGAAGTACGGGGCGGCCACCGGATTGACCGAACCCAGGATGTGGTGGACCTTGTCCGCCCACCCCGCGTACCAGACCCACCGGTCGATGGCCACGGCGACCTCCAGCTCGGCATCGGCGGCGCCGGTGCGGCCGACCTCGTCGACGAACTGCGCCCGCCGCCCCTCCATCAGCTCGGCCACCCGGTACAGCACTTGCCCGCGGTTGTACGCGGTCTTCCCGGACCACCCCGGCCACGCGGACCGCGCGGCGCGGACGGCCTCGCGGAGGTCCTTCCTGGAGCCCCGGACGGCCTGGGCGAGGACGGCGCCCTCGGCGTCGTGGACCGGGTACGACCGGCCCGACTCCGAGCGCGGGAACGCCCCGCCGATGTAGAGCTTGTAGGTCTTGCGGACCGGGAGCCGCTCGGTCACGGCCGACCTCCCCGGTATCCTGGCCGGACCGTGCGGAACCCGTGGTGGCTGACGCTCCTCACCGTGCTCGCGTCGATCTGGCTCGGCGTGTGGTTCCTGGTGTCGTGGGCCTCCTCGCTCGGGGTGGCCTGCGGCGCCGACGACCTCTGCCAGCAGCGCGCCGACACCGGGTGGGCGGTCCTGATGGGCACCCAGCTCCTCGGCGGGATCGCGGCCGTCGTCGCGCTCGCCCGGCGGCGCTGGCGCCCGTGGGGCATCGGCCTGGCGCTGGTCCTCTCGCCCGCCGCGTTCCTCGTCGTCACGCGCATCTACTACCCGCCCGGGTACTCGCTCTGAATCGCCGGGGCACCGGCGCCGTCCTCGACGAACGCCAGGTACGGCTCCAGGCCGTGGAGGCCGCCCTCGCGGCCGAAGCCGGACTCCTTGTAGCCCCCGAACGGGCTCGAGGGGTCGAACCGGTTGTACGTGTTGGCCCAGATGACCCCGGCCCGCAGGCGCGAGGTCATCCACAGGATCCGCGACCCCTTCTCGGTCCAGACCCCGGCCGACAGCCCGTACGGCGTGTTGTTGGCCTTCTCCAGGGCCTCCTCCGGCGTGCGGAACGTGAGCACCGAGAGCACCGGCCCGAAGATCTCCTCGCGGGCGATGCGGTGTGACTGCGAGACGCCGGTGAATACCGTGGGGCGGAACCAGTAGCCGCGGTCGGGCAGGTCGCAGGCCGGCTGGTAGATCTCGGCGCCCTCCTCCTGGCCGGAGGCCACGAGCTCCTCGATCTTCTCGAGCTGGGCCTTCGAGTTGATGGCGCCCACGTCGGTGTTCTTGTCGAGGGGGTCGCCGACCCGCAGCGTCGCCAGCCGGCCCTTCAGCCGGTCCACCAGCGGCTCGAACACCGACTCCTGCACGAACAGCCGCGACCCCGCGCAGCACACGTGGCCCTGGTTGAAGTAGATGCCGTTGACGATCCCCTCGACGGCCTGGTCGAGCGCGGCATCTTCGAAGACGATGTTGGCCGCCTTGCCCCCGAGCTCGAGCGTCAGGCGCTTCGACGTCCCGGCCACCGCCCGCCGGATGATCTTCCCGACCTCGGTGGAACCCGTGAACGCCACCTTGTCGACCGCCGGGTGCGAGACCACGGCCGCGCCGGTCCGTCCGGCACCGGTCACGATGTTCACCGCCCCCGGAGGCAGGTCGGCCTCCTGGATCACCTCGGCCAGCAGCATCGCGGTCAGCGGGGTGGTCTCGGCGGGCTTCAGCACGGCCACGTTCCCCGTGGCCAGCGCGGGCGCCAGCTTCCACGCCGCCATCAGCAGCGGGAAGTTCCACGGGATCACCTGGCCGGCGACACCGAGGGGCCGCGGGACCCGTCCGGGGAACGCGTAGTCGAGCTTGTCCGCCCATCCCGCGTAGTAGAAGAAGTGGGCCGCGGCCAGCGGGAGGTCCACGTCGCGGGACTCCTTGATGGGCTTGCCGCCGTCCAGGGTCTCGAGCACGGCGAACTCGCGGGACCGCTCCTGGAGGGCCCGGGCGATGCGGTACAGGTACTTGGCGCGCTCCCGGCCGGGGAGGTCGCGCCAGCGCCGCTCCCACGCCTCGCGGGCGCCGGCCACGGCGAGGTCGACGTCCTCGGGGCCGGCCTCGGCCACCTCGGCCAGCGGCTCCTCGGTCGCCGGGTTGATCGTCTCGAACCACCGCCCGGACCGGGGCTCGACGAAGTCGCCGCCGATGAACAGCCCGTAGCGGTCGGGGATGCGGACGATCTCGGTCGACTCCCGCGAGGGCGCGTAGGCGAACGGCGTCCGCTCGGCGAGCGTGCGCTCGGGGCGCTCGAGGTCGCCGCGCTCGCCCATCAGTCCACCGTGAAGTAGTCCGGCCCTTGGTACCGCCCGTCGC